>CAMAQB010000058.1 GCA_945860285.1 Akkermansia muciniphila | reverse complement strand
TTTCCCAAGAAAATCGAATTCTATGACATCACAGCAAAACAAATCAAAGAAACACAAGAAGCACTCAACAACCGCCCCAGAAAACGCCACAATTTTTTAACCCCGAACGAATTCAACCAACAAAATTTCAAACAAATTGACAGCCGTTGCATTAGCAATTAGAATTCGACCGGATAAACTTCTTTGCACGCACCTGGGCGAGAACCGCCACCAAGAACAAGACCGCAAAAATACCTGTGCCGACAAGGTATCCAAGATTCATCGACATCGAAACCGCATCGCCGCCAGTCTCGCCAAGAGTTGTCGCAAGGATTTTGATGATCCAGAAGACCTAGGTCACTTCGGGCACCTTGATAACAACGTCTTGTTTGCTGGAATTCATGGAGTTTGTTTTTCACCGGCCGCATGCGGCATCGACTCCAGGATCAGCGCCGCTAGCGGGTACGCAGCAGCGCATTTCCTGCAAAGGAAGGAGCCGGGGAGAGGCCGCATCCGCACTGGTGAGCGGCAGATGTTAGATTTTCAAAACCCCCGTTCCCTTGATCAGCTTCGGCAAGTTTTTCGCATCGTAGGTTCCGGCGGCCTGCTCTTTGCCATCGATGATCAGTTTGCCGACGCGCAGTTCACCTTTGAAGTTCAGCTCAAGCATCGCCCCGGCGGAGATCTCGATGGCGGTTTTTTCTCCGACGCTATTCGCGGAGCTGAGTGCGAGAGTGCCCTCCACGACCTTGGTCGCACCACTGAATGTGTTGGATCCGGAAAGCACCCAGGTGCCCTTGCCCGATTTGATGACGGCTGTTTTCGCCTTGCTCTCGCGGTCGTGGGGATCGCTGATTGCTCCCGCAATTTCGCCCGTGCCCGCGGTATAGCCCTTCAGTGCGATGGTTTTGTCGGCCCCGTAACCGGAAATCAGGATGTCGCTGGTGAACTTGAGCAAACCGGTGCCGGATTGTTCGAGGGTCACGGTGGCATTCTTGCCCGCGAGATTCAGCACCCGGTTGGTGTTTTCCCCGCTGCCCGTATAAATCAGCACGCATTCGCCATCCTTGTTTTCTTCACCGATGACGATCTCGCCGGCCTCGATGTCCTGCGGCGCGCCGAGACTGCTGCTGGCCTTGCCGCCGGCGTAGCTGTTGAAAGAGGCAATGCTCAATCCCCCGGCCTCCAAAACCGTGCGACCGGTGTAGGTATTGTTGCCCGCGAGCTTCATCACCCCTGACCCGCATTTTTTAACCAGAAACGAGCCGCCGCCCGGACCTTTGGAATCCGCGATGCTGGCCGATACAACGACCGGGGCGGTGGCGTTGGCGGTATCGAGCGCCAGAAACGAACCGCCCATCAGACCGTTGTCCTGAACCTTGGTCGTCAGCCCGGTGAGCAATGCGCCCAGTTGTTCGCCACTGAACTCACCCGGACCGCCGACGCTGAGTCGCAATGTCGCCGCCTTGCGGATGGTGATGTTTTTCGGCGTCCATTTCGCGGCATCGCCGTTGTAAAGACCCGCCGCTTTTGTCACCTTCAGCGTGCCCGGGAAAACGATGGTCGGACCGCTGTAGGAATTCGCGCCATCCAAGGTCAGGATGCCACCGGGCACCATGTTGAGATAAGTCCCGTTGGTGCCGTGCATGATCAAACCGCCGGCCCCGCTGATCGATCCCGATATCACGCAGTTGGCGATGAAATGGGCGGTGCCGTTCAGTGTGATCGGGCCGCTGGTGCTGCAATCGAAGAGCATGCCGTTGTTGACAACCAGCGCATTGGCCAGAATGCCTTCCGAGGACAAGGAACCGAAATTGTCCAGAGTCACCACGCCAGTGCCAAGGCCGTCCGCTTTCCTCACATTGATTTTGCCGCCGCTGATGAGCGTGCCGCCGCTGTACGTGTTGCTGTTGTTGAGTTGCAGGATTCCATAATGCGCATCGTGGAAATTGATGCCGGCGACATTCGCATCGCCCGAGCTGTTGAGAATCAGCGCATGCGGTCCGGAGATGATGCCGTTGAAACTCAGAAAGCAGTTGGGATCCCTGTCGACAGCGGTCATCACCGTGAGATCGTCCTGAAGTGCCAACGGCATGTCGATATCAACCCGTGAGCATTTGCCCGACCGAATCGCCGGTGTTATGCTGCTGCCAAAACCCTTGGCAAAGGTCAAGCTATTGCCGCTGAGGGCCAAACCACCGCTGCGATCGCTGAACACCATTTGGTTCAACAGAAAACCTTCCTTCAAGTCATTCTTGACCTTGCCGGGCCCGCCTTGGTCGAAACTCATCACGTAGTCCGACTGGCCATTCATTTCCGGTGCCACACCGCCCGACCACCGGCCTGCGTCGCTCCACGTTCCGTCCCCGGCTTTGCTCCAGGTGAACGCGTTCGGTTTGTCGCTCTTGAGCACCGCCACGGTCACCGATTGCGTGGACTTGTCCTGGGCGGTGATGGTGTAGGTCTGCGGCTTGGTGAAATCGCGGGCCGTTCCCGAGGCGGGAAGAGAGGTGGCGAACGGCGACATCGTGAACGTCGGGGCCAGTGCCGTCACATCGGTTGCCTTCGGCACGATCACCACAATGCGGTTCCCGGAAATGGCGGTTGTCAGCGAACCGGGCACCGTGAAGCCCGCCATGACGGCGGCCTTGCTAACGGCGGATCGCAACACCTTCACCGGATAACTTTTCTTGCTGCCGTCACGACCGGTGACCACGTATTCCTGCGCTTGGGTAAAATCGCGACTGACACCCGAGGCCGGAGTGACGTTGGCTCCGTCCGACACCTTGATGTTCGGTGCAAGCGCCGTCACATCGGCGTCATGAGCCACCGTGAGAGTCAGGCCGTTTTGGGAAACATTCGCCGACGGCAGTCCCGGAAATGAGAATTCCTTGATGTCGTTTTCGGCTGGTGCGACATAGGGTTTTTCATCCACGAGCGAGAGAAACGGCGGCGCGTTCTTGACCTCGTTGGCCGTGCGCGGCAGCTTGGCGGCCTTGGCCGGATCGATGTACTGGGTCAAATCGCGCATGGCGACGCACTTGTAGTTGTTGTCCTTCAAATACTGCATCATCGCCTTGAAAGTCGACGGTTTCAAACTCACCGGCGGATGCTCCATGTCGGGCACGCCGTGAAAACAAAAACAAACGACCCGTCCGTTGCAGGCCAGCTGCGCCTGCTTGATGAAATTTTCAACCGAAACACCGTCGTGAACCGTGAACGAGGGAACATCGAATGGATTGTCCACCGTCGGACGATACGGACGCTCGTGTCCGCCGCGTCCGAAGGTATATCCATGCGCGGACAGCTTCGGACAGTCGTCCCAGTTCACCGCATAGATCGGCCAGCACACTGTGGACATCCGCGGTCCGCCGTGGGCCAGCACCTGATCTTCCATGGCAATGATCGGTCCGTATCCCGAAGCATGCCCCAGGGTGTGGTTGCCGATTTCGAGACCATCGGCGTCCATCTCATTCATCTGCCGATACGTCAGATACCAGTCCTTGCGGGTTTTGAAGGAATCGAAATCGCAGACGTAGATCGTGCCGCCAAAGCCCATTTGCTTGAGCACCGGGGCCACGACCGTGTAGTGGCTGGCCGACGCGTCGTCGAAAGTGAGCACGATCAATTTGTCGGGAATCGGCTTGAGCAGCACGCCGTTGGGATCGGGATCGACTGCGGTTTGTGCGCCAACAAGGGTCGTCAGGGCGAGTGCGGCGAGGATGCTGGGGATGTATTTCAACATGTGTGTTTTCTGTTAGGGATGATGATTTTCCGGAATCGGGAGTGCTGTTCTGTTAGTTCGGTTGCTTGTCGGCAAACTGGTCGTCGTCCTTGAGTTCTTTTTTCAATCGATACAATTCGGCTTTCAATTTGGAAACGGTTTCCGCCTGCGCGGGGTCGGAATAGAGATTGTGCATTTCGCCGGGATCCGCAACCAGATCATACATCTCCCACTGGTCTTTTTTCCAAAAATAAATCAACTTGTGCGTCGTGGTGCGCACGCCGTAGTGGGCGCGGGTGTTGTGATCGCCGGGGTCATGATAGTAGCGGTAGTACCAACTGCCGCGCCAGTCGGCGGGCACCTTGCCTTTGAAAAGCGGCATCAGGCTGCGACCCTGCATGTCGGCGGGCACCGGCAGTCCCGCGGCTTCCAGGAAGGTCGGCGCGAAATCCGGATTGATGCCCATCGCCGCCTGCACCGAACCGGGCTTGATGACACCCGGCCAGCGCACTAGGAAGGGCATGCGGATGGACTCCTCATACATGAACCGCTTGTCGTAAAGACCGTGGTCGCCGAGGAAAAATCCCTGGTCGCTGGTGTAAATGATGAGCGTGTTCGCAGCGACACCCGCTTCATCGAGGTAGTCGAGCAGGCGACCGACGTTGTCATCGACCGACTGCACGCAGGCGAGGTAATCCTGCATGTAGCGCTGGTATTTCCATTTCAACAATTCATCGCCACTCAGTCCCGCAGGCGGCGCTCCCTTGGTATCGTTCGGGCTGAGATTCTCCAGGACCTTCTGCTTGCACTCGCGGATCGCATCAGTGCGCCCGACCCCGTCATCGCGCAAGGTCGCAGGTTCGGGAATCACTTTGCCGGCGAACATCGCCTTGTGCTTTGCATCGGGCTGCCAGTTGCGATGCGGGGCTTTGTGATGGCACATCAGGAAAAACGGTTTGTCCTGGGGCCGGTTCTTGAGAAAATCGAGCGACAGGTCGGTGGTAATGTCGGTGACGTACCCTTTGATCACCCGTTTGCCGCCGGCTTCCAAAAAGGTGGGATTGAAGTAATCGCCCTGGCCCGGCAGGATGGTCCATTTGTCGAACCCGGTCGGATCGCTTTCCAGATGCCACTTGCCGATGATGCCGGTGTAATATCCCGCAGCCTGCAGGTATTTCGCCACCGTCGGCTGGGAACCATCGAAGCGGATGAAAACCGGCACGCCGTTGATGTGGCTGTATTTCCCGGTAAGGACTGTCGCCCGACTCGGTGTGCAGATGGAATTCACCGCGAACATGCGGTCGAAACGCATGCCCTGCAAGGCGAGGCGGTCGAGCTGCGGGGTCTGGTTGATGGTGCTGCCGTACGAGCTGATGGCATGCGCCGCGTGGTCGTCCGCCATGATGAAAAGAATGTTCGGACGTTTTTCTCCTTCGGCCGCCAACAGTCCGGCGGACATGAGCAACAAAGCAGGGAGGAACATGCCGAATGGACTGTGCAAAGTGCCCTGTATACGACGTGTCCCGCCGTCATTTATCATGGGCGCTGGATCAATTCAAGCCAGCGGGAATCGTGCCGGTTTTCCAGGGTGCCAATTGGTGGAACACGAAAACAAACCCAGGATAAAGCTGGGCGGCCACCACTGCCCTCTTCCGCGACGATTCTTTTTTTGCTTGGCAACGAACATGCCTTGCTCTCGATGTCATCCCCGGCATAATGCACATCGAACGACCGAATAGAATCCTATGAAACAACAGATGAAAATAAAGATGTTGAGCCTGCTAGTGTTCAGTGCCGGACTGACGGCCATTCATGCAGCGCCGGAGATCAACAACCGCGCGGGTGCGGCAAACGTCGCGCCCGGCGAGGCCAAACTCCAGGGTCGCCTGGACGGTGGCGGCGACTCCGATGTGATGGTGTACTATGGTCCGGTTGACGGTGGCACAAGCGCCGAAGCATGGGCGGAAAAGATCGAACTGAAGGGCGTGAAGAACACCACCGAGTTCTCGGCCACCGCCGGCAAGCTGATCTTCGGACAGACTTATTTTTACCGCGCCTTTGCCAGCAATGCCAGCGGACAGACCTGGGCGAATGCCAGCATTCCGTTCACCACGCTCAAACCCCGGGTGCCGGCCACCGGCACTGACAAACTGCCTGTGAAGGCCAGTTTGGTTTGCTGGTTCGATGCGGCGGCCGGTGTGACCGCCGATGCCAAGGGCGTCGTGCAATCATGGAAAGATCTTTCAGGAAATGGCCACGATGGCAGCCTTGTCTCAGGTGCGCCTGTGCTCACTCCGAACCAACTCAACGGAAAACCGGCGGTGTTGTTCCGGACCGCTGCCGGTGGCTGTGCGCTCAACCTCGAAGGCCCGTTTGTCAGCGAACAGCAGTTTGTGGTCTTGCGCTCGCCTCATCCCAAATGGAACAGTGATGGCTGCGCACTCGGACGACGCGCAAAACGGGCATCGAGCTATCGCTTGGGACAGAATTCCACGCAGTTCTGGGGCGACCAATACCCGAAGGCGGTGTCGATGAATGGCAAGAAGCTCACGGAGCAGCCGTTCAACATGGGAACCATCACCGAATACATGATTCTGAAGATCGATGTGAATGACAACGACCTGAGCAAGAATACCTATCAGATCGGCATGGCCGATACCGCATCGTGCGATATGGACATTGCCGAAATCATCGCCTATCAAACACCGCTGTCGGCGGCCGATGAGGACCTGGTCGGTGGTTATCTGGCGGCGAAATACGGCATCGCCTCGGGCTACGCGGCGAATCCCGGGATGGCTCCGGCGGCTGCTTTGGCCAACTTGCCAGCAACAATCGCGACCCCGACATCGGCAGAGGTTTCCGGTTCGATCACGTGCCCGGCATCGGTTTATGATGTCCGCGTCTACTGGGGTGCAGCCGACGGCGGCACCGATGCCAGTCTGTGGGAAAATTCGGCGACGGTGAAGACCTTGAGCGATGTCGGCGCGACGAAGATCAGCCATACGCTCACCGGTCTGACTGCGGGAGCGATTTATTTCTACACGTTTCGCGGCATCAATGCAGTGGATAGTTTGTGGGCCGACAAGTCACTGAGCTTCCGGGCCGGCGGGAACGTTGCAGCTGTCGAGCCAACCAAACTTCTCGTCACCAAGGGCCTGACTTGTTGGTTTGATGCGACGAACGGTGTCACGGCGGATGACAAGGGCGCGGTGCAGGAATGGAAGGATTTGTCCGGCAACAACCGTCACGCGAAAACCGGCGGCGGCGCGGCCCCGGTGTTGGCGGCCAATCAACTCAACGCCAAGCCGGCGTTGCAGTTCCGCAAGGGCTGGCTTGGCATCGATGACACGTTTTTTGCCAAAGAACACTTCGTGGTGATTCGCTCGACAGCTCCGAAGTGGACTGGTGCCAGCGGTTTGTTAGGTCGACTCAAGGGTCGCGGTTCAAGCTACAACACCTTCGGCGGCGACAACGGATTCTGGACCGATGTGTCTCCGGCGGCGGTGTCGAAAAACGGCGCGGTGTTGCCGGGGCCGTTGTTCGACTGTTCGCCGATCACGAATTTCATGATTCTCAAAATCATCGTCAACAATGCCAACGAAACCGAAGCCGCTTATGCGATCGGCAACAACGACGGGCTTGCATCCGCTGATTTCGATGTCGCGGAAATTCTCGGCTATGAAGCGATTCTCGGACCGAAGGACGAGGCGTTGGTGGGTGGCTATCTGGCAGCCAAGTATGGAATCGCATCCGCCTATCCACCACTGCCGCCGACCAAAGCTGCGGAGCTTTCACCTAACGAAATGGTAGCGGTGAAATACAAAAACTGGAAACATTCCGGCTCCCTGTTCCTGCTGACCACTCCGGATGGGGCCGACCTGCCCGCAACGGCGGTCGAGGAGAATTTTCCCGTGCTCGTTCGACTGCAAAAGGAATCATTTCCCTTCGCCGAGGCGCTGGCCCAGGGCGCGGACATCCGATTCGCCACCAGCAGCGGATTGCCGCTGGCCTATCAGATCGACAGCTGGGATGAGGCGACGGGAACGGCCTCGGTCTGGGTGCGCGTGCCTGTCATCAATGGCAACACCCGGCAGGAGTTGAAGATGTTCTGGGGAAATGCCGATGCCAAAAGCGAGTCGAACGAACCGGCGGTCTTCCATCGGTCCAACGGATTTCTGAGTGTCTGGCACATGAACGAAAAAGTTCAGGACGATACGGGCACGGTGGAATCCACCGACCTGGGCACCACGCCATCCTCTGGTGTCATTGCTTCCGGCCGTCACTTCAGCGGTGCGAAGGGAATTTTCTGCGGCGACAGGATCACGAAGTATCCCTTCGGCTCGAGTCCGCATACCACCGAGGCATGGATCAAGGCTGACAAAATGAACACGACCGTGGTCGAGTGGGGCAAGATCGGCGGAGTGACGATGCGGCTGTTGAGCACGCCGTCGCGGGTTGGCGTGAACAACCAAAAGAGCAACATCCAGGGAACAAGCCTGCTTCCCAAATCGGAATGGTTCCAGGTGGTTTATACCTACGACGGTCAGAACGACCGCATTTATGTGAATGGCCGCTTTGACATGGCGGCACCCGGGGCATCCGACATCGAAGTTCTAACGCCGGTCCAAATGCGGATCGGCAATGGTTTCCTCGGCGACATGGACGAAGTGCGCGTCTCCAACGAGGCCCGCTCCGCCGACTGGGTGAAACTGCAATATGAAAACCAAAAACCCCTGCAAACATTGGTCGGGCCTTTGGTGCAGTCCGGCAGCACGTTTGCTGCTTCGGAGCAAAAAGTCACCGTGTCGGAAGGCAATCAGGCCACCGTCACACTCAAGGCCGGCGGAGCTCAGAAAATCCAGTGGTTCGTCGTGAAAGGCGCTGCCGAAACATTGGCCGCCGTGGATTGTTTCAGCTACACCGTTGGCAAGCGCGTCGCCGGCGACGAATCATTCACCCTGCGGATCAAGGCGGTCTTTGCCGATGGCGTGAAGACCCTCGACATTCCCGTCACCATCAAGGAGGACATTCCCGAGCCGGTGGTGACTTTGAAAGCGCCGTCGACATGGAACGGACGGGATCCGATCGAGGTGGTGGCCGACATCAAAAACCTGGCGGCGATGAAAGCCAAAGGTGTGGGCGATCTTACGTACTCGTGGGAAGTCACCGGTGGTATGGTGATCAAGGAAATCGCGCCCGACCGATTGATCCTCAAACTCTCGCAGTTCACCGGTCCGATCACCGTGAAGGCGGACATCGGCAACGGCGGTGCCGCCACGGTGGCCGCAACGACCATCAAGGTGAGCGAACCAAAGATCGACCCATGGATCGCGAGGACTCCGGACAAGGAGGAAAAACCGGAGGACGGACAGTTCTTTGCAAGGGATGACAAAAACGAAGGCACGCTGTTTTACAACGGCACACTCGACAAACCGGCGGATTCCGTTTTTCTGAAATTGTATGCCGACGACAAGCTGGTCAAAACCGAAACAGCGAAACCAGATGCGAACAATTACTATACTCTTAGTACCAAACTCAAGGCCGGGCTGATCAAATACAAGGTCGAGTTCGGAACCAAAACCGGTGCCACCGAAACCGTGGTGCAGACCGTGGGCAATCTCGTTTGTGGCGACGCCTGGTTGATCGATGGTCAGTCGAATGCCCTGGCGCTCGATACCGGCGAGCAGTCGCCGAACGAGACCAACGAGTGGATCCGCACTTATGGTGGTCCGACCGGGCGCGGCGATTCGTCCGACTGGGTGCGCGATCGTTTCGGCAACGGCACCAAGGAGACGCCTTTCAAGCGGACCAACCTGTGGTGCTCTCCTGCCTGGCGACCGTTTCAGGGTTCGGAGGCGGCGCTGGGTTGGTGGGGCATGGATCTCGCCAAGCGCCTTTTGGCCAGCCAGAAAATGCCGGTCTGCATCATCCAGGCCGCGGTCGGTGGCACGCGGATCGACGAGCACAAGTGCAACGAGGCCAAGCCGATAGACCTGAGCACGATGTATGGAAAAATGTTGTGGCGCTTGCGGAGTGCGCGGCTCACCCATGGCATTCGCGGGGTGCTCTGGCACCAGGGCGAAGCCGATCAGGGATTGGATGGTCCCGATGGCGGTTTCGGCTGGGAAACCTATCAGCAGTATTTCCTCAACATGTCCGTGGCTTGGAAACAGGACATGCCCAACATCCGTCACTACTATGTGTTTCAAATCTGGCCCAATGGATGCAGCCAGGGTGGCGGCCATGGCGACATGCTGCGCGAGAAACAACGCACCTTGTCGCGGCTTTATTCGAACATGGATGTCATGTCCACTCTCGGCATCAGGCCGGGCGGTGGCTGTCACTACCCGCTGGTCGGTTGGTCGGAGTTCGCCCGACTGATGCAGCCGCTGATCGAACGCGACACCTACGGCAAAGTTCCCGCCGATTCCATCACCGCACCGAATCTCAGGAAGGCGTATTTCACCACCGCGGCAAAAGATGCGATCGCGCTGGAATTCGACCAACCCGTTGTCTGGGACGATGTATTGCTCAAGGAATTCCTGCTCGATGAGGCCGGGGAGAAAGTCGCGTCCGGTTCGGCATCGGGAAATGTCATGACACTCAAGCTGAAAGCTCCCGAGTCGGCGAAGACGATCAGCTATCTCAAGGAATTGAACTGGAGTCAGGAAAAGTTGATCTGGGGTGCGAATGGCATCGCCGCGCTGACATTCTGCGAGGTGCCGATTGCCAATGGAAAGGAATAGCGTCCGATGAAGCCCCCCAAGCCATCACACATAGTTTGTCTGGGAATCAGTCATATTTCCCAGACAATAGGCATGAAAGGAGGACAGGCTTCCAGCCTGTCATCTTCATTCCAGAAAGCTTGCTTTGAGATTCATTCCATAATCCTGGATAGG
Organism: Akkermansia muciniphila; assembly: GCA_945860285.1. Lineage (GTDB taxonomy): Bacteria > Verrucomicrobiota > Verrucomicrobiia > Verrucomicrobiales > Akkermansiaceae > UBA956. Next base: position 14,584 of record CAMAQB010000058.1, on the reverse strand, counting down.
AAAATAGAAACCACGGATTTCACGGATTGCATGGATAATGAATGAGTTATGAATATCATGGCATTCACCAGTTGGGTGAGCCTGAGATTTGATAGATCAGGCCCATTTTATCCGTGAAATCCGTGGTAAAAAACGGAATTGCAACCCTTTCCATTTTCCCTTCCAGGTTTAGCGCGGAAACTGCGGTTTCCAGGATCAAAGGTTCCAACGATCATGGAGAAGTTTTCCCGCAGATTCAGGGACGGCCGCAGATTTAGACGCTTCTTCCTTCGTGATTGCCTGAATCGTTGCGTTTTTTCTAGTTCTGTGAAATCCAGTAAATCCCGAAAAACGAAGCACAACAAAAGAGTTCACGGATTCCAGAGATGATAAAACTTTTTTCAGTCCCATTCTCTGTGTCTGGAATGGTGAATCCTAATTTTCAAAGAAATCCGCGCAATCCGAACAATCTGCGGTTCGAATTTTGTTGTTGATATGACTGCTGCGGATTTCAGATTTCACCGCAGATACGCCGATTTCACGGATTTTTTGTGATTGGGTTGTGGAATCGAGTTTTCACAATTGAAGCGTGGCGGGGCATTCTTTGCTTTGCGTTTGCGTGTGCGAAAGGCATCAAAGGATCGAGTTAGGAACGGGGTAATTCAATGAGCCGTTCCTAGTTTTCTCCGGGAAGGCGATGATTGCGGATCCTTTGCTTGATCGGATCCGCAGCTTGGTCATGTGCGAATACAGCACCCGGCAGGATGCCGGGTGCTGCCTGCGGGACGCAGGCGCTCCCCGTTTGGAAGGCGAATACAGCACCCGGCAGGATGCCGGGTGCAGCCTGCGGGACGCAGGCGCTCCCCCTATGATGCTTTCAACATCTGGCGCATCTCGATGGCCTGGCCGCGCAACTGGCGGATCAGGGTGATCGCACCGAGACCGGTGAATGCGGCGCCGCAGAGAAGGCAAACCAGCGGTGCGCCGTGGTTCGTAAACACCAGCAGGACGAGTGACAGCCCCATCAGCGCCAGTCCGCCGAGAAGCATTCCACAGGTGATGATGTAACCCAATAGCGTGACCAGACGGGCGCTCCAACGAATGATATGTTTGATCGTTTCTTGATTCATGACGTGGCCAGCGTGGCGAACCCGTGTGAAGACCTGATGCGCCGCAAGTGAAAAGTTCGTGAAAAAATATCGCTGAATAAGTGCCGTGGTCCTGCGTCCTATCCGATGTTATGAAAAAGAACTGGATTTTCGCCGCTGTGGCCGCCGTGCTGACCGGCTTGTTTTCGTCCTGCGCCGATCCCTACTACGGGGCGGGTTACGGAAGTGGTGACTATCCGCGCAACACCGCGGAAGCCGTTGTTCCGCTTGTCGTCGGTGCGGCGCTGGTCAGTGCGATCGTCAGCAACAACCAGCCGCGCAACTGCAACTACTACGGTGGAGGCGGTTACTATGGCGGCTACCATTCCCACTGCCCGCCACCGCGTTGCTATCGTTGAGCTTGGAATGCACATGATTGGACCAGTTGAACCAACTACTGGTGCCACTGATATCCGCTGAGGTCACTGAGTGATTTTTCTTTTCAGTGCTTTCAGCGGATCACAGTGCACTCAGTGGTTCTCTTGTTCGAGTCGTTGAAATCATCCGCCTGCCATCCAGGCATTTTTTGCAGGGTTTTTTTTGCTTCCCAGTGCAAAATGCTTAACAAATACTAGATAGTTAGTAGATTCAAAACCCTTGGATTTGAAGGCCTACCAGATTTGCTAGAGTTTTCGATTTGACACCACCAAATATTCCATCCTATGGTCGCCCATCTCGTTTCCCATCGTCTTATGCGTTGCATTCAATGTGGTTCCCTGAAGGATAAAGTTCTCGACTCGCGGATGTCGAAGGACGGCACCACGATCAGGCGTCGCCGCGAGTGCCTGGTTTGCAACTACCGCTACACCTCGTATGAACAGATCGAGCGCACCGAATTGCGGGTGGTGAAACGGGATGGTACGCGCGAGGTATTGAATCGGGAAAAGTTGTTCCGCGGGCTGGTCAAGGCCTGTGAAAAACGTCCCGTGCCGATGGACCGGCTTGATCGCGCCGTGGAGGAAATCCTCACCGACCTGCACAAGGACCACCTGGCCGAAGTGCCGTCCGCCGCGATCGGTGCCAAGGTGATGGACAAACTCCATTCGATCGATCCCGTCGCCTACGTGCGCTACGTTTCCGTTTACCGTCAATTTGACAATGTCGGCGAGTTCATCAATGAAATCCAGGCGTTGGAGCGTCGGGCCACCCGCGATCCCATGCAGCGCAAGCTTTTCAAAGATTGATTCCCCTGTTCCAAGTCCCGTCCGCAAATACAGCCAGAAAACACAGCCTCCTGACAACTTCCAACCAAACGTCCCTGCAACCGAAGAACTGAAAAAGTGATCGCACTCATCGGCAACCGCCCCGTTATCCAAGTTGGCCGCCACTTTGTGACTTGTTATGATTCACAGTGGCTGCGCGACGCGTTGTGTCGCGCCAAGCATGAAGCCAAGCGCGATGATTTCCCCTTCGTGGACGAAATCTGTCAGGGGATTTTCCATTATTTGGAGAACAAATGTTCCCTGCGACTGCTGCCGCTGTCGGCGCTCTACGACAAGATGCGCCGCATGCTGGTGCAGATCGGCTGTGAAAGCATTGCCGACCAGCTCAAGCCGATGGCGCCGCCGGTGCAGGTCTGCCTGTTGCGGTTGGTCACCGAGCACCAGTGCAGTTTTGAGATGGCGCTTTTTTCCATGCTGCAAAAAGAAATCAGCGATCTCATTGCAGCCGGGGCCAACGAAATCCGTTTCTATCACCTCAAGGAGTGCGCCATGCGCGTGCGCGGATCGACAAAATGGGACAAACGGTGCGAGCACCTGCAGGGCGAAATTCTCGAATTCCTGCAAAGCTATGATCCACAGTCACAGGCCACGCAGTCGAGTTCGTTGATCCTGCACATGTGCGATGTGGGTTACGCGCAACCGGCGTGATGCGCTGAATTCACGTTTCCGGCGTTGACCATTCACGGAAATCGACTAGTGTAACGCCGTTGTGTGGAAGGCATGCAGCGTGCGCATTTTGTGACAGAAAACAGTGACATTCATTTTGGCAGATTCGACGGCTTTTCGTGGATTCGATTTTCAGGGAAAGGGAATTATTTGAGCAGCCCTGCGGTCAAGCAGTGCGCGGAGGAGATGTTGCAAACCGGTGAGCGCTGCATCGTCATCGACTTGGAAGCCTGCACTGGCATGGATTCCACCTTCATGGGCATGTTGGCCGGACTGTCGCTGCGGCTGACCAAACAGAACGGCGGTGGACGACTGGAAATCGCCCGCGCGAATGAAAAAAACCTGCAATCGCTCGAGGATCTTGGGATTGATGCATTCATGGAAATCAATCCGGCCGATGCGACATGGAACCAGGACATCGCAAGGATCGAGGCCGCGATGCAGCCATGGGGCCGCGCGGGCAAGCCCGACATGCGCGAACGCGGCCGTATGGTTCTTGAGGCGCACAAGACCCTCTCCGCCGCGAGCGAGGAAAACGCGAAAAAATTCGCCAGCGTTGTCAATTTGCTGGAAAAAGAACTGGGACCTGAGCCATAGTTCCCTTGTTCTCCGCACTTCGGGCGCGTTCCAGGTGCCATGCTGCATGTTTGTTGAATATTACATTTTCATCGGCCTGATCGCACTGTCACTGGTGATCTGGGCATGGGGTGCCCGCAACCGCAGGAATCTCAAATTGCTGGAACAGGAAAAGCGCGCGATCATGGGTGAGGAAGAGCGCATGTTCCACTTCCTGCACGACCTGGGCGAAGCGATCGAAAAAGACACATCGCAACTGCGCGTCAACCGCATGATCGTCGATGGCGTGGTCGAGGTCGTCGATGCCAAAGGCGGGGCGATTTACCTGCTCAATGATTCGCGGCAGAACCTGGTGCCCCGCTATGTGAGTGATCACTGCCCGCAATTGATCGGAGTGCCTCTCGAAGTGACCCGGCGCGCTCACAAGGATCCGCGGATCATGGACAGCCACATCCGCATGTCATCGCAGGCCTGCGACGAAGGGGTGCTCGGCTACTGTCTGACCCTGGGGAAAGCCATCCACGTCGATGACCTGAAAACGCACGAATCGTTCCGCGATGCGTTTGTCAGCTACGATGAGAATGTCACCGCGATGGTGGCTCCGCTGCGCCACGGCGGCAAGGATCTCGGCGTGCTGGCTGTTGCGAAACCCCACAGTGTCGGTCGATTCAACGATCACGACTATGCCGTCTTTCGCTCGGTGGCGGAGCAATCCTCCTTCGCGCTGGGAAACTCGATGATCCACCTCGAGGCCAGTGAAAAAAGGACCCTCGAAAACGAACTGCGCAATGCCCGCGAGGTCCAGCGGATTCTGCTGCCGCAGCACGATCCGAAAATCGCCGGCTACCGGGTGGCGGGCACCAACACCCCGGCGCGGATCATCAGCGGTGACTACTACGATTTCATCGATCTCGGCAACAAGTGCTGGGGCCTGGTCATCGCGGATGTCTCGGGCAAGGGTGTGGCCGCGGGCTTGATGATGTCGATGTGCCGCAGCGTGCTGCGCTCGGTAGCCAAGGGGCAGAAGTCCCCGGCGAAGGTGCTTTCAATGGTCAACCGCCAGTTGTTTCCGGACACCCGCGAAGACATGTTCATCAGCATGGCGTATCTCATCCTCGATGGCGACAACGGCGAAGCGGTGATGGCGCGGGCCGGGCACGATCCCGCATTCTGGTTTCACAAAGCGAGTGGTGAAATCACGGTCATCAAACCGGGCGGGCTGGCGGTGGGCATTGATGAAGGCGATGTTTTTGATCGCGTGACCAAGGATTTTTCCTTCCAGATCGAGTCCGGCGACTGTCTGTTGCTGCACACCGACGGAGTCAAAGAGGCACTCAATGGCGAGGATCAGGAATACGGTCTGGAGCGGATGAAGGCAACCTTTTTGCAAAGTTCGCCGATGGGTGCCGAGTCGGTCCTGGCCGGCATGCAGCAGTCGGTGAAAGACTTCACCGGCGACGCGCCGCAGATGGACGACATCACCATGGTGGCGATTGAAAAACGTTAGATCGCAGGTGATCTCTTCCTCCCGGGGGAGCACCTGCGTCCCGCAGGCAACGTTCGGCATCCTGCCGGGCGCGGGTTTTCGCGTGTGAACATGCGATAGCACGGCGATCATTGCCTTTGGGGTAGGATTCATAACTCTCGACGCTTCTTCCTGACTCACCCGCTTTGTTGGCGCACGAGAGCGTGGGGTGAAGGAAGATTACGTCAGGGTGATCCGCGACCGTCCCCCACCGGAACGCTCGGAGATCGTTCCTTGCCTTTTGATGCCTTTCAGGCAGGGAAGTTTCTCCGAAAGTTCCGGTGGGGGCAGGTTTGTTTGCTCATGTAGGATCTTCCTGACTCACCCGCTTTGTTGGCGCACGAGAGCGTGGGGTGAAGGTAGATTACGTTAGGGTGATGTGTGCGCGTCCCCCACCGGAACGCTCGGAGATCGTTCCTTGCCTTTTAATCAAAAAAAGACCGCCGATTTGTCGTCGGCGGCCTTGGCATGAACGAAGCAGATTGCTCGCTCCGTTGTTGTCGATGGGCAATTTCTACTGCGATGAACCGATCAAGGCTGCGTGGCATGCAGGCGTGAAAACAGCTTCCCATCCACGGCATTGAGCGCGGGAATGGTCACCGTGATGATTTGAAAGTCCACATCGAATGGCTCGATATCGATCACCACACCATTGCTGTCCGGACCGGAATCAACCGTTCCCACGGCGGCGGACAACCAGGAATTCAGATCATTGCCGAATTGCACGTCAAGGGACACTTGGCCGATCGAGGTGATGGCGCGCTTGAAGGTGATCGACAGACTGCCGCCGGGTTCGGTGACGGTGGTCGGCAACACTGCCGGATCAAGGGCCAGCGGATCGCCACCGAGAACCCACTCCATCCCGTTGGCGAGAGAATCGTGGTTCGGATCGGCATCGAATGCAGGGTCGGTCGATGACCCCGGACCACCCGTCAGACCGCGATCAAGCGACCACTGCTCGTAGGGGGTCAATGGCGGAGCAGCGGTAACCAAAAGATTGCCGGTGCCAGTGAAGTGGGCATTGTCAGCATTCGTGGGCGATGTGGACGAGTTGCCCCATGTTCCGATCGGCTGTTGCACACCGGCGATGAACAAGGCATTGATCGTGTCGGGCGGCGAGGTCGAATGGGTAAGGTTCAGCACACCCGTGGAACCGATCAACACATTCGAGGCATCATCCAGGAATTTGGCCGAAATGGTCAATGTTCCATCCGTCACTCCCGTGTTGCCGGTGTAGCTGTTGGCCGCTCCCAGGGCGAATGTTCCGCCACCGAGCGTGAACCCGGTTTTGTTCGTCGCCCCATCGGCGAACGTGCCGGTGAAACTGCTGCTGCCAGAACGCACCGTGATCGTGCAATCGGCGGAACCTTCGTTGCTCAAAACACCGCTGCCGCTGATGTCCGCAAAACTCGCTCCGGTGGTGCCGATGAAGTCGACATCGTTCGCCCCGTGCGTCAAGCTGCCCAAAACACAGGTGGCGGACGGAAGGTCGAGCGTGACATCATTGTTGACCACGAAGTCGGTCGTGCTCCACTCGGGCATCGACGCGCTGCCCATGAAGTTCACTTTGTCAAAGGAGCCGCTGACCGAAAGCACTTGCGTATCCGTCAAATCGAGACCGATGTAGGTGTTCGGCCCCCAGGTGCTGACGGAAGTGGCGAAATCGCGCTGCTGCGCCTGGGTGTATGTGAAGCCACCGTCGGTGCTGTAATAGGAGGTCATGACATCGCCGACGCGGGTGATTTTCAAATAGGGCGTTGTTCCCGTGGCGCCGATATCCGCGATTGTTTCGGCCCCGTCGAGCGCGGATCCCGCGCGTTGTTTCCACATCGCCATCCAGTTGCCGGTTCCGGCGGATGCGTAAGGCAGCGGGTTGGGCGGAATGGGTGTCGGAGCTGGCGAGCTGGCCAGATTGTTGCGAACCATGATCCCGGCCTGGGAATTCGAGGTGCCCGTGACGTGGGCGATGATCTCAAAATCGCCCAGAGGAATCGGAATGTATTGGAAGCAATGGTTGTCCTTGCCGTAAACGTTGCCCGGAGTCGCGGCCACACCGCCATTCAGCGTCCAGACACCGCCGCCGCTGAAGGTTGCGGTTGTCGGCGACGCATTGGCTCCGGGAGAGCCGATGCCGATCGCCTGGCTGAGTCCGATGGCAGCCAGGGAAATGGTGCCACCATCCACCCCACCGGCTGTGATGGTGCGATGGTTGCCCGCATCCGGGGAAATGACATTGTTGCCGCTGAGAACGATCGTGCTGCCGCGGCTGGGCAGGATTCTGACCCCGGCCACGGTGGCCGAAGTGCCAATGGCCAGCGAGTTGGGATCGGCGTCCAGAGTGCCGCTGGGGGCATCGAGCACGTCGACCGTAACCCCGGCCCCGGTGACATTGACCGTGCCGCCGGTGATGTTGAGGTTGGTGACCACCGCACCCGCACCGAGGTTCACCGTGCCGCCTGTCGGGACATTCAAGGTGACCACCGTACCGCTACTGGCATCGATATTGATCGTACCCGCACTACAGGTGATCGGACCGAGCAGGGTGTTGGCCGCCGTGATCGTGATCGAGCCGGTGCCCGACTTGGTCAGACCGCCAGAACCGCCGATGGAAGTGGCAAAGGTCACGTCGTTGCCATTCGTATCAATTTTGGCCACCTGGCCGCCGGGGACTGCGGCGATTTGGCTGGAAACGTCGAAGGGACTGGCTGCCGCGTAATTCAAGGTTCCGCCACCGAAAGTCACCGTGCTGCTGCCCAGCGAGCCCGCCGCTGCGATCTGCAACGTGCCGTTGTTGAGTTCGGTGCTGCCGCTGTATCCGTTGGCGGCATTGTCGAGGATCAAAGTGCCGGCGCCGGCTTTGGTCAAACCATTGGAGCCGTTGACTATCGCGCTGATCATTGCCGTTCTGTTAGTGTCGCAGGTCACCGTGTTGGCAGCCGCGCTGGCACCACCGAGGACCAAATTGGGGCTCGATGCCCCTGCAATCACGCTATAAGCGTCGGTCGTGAACTGCATGCCCGCCCCGGCAGTCACCGTGCCGTTGATGGTCACCGTGCCCGTCGCTCCACCGAAAATCAGCAGGGCGGCCGGTGACTGGGAGAGTGTGCCCTGGATGTTCGGTGCCACCGCCCAAACGTTCGATGCCGCAGCCCAGGTTCCCGAGCCGCCTCCTGTCACACCGGGTGCCCAGTAAGGGCCATCGGCCGCGGCAACCACGCCCAGCGCTTCGTCAAAGGTTGTGGCAAGACGGATTTCATCGACATTATAGCGGGCGCCGCCAAGTGCAAGCGTGGTGTAAGTCGCCGGATCAAAGGTTGCCGAATTGCTCACCTTCTGCGGAGCAACCGCAGCGTTGAAGGTCGCCTCGGTGATGGTGTCACTCTCGGTGAAGGTACATTGCTCGATCGTGGTGGGAGTGCCAGCATCACCCCAGGTGATCTTCGCAATCAGGATGCGGGGATTCAATTGACCGGTAGTCGGGTAACTGGAACCGAGAGGACCAGCAAGAGCGCCGGCGGTGGTCCCCCCCCCCCAGACACCTGCAGTGAAGTTGTGGGCCAACAACATGCCAATGCCGATGGCTCCTCCACCATACGACGTAATACCGCGGTTGTTTGCTGCAGTCGACCCGAGATGACCGGCACCGATCGAGAGACTCGCGCCCAGGCCGTTGGCGTTTGCCTTGAAATTCGTGCACTGTTCGAAACAAAGCCATTGCACCGTACCGAGAGTGAACGTTGCGGTGACGGCCGGATCCAGGGGACGATAGGCAAACAAGTGGTCGGAGCTGTTGCCGTTCAAAGGACCTGCGGCGAGCACCGGAGCCGGACTGCCGGCGAACTTGCCGGTCTGCACCAGTTTCGTCGAAGTGCCGTTCCAGATGGTTTGCATCGTGCTGTTGCAGATGGCGAAACCCTTGGGATTCGCATAAGGCGAGGTGTTTGTCTGACCCGCCACCCACGAACCGGTCAATCCCGTGCCTCCGGTTTGACCGTTGAGCGAGGTCAAATTGGCATCGGTGGTTTGTCCGCCGGAGGGAGGGCTGACATTGTCGTAATCGAACCCTTCATACACCAGAATGCTGGCTAGCGCGGGATTGACGAGTCCACCGAGGCTCAGGGCCAGGGAGGCGTTGCAAGCGAATTGCTTCCATTTTGCCGAAACTCCTCCTGACCGCAGCGCGGCAAGCGGAGACGACATGACAGTGCTGCGAAACATTGTATGTTTTTTCATGGTCTTTATTTATTGGTTTTACGAATGGATCATTGTGGAAAAACGGACCACGTTCCCGAAGGAAATGATCCGGTTTTTTGACAATGTATCGAATGTGGTTTTTTCGATATGGCAATCGTGTGCAACCGAAAATATCAATTTTCCCCCTATGCGTCAATGAGATTATTTCCATTTGACCAAAAAGTATAACCGAGCAGCGAAGATTTTTCGCACATAGCACATGCCAATTCTCCTTTCGCGTGGAGAAATCTCTCCCGGGGAGCACCTGCGTCCCGCAGGCAGCGTTGGGCATCCTGCCGGGCGCGGGTTTTCGCAAATGAACATGCGATAGCACGGCGATCATTGCCTTTTTGGTAGGATTCATAACTCTCGACGCTTCTTCCTAGCTCACCGCCCGATTTGCGAACGTGACCGTGTGGTGAAGGTTGGGTGCTTTAGGGTGATGTGTGCACGCCCCCCACCGGAACGCTCGGAGATCGTTCCCTGCCTTTTGATTCCGAAGGCAGGGAAGTTTCTCCGAAAGTTCCGGTGGGGGCAGGATTGTTAGTTCAAAAGCATCCTTCCTGACTCACCGGCGTTGTTGGCGAACGAGAGCGTGGGGTGAAGGTAGATTACGTTAGGGTGATGTGTGCACGCCCCCCACCGGAACGCTCGGAGATCGTTCCTTGCCTTTTGATGCCTTTCAGGCAGGGAAGTTTCTCCGAAAGTTCCGGTGGGGGCAGGATTGTTTGCTCATGAAGGATCTTCCTGACTCACCGGCGTTGTTGGCGAACGATAGCGCGGGGTGAAGGTTGGATGCGTTAAGGCGTGATGCGACCGCCCCCCACCGGAACGCTCGGAGATCGTTCCTTGCCTTTTGATGCCTTTCAGGCAGGGAAGTTTCTCCGAAAGTTCCGGTGGGGGCAGCACTGTTTGGTCATGAGGGTTCTTCCTGACTCACCGACGTTCTTTGCGAACGTGGCCGCGGGGTGAAGGTTGGATGCGTTACGGCGTGAAGCGGCCGCCCCCCACCGGAACGCTCGGAGATCGTTCCTTGCCTTTTGATGCCTTTCAGGCAGGGAAAATCTCAGCTGCTTATTTTTTTGCAGGTGCTTTGGCAGCGGGTGCTGCTTTCGCAGCAGGTGCGGCTTTGGCGGCTGGTACGGCTTTGCCGGCTTTTCCGGAAGCTGGTGCGGCGGCAGCGGCGGGTTCTTCTTCGACCACCCGTGGCTTGGCGAGGTGGGCGACCACCACATCGGCCGAGTGGGTGGCTTTGACACCTGCGGGCAATTTGAGTTCGCCGATGTGCAGGGAATCGCCGACTTGCAAATGGGTGACATCGGCGGAAAGGGTTTCAGGAAGGTCGTTGGGCATGCAGCGAATCTCCAGGGAGTGAACGGTGTGCTCGAGCAAGCCGCCGCCGTTTTTCACTCCGACCGGCTCGCCTTCGAGATGAAGCGGCACGTGAGCGGTGATCTCCGTGTTTTCATCAATGGCGCGGAAGTCCGCATGAATCGGAGCGCCGGTGAGCGGGTGATGTTGCACGTCCTGCAGGAAAGCAAGCGAATTGCCTAGGCCTTCGATGTTGAGGTTGATCAGGATGTTTTCCGAGCTGCTGTGGGCGAGAAGATCGTTGAAGCTGCGGGCATCGACCTTGAGGTTTTTGTTGGCCTCTCCCAGTCCGTACATGACCGACGGCAGCCAGCCTTCTTTGCGCATTTGGTTGAGTCGTCCGGAACCGGTGCGGTTGCGGAGGGCGGCTTTGAGATTTGTTTTCTTGGACATGGTAGGCAGGCTGGTAATGGTTATGGGAGGGCGACAATCCCTCGCGCGGGGCGGCGTATGTAGCGAATTGCCGGCGATTTGTCAAAATTTTGTTTCCCGATCGCGGAAATTTTATGCTTTGTGCTTTTTTTTCCTCGCGGTGCTGGATTTTCCCGCTCTTTTTCGGGCAGGGGGTGCTTTGGCGGGCGGGACATCTGCGGGTCGCGCGGGTTCTACACTCTGATCTGCGCTCGCAGTCGGCTGGATTGCTTTTTTTGCCGCTGGTATTTTTCTGAGTGGTGGCTTGATCATTTCCAACGCATTCTCCTCCGGAATGGGCACCAGTGGCTCAACCAATTCCAAGGCTGGAGCATCAGGCGACACGAAAATTTCCCCAAGCACCACGTCACAACTTGCTTGCGGCTGTTTGCGAAAAACAAAGAGACACGCGGCAATCGAGACAAATACAGGCAAAAAGGGAATCCAGGTGTGACCGGGATGGATCGCAAGAACCAGCAAGACCGCCGTCAGCGGCAACACGCCGAGTCGAGCCCATTTGCCGAATGTATGAAGCATGGCGAGTTGCACACACAGGGTGGCGAGCAGGAGCAGTTCGATGAATCCCGGCAAGCGCCTGAGCACAGTGGGTTCACCGATCCGGGGGCTGTGGTAGAGATCTTGAAGCAGTTGGTGCATGCTTTGGTTGGCGCGACTGTGCGCCTCGCCGAAGTCCTTCGATTGATCGAGGATCTGCACGAACGTCCCGCCGTTCTTCAAGGTGTAGCGCTCGGCGGGCTCGGGTCGGAGCAATTGCCAGGCAAGCAGCGCCGGCGAAGGAAGGGGGCGCGGGCTCACGGTGATCCTGCCGTAGTCGTCAATCGGAATGAGCTTCCCCTCTTTCGGAAAACGCAGGAATTTTCCGGCTTCGATGCGCAACTCGTCGGGCCGGCACTTTTCATGAACCATCAGCGCGAGCAGGGCCGAGGAAAAAATGATGCGGTCGTCCCAACGGGCGACGAGAAACGCTTTGTCGGGCGGGTTCTCCTCGGACTCGATCAACGAGAATCCAGCCCAGGTGTCCTGGTCCCCGAAGTAGGTGTTTTCGATGCTGACGCGATTCACCCGCGGCCAGTATCGGATGTCGCCGACAACCGACGATGCGGAAACCGAGGCGCGCACGAATGCCGATGGCATCGCGGTGGCCACCGCGCCGCGACCCACCACGCCGCTGGTGATGCAGGGGGTCATGCCGCTGCACTGGGTTTTCAAGGCATCCAGCGCGAAAGGATCGGGGTGACTCCAGGCATGGGTGGAGCCCAACATCAACTGGGTCACGCCGTTTTCCTTCAGGCTTTGCAACAGCACCGCCAGGTCGCTGGCGGAGAGCGGATGGGAGTCGAACTCCTTCTTCGCATCATCGTCGGTATTGACGAGAAACGGCAAATCATTTTCCCGCGCGGCTTGCAGGCCCGACAGCTGGAATGGATTGTCGTGGGTCCCAGCTCCCGAACGAATCGGCTGATCCGGGAACAGTCGCGCGAAGACATGTTCGAACAACCACCGCTCCGGAAACAGCGCGGCGGGGTTCAGCTTCTGAATCGTCCATACCGCAGCACCGCAAAGGAATGCCAGAGTGGCACCTATGATCAGAGAGCGGCTCGCGGATTTCATGACGAAAGAGGACGGGAACGCGGCGGACGACTTGTTCGATCGCGGCCGCGGACAACAGGTTGTACCACGGCATGCGGGGATTGTGCAGATTTTTGAAAAAACATTTAGCGCGACTTGATCGCCTGATTCAGATACGGGGCCAGCACGGCGTGCAGGGGGCTGTCTTCGAGGACCTCGATGAGCAGTCGCGCCGCCGTGGGAATGTGCGGGGCATACCAGTCGTCGCCCTTGTTCTCGACCAGATTCCCATACGCGCCTAGCGCCTGCATCAGCCGCTGGGTGGCGCAGTCCCGCAACATCGACTCCGCCGGACGGTCCTCGGAAATCTGCTCCCAGATGTCGAGAATCTTCTCCCGATCCTCCGCGCTGTGGTCCATGTAGGGATCGTAGATCAGCGAGGCGAGATCATATTCCTGCCGACCGCGGCGCAGACCCTGGAAGTCGATCAACCAGCATTCGTCGTTGCGAATCAGGATGTTCTGCGACTGGAAATCGCGATGCACCAGATGTTTGGCCGAGGCACCGAGACGCGAGGCGAGCGCCCGCAGCGCGGCATTGTTTTTCAACGTCGCGCCATCCATGCCCAGATAATCCTCGACCAGATGTTCGATGAAATATTCCTGCTCCCATCGATACAAAGCTTCATCAAACGGCGGCATCAGTTCCAATTCCTTCGGCGTTTTCGCATAGAACAGCTTGTCGATCTGTTCCAGCGCCGAGCGATAGAAGCCGGCCCGTTCGGAGAAAGGCCGATCCTTGAACGAAAGCAAGTCGGTGTCGCCGAGATCCTCAACCAGGGCAACGCGCTTGTTGCGGTTCTCGTAAAAAATTTCCGGCACGTTGATCCGGCATTTTTTGAGGAAACGCGCGACGGCGACGAAGTTCTCGTTGTCCGGTCGCTCGGGTTTCCAGTGCACGCCGATGAAGGGAGCCTGACCTTCGCGAATCACCCGGACGATCGTGCGGCCCGACGCGCCCTTCTTGATAGGGGTCATCGAAACCGAAACCGTGGGGTCGATTTCCAAATGAAGGCGGGTGCAGGCGAGGATGGCTTCAGTCGGCATGGCGTGGACAGCAGATGCTTCGTTGAAATCGGGGGAAATGCCAAGCGCAAACTATCTCCGAAGAATTTCAGGCGGATTTTTCCGGAAATTGCCGGTCGCACTCCATCAGGGTAAAAAGGGTTTTTCCAGATCCTTCAGATTATTAAATAGGTTCTTCTTCACGTCAAATTCAAGATTCGTGTCGTTGGGCGTTGGGTTGAAATAGGAGGTGAATTTGATTCTGCCTCGGATGTCGATTTCAACGTCGGAAATGAACTTTGCATAGTTCGAGGAAATAACATTGCCTTTCTCATCGAGCTTGATGCGAGTTTTGATGAAGAAGCCAAGTTTTTTGTCGAATATTGAATCGTTAGAAGTGGTCTTTTCCCATTTAACTTCGCCGCCATAGCCATCTGCCGGTGCATGATGGGGCATGCGCATTTCGGGGACTGGCTGTTTAGGGTAGTCGGATTTCGGGTTCTTGCTGTAGGCAAGATACCGGTTTTTTTCAGCGAATATGCCGCCTTTTTCATTGGGCACGCGCATTTTAAGTGTGCCTGTCCATTTCCCAAAACGGAAAGGTACTATATTTTCATAACTATAATTGTCCGGTGGTTTTTCAAAAAAAGGTAGTGTAAAATTTTGTCTGTAAAAGTGAGGAACCGATGCCCACAGCGATTCACCGAGCGAGAGCCCGATGGAGCGTAGCGGAATCGGGCTCTCGCTCGGTGCCGCCCCCTCGCAGGTGGCTTGCAGAGTCCGTTCAAGGCCTTTAGT
>CAMAQB010000057.1 GCA_945860285.1 Akkermansia muciniphila | reverse complement strand
ATCGATTTGCCTTGTTGGCGGAGCAGTCGCGAGTGAACGCACAAAGCGTCCGATCACAGCAGGAATGCTGACTGGCCTAATGACCTGCCAACAGGGGACCAGTGGCGGCATGCCGAACGAGGAATTCCTGTGCCAACGCCAAGTAGGCTTGGGAACCGATTCCAGATGAATCGTGCTCGAATATGGTTTTGCCATGACTGGGTGCCTCTCCGAGTTTGATCGAGCGCGGGATGAAAGTTTTGTACATTTCACCGGGAAAAAAGTTGCTAACCTCCTCGACAACTTGGCGCGCGAGGTTGGTTCGGGAATCGAACATGGTCATGACGATGCCCTCCAGTTTCAAGGTTGGATTGGCTCCCGATTCACGGATCTTCTCCAGCACATGGACAATTTTCGCAAGTCCCTCCAGCCCATACCACTCGCATTGTAGCGGGATGATCACTTCGTCCGCCGAGGCCAGCGCCGAAGTCATCAGAACGCCAAGTGAAGGCGGGGTGTCGAGAATGCAGAATTCGAAAAGGTCGTTGGGCTTCAATCCCTGAAGTAGCACCCGTAAACGCGTGAGGTGGTCATCCGCACGGGCCAGCTCGATCTCCACGCCAGCCAAATCCATGGAGGAGGGGATGATCGACAGTCGTTCAAGGCGGGTCGGCTGGATTTTCGAACGGATGTCAGCCTGCCCGAGCAATACGGGATACAGACTGTCATTGCCGTCCGCTTCCACCCCCAAACCGCTGGTGCTGTTGGCCTGCGGATCGAGGTCAATCAGCAGCACCCGCTGACCCAGCAACGCCAGTGCCGCGGAAAGGTTGACGGCGGTGGTCGTTTTGCCAACACCTCCTTTCTGATTGCCAACGGCTACGACTTTCATGCTCGCGCAGAGTTTCCTTGCAATCGTGCCGCATGGCAATCAAAACCTTCCCGGCAGACAAAAAACATGGTGCATGACTGGTCAGAGACATGGCTGCAAAAAGTGGCGGGATGGAGAGCGGTGAAAGAAGGGCTGGCGCTGGCCCGCAGCGGAAGGGTTGAGGAAGCGGCCATCCTCGACGACGAGTGCAGGGGGATCGTTGGCGGAACCAAAAAACGAAAGGTCAGAATTCGCAGGACCAAAGCCGGACACGTTGAAACGTTTTGCAATTGTCCGGAAAACCAGCGGAGCGGAGCCATGTGCGAACACGCCGTGGCCATCGTGACGGTGGCTCGCTCGCAACCTGCCGCGAAAGCAACTCGTCTGGAGACGCCGCAAACGGGATCGACCGCGGAAAGACCCGCCCCGGCCAGCCGGATCGATTTTTTCCCCCGTTGGCGCGATGAATGGAGAACGGGACGGCTGAGTGTGAAAGTTTCCGCGTCCGCGAGAGAATCGGATGAAGGGGACGAGGTTATCCAACGATGGTTTGAAAAAATGAGGCTCACGATCCGACCGCAACCATGGGTGCTCGTGATCGACCGGCAACAGGCCGATGCGTTTTTCTCTGCTCTGACCTGGCATAGCGAAGTATTCCAAAATGATCAAATGATTGTTTTTAGTGACCAAGGACCGCAAGTGGCTGTCACATCACAACGCTCCGGCTCGCTTGTCACGCTCACGCGGGTGGGGGAATCGGGACAGTTTTTCGGCACGCAACCCAGCTCCTGGCTGCTATATTGTGGTCAATTGTTTCAAACAACTGATCGAAAATTGCAAAATTCTCTATGTAAGTTATTTACGGAAAAATTACTGAAAATTTCTGTAAATGAGTTGTTAACCGACAATCTGTTGATGAAATCACTCGCGCCAACCGCGGGGGACGAATGGCTTTCCAGGTTGGAATCAAGGGACGCATCCGCATCATGGGAGATCGAGGTCGACGGCGGTTTGCAGGGCCTGTCGCTGACTTGCCAAGCACACTATCAGGCGGGAGCAGTTGAGGTCATAAGATCACTTCACGCGGCGGAAGGATACCTGTTTGAGGAATCGAACGTATGTTTCTATGCCGACCGATCACAAATCGCCGCGATGCAGCGCCTGCTGGTTGAACTAGGCTGGAGGCGGGAAACCGACCAGGAAACATGGGTCATCACCGAGGAAAGTGCGATTTTGCACTTTTTTGCAGAGGGCAGGGGGCGCATCCGCGAGAACTGCGCGAAATACCAAGAGACGCAACGACTACAAAATGCCGTTCGCGACGTGATTTTCATCAACGCCAAAATGGATGTGCGGGAAATTCCCGGGTCGGGATTTTCGCTCGACCTGGGTTTTGAGTCCACGACGGGGCAGGTCTTTGATTCCGTCAAAATGGGCCAATGGCTGCGTGCGGGCAAACAATCGATTCAAACAAACGATGGAAAAAGATTGGTGTTGCCGAAGGAGTCGTGGGACCTGTTTCTCATGATGGCCCGCGAGTGCCATTTTACGCAGGAAAAAGGGCGGTTTTTGGCCGGAAACTCCCAAAAAATTATCATCGAATATTTGCATAAATATTTCGACAAGTCGTTGAATTCCAATGATTTATTGAATTTGAATGATGGCGATTTTCTGCAGCGCTATCCCGCCGTGGTTGCCGAGCTTCGCGATTACCAGTGGAAGGGGGTGATTTGGTTGCAGGACCGATTGGAGGAGTATGGATTTGCCTTGCTGGCCGACGAAATGGGCCTCGGCAAAACCCTGCAAACAATCGCTTTATTGACTCGTTTTGCGCAAATCGGCAAACCAGCTTTGATCGTCGTGCCCACGACTCTATTGCGCAACTGGGAGTCGGAGATCCGCCGATTCGCACCCTCGTTGAAAACTTTGCTGATCCACGGTGACAAGCGCGCGACCGTGCACGAACAGGCGGAAAAATGTCACGTGATTGTAACAAGTTACGGCATTTTGACCAATGACCGGGCTCTGTTCATGAAGCGGGAATACTCCCTCATGGTCCTGGACGAAGCGAGCATGATTCGCAATCCCGACACGGACGCGGCGCGCAGCAGTTACCGAATCAGCGCAGCCTTGAAAATGGCGCTTACCGGCACGCCGGTGGAAAACAGCGTCAGGGACCTGTGGTCGATTTTCCAATTCCTTCAACCCGGGTATCTGGGCGAAAGGGCACATTTCACCGAACTTTACGAAAAAAATGCCGTAGTTCAAGGGGTGGCGCGCGAGTCCTTGAAGCTACGGGTCATGCCGTTTGTGCTGCGTCGAACCAAGGAGGAAGTGGCGGACGACTTGCCAGACAAGGTGGAAATCGACGACTGGTGCGACCTTTCTCCGCTGCAAAAGGACTTGTATCAGCGTGTGCACGACGATGGTTTGGCCCAGTTGGATCTGCTGGCACTGGCTCGCGATGCCGCGATGCGCATGAAATTTTTGACGTTATTGCTGCGATTGCGGCAAATTTGCTGCGATACCGCGTTGTTTTCCCCGGAAATCCTAGATGATCGAGCGGTTCCGCTGGAGCAGCGCTCGGTCAAAATGAGCCGATTGATGGACCTGGTGTCGGGTTCGCTGGCTTCATCCCGGAAAATGCTCGTTTTCAGCCAGTTCGCCACCCAACTCAAGCTCATCGAGTTGGAATTAAACAATCGTTCCGTCGCCAGTCTGCGGCTTGACGGAGCGAGCAGGGATCGACAAAAGCTGGTGGACCAGTTCCAGAGTCCCGCCGGACCGTCGGTTTTTCTGATCAGCTTGAAAGCCGGTGGGTATGGTCTGAATTTAACCCAGGCCTCGACGGTGGTACATTTCGATCCATGGTGGAATCCGGCCGCCGAACGACAAGCCAGCGATCGGGCGCATCGGATCGGTCAGACAAATTCGGTGACCATTTACAAATTACTAACCCGAAACACCGTGGAGGAGCGGGTGCGAAAAATGCAGTTGGAAAAATCGCAGGTGGCTGATCAATTGTTCGGACAAGGCTTCGCTCCAGGTGGCGGAAACATCGATCTCAGCCACATCCGGGGCCTACTTGGCGTCCGGGCCTGATTCAAGCATCCCAATATGTTACTTGTTACAATATATGTAATGCGGGGTTAATAATAGGGCGAGGCTTGAGGCTTGTGACGGTTCGGGCGGTGTTTCTGGATGCCCCCCTGTTGAGCGATCAATAGAATACCGCCAGAATTTGTTTCCAACTGGCTTTCAATGACGGCAAACTTTCCCGGATCAGTTCCCGTCCGTCCGATTCGACGACGAGTTGGCGGTGCGTTTCGACCGACCTGCCAATCACGGCAAATGCTTCGTCGGCAAAGATTATTTTCACGGCATCGAGATGTGCCGGTGACACCTCCATCAGAATGCGGCCTGTGGATTCGCTGAACAACGCCACGCTTGAGGAAATTTCCGCACTGTGCCCGGGAATGCGCGCGAGATCGATTTCGATGCCTCCCCTTCCCGAAAATCCCATTTCGGCGGCGGTGACGGCGAGCCCGCCTTCGGAGAGATCGTGGGCCGAGAGAACCAAGCCCGCCGACCGGGCCTGATGGAATTTGCGGTATGTTGTGAGATTTTTCGCACAATCGGTTTGCGGCACCATGGCGCCCACCATGCCTGCGATCCGGGAATATACCGATCCCCCCATTTGATCCTTGGTTTCACCCAACAGGCAAAGAATTGAGTCATTTTTGCGCAGCGACGACCCGGTCACGTGCCGTTGCTCATCGACAATACCGATACCGCTGCACAGGAACGTCACGGGAATATTGATCGGCCCGTCCTCGGTTTCGAAGTAGTTGTAAAACGAGTCCTTCCCGGAAATGAACGGTGCCTCGAATTCCTCCGCCGCCGCCGCAATTCCTTTGACACATTCGACCAAGCTACCCAGTTCATCGGGGTCGTTGGGATTGCCCATGCAGAAGTTGTCGAGCAGGGCGATTTTGTCGGGGTTGGCTCCACAAATGACCAGCGAACGCACGGTTTCGTCCATGCTGGCCCGCCCCATCGCACAGGGATCGGTTTTGCCCCATTCCGGCAGCAGCGAAAGGCCGATGGCCATGGCCTTGCTCGATCCATCGATGGCAATCACCGAGCCATCCTGCGGCGCGTCACCGGTGGCTCCCGCGAGAGGTTCAAGCAGTGTATTGCCCTGAACTTTGTGGTCGTATTCGCGGATGATCGGCTCGCGGGAACAGACCGCGAAGTCGCCGAGAATCATCCGCAGTTTCTCCGCCGGATTCGGATCCTCGACCGCCAATCCGGTCCCTGTCGAAATGCCGGAAAAACGTGAGGTCAACTTGCGCGTTGGCGCGTCGTGCAGCTTGGAATTGTCCAATTCGCAAACAAGTTCGCCGTGATGCCAGACTTTCAGAATGCCGGTGTCGTCGGAATGCCCGAGGATCGTCAACTCGGTTTGATAGGTGTCGGCGAGTTGTTGCAACTCGGGCAACGATGCCTCCTCGACCGCCAGAACCATGCGCTCCTGGCTTTCGGAAATGAAAATCTGCCAGGAAATCAGGCCAGGCTCCTTCAAGGGGGCGTTGTCCAGAAACAACTCGCCGCCGGTTTCGCTGAGCATTTCACCGGCCGCAGAACTGAAGCCCCCTGCCCCACAATCGGTGATGAAGACGATCAAGTTGCGGTCGCGCGCGGCAAGGATGAAATCGGCGGCTTTTTTTTCCTCGATCGGATTGCCGATCTGCACCGCACTCTGGTCTTCGGCGTGGCTGTCCCCGGTGAGCGAGGCCGAGGAAAATGTGGCTCCTTTCAAGCCGTCGCGCCCGGTTCTCCCTCCGACCACGATGATTTTCAAGCCCGGCCGCATCGATTTGTCGATGTAGCGCTGGTCGATCACCCCCGCCGTGCCGGCATAAACCAGCGGATTGTAAATGTAAGTGGGATCGAACTGAATCGCACCACAGACCGTGGGGATACCCATCCGGTTGCCGTAATCGCGCACGCCCCGCACCACGCCGCGCATGATTCCGAGCGGATGAATGACGTCTTTTCCCTTGATGACCGATGGTTCGGTGTCCGGAGCGCCGAAACAAAACACATCGACGTTGGCGATCGGTTTGGCCCCCTTGCCCGCGCCGAGGATGTCGCGCACCACTCCGCCGATGCCGGTATTGGCTCCAGCGTAGGGTTCGATGGCGCTGGGATGGTTGTGGGTCTCGACCTTCAGGCAGACGGCCCGCTGCTCGTCGAGGCGGATGAAGCCGGCATTGTCGTGGAAGCAACTCAACACAAACCCCGGCTTTTTGGCCATGATGCGTTCGCTGGGTTTCCTGATAAACGTCTTGAACAGCGAATGAATCGTCTCGTTCCCCTCCGGTCCGGCGTGATCGATCGTTGCCGCGAATATCCGGTGCTTGCAGTGCTCGCTCCAGGTTTGGGCGATGACCTCCATTTCGACATCGGTCGGCTCGCGGTCCCACTCCCGGTAAATCCCCTGCACCACCTCCATGTCCTCGCGCGACAACGAGAGTTTCATCGAATCGCTCAAGGCCTTGAGTTCTTCACCGGTCAGGTTGCGGATCAGAATGTGACGGTAGCTGTTCATACAATTTGTGCTCGGAAAAATGGTGCCGCAGCCCTGCGGAAATGAGGTCGTTGGCAGGTCTGACGTCGCGCGACTTCATCACAGATTGTCGCGATGTGACAGAATTTTTTGTGCCGAATTTGCCCCTCCTTACGGACTGGAAAAACCGAAATGTGCGGCGGAAATTTTTCCGATAGAACCATTGACCGGAACAAACGCGGCGGCCATAGTTCCGGGCATGCGCACCGCCGTCTATGCCGGTTCTTTTGACCCGCCCACCAATGGTCACATCTGGATGATCCAACGCGGCCTGGAGCTTTTCGACCGCTTGATCGTCGCTGTCGGCAACAACCCGAAAAAATCCTACCATTTCAGCGTCGACCAGCGCATCGAGTTCCTGCGCGCCTCCACTCATTCGTGCGAACGGTTGATGATCACCCATTTCGACAATCGTTATCTCGTCGACTACGCCAAACGGATGAACGCCCACTACATTCTCCGCGGCATCCGTTCCACCCACGACTACGAGTATGAACGGGTGATGCGTCACATCAATTCGGACATGGCGCCGGAAATCGACACCGTTTTCCTCATGCCACCGCGCGACATTGCCGAGATCTCCTCATCGATGATCAAAGGCCTGATCGGGCCGGCCGGCTGGGAGGATATCGTCCGCCGCTACGTGCCCGATCCAGTCTTCCAGGCCTTGTCGCGGGGGTAGGAAGGAACGGGTTGTGCGCGGTCAACTTTGCGGAATCCAGCCCTGCCTTCGTCTGCCAATGAACCTGGCAATCAACCACAGGATTACGGAAAGTGTGCAGCCGATCAAGATGCACAGCCATGCCGGGATCGGGATCGGCGCGATGAAGTTTGTTTCCACGGGATGTTCCAATGCCTCGGCGAGCGGATACCGCCACACAAGAGTGCGTCCGTCATCGAGCACTTCATGGGCGTTGCTGGATGTCGCTTTGCTCGGCAGGTGCATGGTGTAGTGCAAATGATGCCCTTCCATCTGCTCCCGACTCGGCGCGAGCAGTCCGCTGCCGATGATGCCGCTGGGATCGATGCTGCGTTTGAAGTCGACCGACATCCCATCGCGCACGATCACGATGTTGCCGAGAAGTTTCCTCATGGGATCAGGCAGCGAACCACTGGATTCGCCTGCGGAAGTGTCGAACAACTTCACCAGCTCGATCACCGAGTCAAAGTGCGCCTTGATCCGGATCACCGATTGCGCTTCGGATTTCTCATGGACAAAGTCATCGAGCACGATGCCTTTTTGCTTGGAGAAAAAATCGCGCACGACATTTTCGAGCTTGGCCTCTCCTCCCATCGCCGCGACCGCAAAAACGGGAAGTTGATACTCGACCTCCAGCCTGCCGCTGCCGTCGCGCTCGAACCAGAATTCCTCCTGACCGTCGAGGCAGGAGCTGATCAGCAGGACAGCGAGGGCTAACAAAAAACAGCATGCTCGATTTGTCATGGTCAGATTCGCTCTAATACCCAGCGGTATTCGGCAGCCAGTTGTTGTTCGATCGGCCGCTGCAAGGATCCGGGTAGCACGCCCCAGGTGTAGGTTTCGATTTCGTAATGACGGCAAAAATCCGGATGTTTTTTCCGGTAAGCCAGCAATTCTTCGGCGTGACTGCGGGTTGAGCGCAGCGGCGCGGCAGGTTCGGCATCCAGGGGAATGTGGAAATGCACCCGTGCCTCATGGCACCCGGTCAATACCTCTGGTCCGGCGGAAAAAAAGTCGGGTAGGTCGGTGAAGCGTGTGATGTCGCCCTCGTCGCCGCGCAGCAATACCTGGTGAAGATACGTGGGTTCCGCGAAGCTGCGCAGGGCCTCCAGCGCCCCCGGATCGTGTGGGTTCAACGCCAGCGCCGCGGAAAGATGGACTTTGGAAATGCGGATGCCCGCCGATTGCAGCTGGGTGAGCGACGTTTCGCAGTCGTCGTATTCCAGGGCAAAGTGGCAGGTGTCGTAGTTCACACCGATGCGCCGGCGAACCATCGCGGGATCTTCGGCGGCGGCAAACAAGCGAGCGAAAAACGCCAGAGTTTCCTCCGTGTTTTCAAAATGCCCCAGCGGTTCCGGCTCCAGCCCGAGGTGCAGGTCGCATCCGCTGGCCACGGACATTCGCTCGATTTCCGTCGCACAGAGCAACAGGTTGCTGATGATCAGGGATTCGTCCGCCGCAAAAGCCTTGAACGAGCCCGGCAGTGTCGAGACCGACCCCTCCTCGCCGGGTTTGATGAAATGTGTGAGAATGCGGAAAAGATCCAGCGTGTAATCAAGACGCGATGTTTGCGTCCAATCGGGCCGGTAGACATTCTCCTTCACCCGGGTGCCGTGAAAAGCACCGTAGGGAAATCCATTGATGGTGAACACGCGGCAATTGTGGGCCTCGACCCAGGTTTTGAATTCCTGCAAGCGATCCCCCTCCAACAACTCCCGGGCCGCCCTGGCCGAAAGACGCGGTGCCAAGGGATAGGGCCGCAGCAGCTCCGATTCACCATGCAAAAGATCCCTCACCCGCAAGGCATGGTTTTTCAGGGCCGCAAATGTTTCCTCCCACGATTCCGCCGGATGGATGTTGGTGCAGTAGGCGATGAACACGCGGCATTCAAGCGTGCAACCGATGTTTTGGGAAGTTCAAATTCCAACGAGCAGCGGCGGGGCAATCAAGCCAGGGATCAAACGAAACGCCGGGGTGCATAAATCGTAAACGGTGGCGTAGGGATTTAAGGAGTAAAAATCAGTGAACGTCAAGCACATCCGCCGCCAGTAGCTACGGCGGAAGTCAATCACGGAGTTGAGGTTGTAATTACGGAAAATCATGTAAACAGAACGGCTCCTAGTGGTTTGATGATGCGGCTTGTTCTCGATTGGTTTCGTTAGAGGTCTGACGGCTCCAATCCGGTATGCTTTGCGATTCTTACGAGCATTCTTGGACCGATCTCGGTGCCATCATGAAATGCAAAAACGTAATCTCGCCATCCTGCACGCTCCAATACTCGATGGGAGCCGCCAGTCTCACGCTTGATGCTCCATCCGATCTGCAAAAGAGCATTCAAGACCCTCTTAGCCTTTGTAGATCCCCACGCACTCATGTCGAAACAGTGAAGACCTCTGCAAGCTCTTCCGACTCCTCGCCAGCATCAATTCGATCCGCTAATATCCGCAACACCAGCGACTCGACTCTCCGAATTGCTTCGTGTGCGGTGTCACCATATGCGAGTGCTCCCGGAATGTCAGGTACTTCGGCGATAAACCGTCCATCAACTTCTGTCTCTAATTCAATGCGCATGGGGATAGACTACTCCATTAGGTCTGATGTTCAAGGTGGATTTTAGGCATCGATTATAAGAGTTTCTTTCGAGAGCGTAAAGCACATCCACCTCCAGGAGCTAGGGCGGAAGTCTCTCACTGGGTTGAGGTTGTCGCACTTCAAACTTGAAACTATTATGTTATCTAGATTGCTGGGGCTTAATCTCGTGAACATCGAATCCTTCTTGTTGGGCTTTCTGCTTTGCTTCTTCCATTTGGCTTTGATCGAGGAGTAATTCGACCCGGCTTTCCAGCAATTCAACTCGGCTCTCAAGCTCCTTCTGTTTGTCAACCTCGGTTGAATGATCGACTTGCTTGCACGATGAAGTGGCGAAAAGTATGATGGCAACGACAGTGTAGCCATTCAGAAACGCTCTAGTGTTCTTCATCTCGCTCTTCATTACTTTAGCTTTCTGCCGAACGTTCAAGCGCTGAAACCGCTGGGGCGGGGGTAAGCGTCGAAACGGGATAGCGGGTTAAAGTTGCGGAAAGCTTGGCCGACAGAGCAGCCCCAGCGGTTGTCCAGCCGCGCCTTGTTCGCATTAAGGGGTTTCGAGCTTTCGCGCCCGGAAGAACAGCCGAGGCGCGTCTGTGAGAGGTATTTCAATAGTGATTTGCGAGCCGTTCCCAGGCACTGGAATTCCGACATTCTTCCAGTCCTCCAAATTAACGGAACTCTCAATCTGATAATCAGAATCTTGCACCGTAGGGAAACTCACCGGAAATGTCGGCACTGGTGGCTCGGTTCCGTTAACAAGAGCGACGCGGTCAACGAAGTCCGCTTCCGATGCCACGTTGTTGTTGAGATCGATTCTGATGTAAAAAGCATTCACGTTGGCAATCAGCTGCTCCCGGTTACCTGTCACATTCCATTGCGACTTTTGAAGGGGTGCTGAAAGATTGAGCACGCTATTTCCAGGAGTCCCGCTCAGTGGGAACTCATACCATGCCGAACTGACTCCGTCGGCGATGAAGAAACGAATATTAAACAAGCTCGATGAGTCATCGGTGATCAAGTCTATTTTCAGATCGGTGAAGCTTGCCCAACTCTGGCGAAACTTCGCGGGAGCGACGATCCAGTTCCAATTATTCGCTATATCCTGAACCACAAGTCGCCCGCCAGACACCTGAGGATCATTCTTTATCAATTGAATTCCCGACGATGGTAAGGGATTAGTGCTGCTAACATGGTCGATAATGATCCAGCCCTCGTTGTTAGCTGAGAACGTTGATTCCGTTGCGTAGGATGAGAGCGGAACAAATAGCGCTACTACTAATAGATACAGGTGAAATTTCATTGCTTTTGTTTTTTGATGCGAACAGATTTTATTAGTAGCAGCTAGCAAGGTGATATCAGGCGGGGGTGACTTGGATATAAAATGCAAAAATCGCCGTGATAGCAAGGAAACTCTCAGGAATCGTGTGTCGCGTAAAAGGCTTTGCCTCACGCGATTACCATATCAGGTGCCCTCGACGGGCGATTCGCGGAATGGGTTTGCTGGCTGATATACGCACTTGAAGTGATCTGTGTGCAGTGCTGAGTGAGCAGTCAAAGGCTTGGAAGCATGAAATAGGTTGATGGCTTCTCAAGGGAGAGTATCCCCCACTCCCTTTTCCGTCCTGGATCGATGTACGGGCGAAAATGCATTTGGTTTTGCGAATTTAGCGTCGTTCAGGCGGTGGGAGGCACGTCGGGAGTCTCGGATTCCATGCGGGTGCGGCGGGCGCGCTGACAGCGCGGATTATCTCACCGACCCGGTCATTTTCTTCTTTATTGCTCCGGGGTACTTGGTTGAATCAGCGCATGCCAATCGCCGCCATCATCGTCGCCTCCGGGGAATCACGGCGCATGGGATTTGACAAATTGACAGCCGACCTCAACGGCAAACCGGTGTTGTATCATGCCGTTGCCGCATTTTGCCACTGTGCTTCGATTGACGAAATTTACCTGGTTTGTCCCGACGAGCGTTTTGAGTGCCTGACGGAGCTGCAACCATTGAAAAAAATCCATCAAGTCCAGGGTGGTCGGGACCGCCAGCATTCCGTGCTCAACGGCCTGAATGCGCTGAGCAGCGAAACCACCCTGGTCGCGGTCCACGACGGCGCAAGGCCGATGATCGACATCGCGACGATTGAAAAATGCATCCAGGCCGCCCGGCAGTATGGAGCGGCCACCGTCGCGCGCCGGGTCACCGAAACCCTGAAACGCGCCGATGCCGAAGGTTTCGCCCGCAGCGGTGTGGATCGGGCGAATTTATGGTTCATGGAAACCCCGCAGTGCTTTCGCGTCAATTTGTTGAAAAGAGGGTACAAAAATGTCAATGAACGCGGGGCGATTGTGACCGATGAGGTTTCGGTTGTCGAAACCCTGGGCGTTTCCTCTTATCTCGTTGAATCCGGCAAACCCAACATCAAGATTACGGTGTCGTCCGATTTAAAACTCGCTTCATTGCTGATGGCGGACCCTCAATAGAAACACAAGCATGCATCCCGTATATCACTGCCAGAGACTCGCCAACGGCATGCGCCTGGCCACCGCGAGTCTGCCTTCGTCGGAATGCGCGACCTTGTCGATTTACATTCCCGCCGGATCCCGCAACGACCCTCCGAAGCTGGCGGGTGTGGCGCATTTCATGGAGCACATGGCCTTCAAAGGCACCGCCAAGCGCAGCGCCAAGCAACTTTCGCTGGAACTGGAGAGGTCGGGCGCCCAGGCCAATGCCTGCACGGCGGAGGACCACACGGTTTACGATGCCCGCGGCGATGCGGCATCGCTGCCGATGCTGGCGGACATTCTCAGCGACATGGTCTGGCATTCCTCCCTGCCGCCGCGGGAGATCAAGCTGGAGCGCGATGTGATCCATGAGGAAATTACGATGTATGAGGAAACGCCGAGCGACCATATCGGCGATCTCATTTCCCAGGCCTTGTGGTCGCCGGACCCCTTGGGAGAGCCGATCACGGGAACGCATCAGTCCCTGGACGCGATCACGCGGAATCATCTGTTCGAATACTGCCAACTGCATCATTTCCGCAAGGATCTGGTGATTGCCGCCGCAGGACCATATTCCGCGGAAGAATTCGCTGAAATCCTGCAGCCCTTGTTGCCCTTGCAGTGCCATGACGCCCCACCGCCCCTGCCCGCTTTCGTGAGCCGGGGGAAATCCACCCCGGTGGTGCAGCACCGCGAGACGGAACAGTTGCAACTGGCCATCGCCTTTCACACTCCCGGACGCCATCATCCGGGCCGCCACGCCCTGCGCCTGCTTTCGATCTTGCTCGGTGAGTCGACAAGCTCGCGATTGTTTCAGCAACTGCGCGAGGACCGCGGGCTGTGCTATCACATTTCCTCCGACATCGCGCTGTTTGACGATACCGGATCGCTGGATATTTCCGCCGGCCTCGATCCGGATTCGCGCGATGAAGCGCTCAAGGCGATTCATCACGAACTCAAGCAACTCGTCACGGATGGCCCCAGTGAGGAGGAGTTGGAACGCGCGAAAAAAATCGCCGTCACCGCGAACAAAATCGCCCTCGAATCGACCGCCGCGCAAATGGCCTGGGTGGCCGAGTCGCTGTTGTTTGAAGGCGCGATCATCACGCCGGCGGAGTCGCGAGCCAGACTGATGCCGGTCACCCCGGAAGACGTGCAAAAAATGGCCGTGCAGATATTTTCTCCCGCCAACCAGGCCATCGCGGAGATCCGCTCGCTGTGAACTGGTGACCGGCACGCGGTGAAAAATTGTAAGGGAATTGGTTTGATGAAAGCCGCTGATCCGGCATGATGCGGCTGTGTTGCGATTGTTCATTCATGGCATTTTCTTTTGCGCAGGTCTTGCCGCCGCCGAGCCCCTGACGATTCGCGTTGTTGCGGCCAATCTGACATCCGATAGCCAGCAGTCCTATTCGCCGAACAACGGCAACAACAGCAACCCCGAAGGAGCGGGGGCGCGGATTCTGGCGGCGTTGAAACCCGACATCGTGCTAATTCAGGAATTCAACACCTCCGTGCCGACCAGGCAATGGCTGAACAAGACCCTCGGCGAACAATTTTTTTACTACAAGGAAGAAGGCATGCAGATTCCCAACGGCATCATCAGTCGGTTTCCGATCGTGGAATCGGGCTCGTGGGATGATCCCGTTCTCAACAATCGCGAGTTCGCCTGGGCCCGTCTGCAGCCTCCGGAAAAACCGCCGCTCTGGGTGATCAGCGTGCATCTTCACTCCAAAGGCGTGGCCTCCCGCGCTGTTCAAGCCAAAGCGCTGGTGGCCCTGATCAGCGCCAAAGTTCCCAAAGAGGCCATCGTCATCGTCGGCGGAGATTTCAATACCCGCAGTCCGCACGAATCCTGCTTGAAGGAATTCGCCACCTTGCTGTTCCTTCCCGCCCAGCCACCGGCGGATGGCAATGGAAACTCAACGACAAACGCTCCGCGCAATCGTCCCTACGACTGGGTGCTCGCCAGTGAATCGTTCCATCGACTCGAAGTCCCCGTCGAGCTCGGTGGTCAGCATTTTGATCACGGCCTGGTGTTCGACACCCGGGTCTTTCGCGACTGGGAAAAATGTCCACCCGTTCAAGCGGGCGACAGCGGGGTTCCGTTCATGCAACACATGGCCGTTGTGCGCGATTTCCGAATGCCGTGAATCACTTCGGGGCATCAAGCTTCAACCAGCCGTCCGCAACGAAGCTGTCGATCAACACCTGCTTTTGATCGATGCTTTTTTCCGGATACTTGATGCGCAAAATGACATTTTTGATCGTCTGATCAGGGGACAATCGCAGGTCGTTGTCCAGATCGGAGGCCTTCTTGACATAGCCGTGCAAAAACAACACCCCGTCAGGCGCGACAAGCCGATACGACTGCCAGAGCCGCTCGACTTCGGGGGGGAAGTCAAAATTGTAGTAGTTTTCCGATTCCACGCTTACCCGTAATTCCACGGGAGTTGTCGGTTTCTCTTTCATCAATTCCTCGAAAGACATTTCCGACCAGCCCACCCAGCTTTCCCAATCGACGAGATAGCCGTTATCCTCTTTAAGCACCGCGATTCCGGTTTTGCTGAAATCGTTAGTGACGACATTGGCGGTGAACATTTTGCCGTCTGTGGACAAATCAACCGACTCGTCGTCGATTTTGGAAAATCCCGGCATTTGTAAGGAGTGCTTTTGATAATACGCCAGAACGCGATCCTTGATATGGGTGGTTTGGCGCACGTGCAGCAACATCTCATCAGGAGTCCGCGCCTGTAGAAATTTCCTGATCACCGATTCGATCGCGGAAATTTCCGTCAGGTACTTGGTTCGGTCGAAAACAGGATTGGCATATGTGGTGTTCGGCAACTCGATGACGACCGGCTTTATAGGAGCAACGACTTTTTTGGGACCGAAATTGTTTGCCAATGAGGCAACCAAAAGCAGCAATGCACAGCCCAGAGCGATGACGCCGCCGATTACCCATCGTGAGGATTCAGAGGACAAATCGTGACCACCTCTCTCGGTGTGGTCCTGCCATTCATTCGCATCCGCGTCCGATTTCCGGCGATGTTTTTTGCGTCGTCGCATTGGCTCACCTTTGCGGGTGATTGATTCCGTGATCGAAGGGGCGGGCGAAATCGAACTGGGAGCATCTTCCCGATTTTCATGGGAAGGCGGATTTGCAAAATGCGGGTCCGTCGAATCCCAGCGTGTGGATTCGGGTGCCGTCGTCACCGACACATCCGAATCAGCGGTGACGGCGTGCATGGTCCCGAAGTTTGCCTCGTCGGCAACGACTTCACCGGGTTTTGAAAGCCGCATCATGCGGTCACACTTCGGACAGACTACGCCCGTGCCTTCGTAGTCGGAGGGCACCCGGAAAATGGCCCGGCAATCCTGGCAAATGTAAGGATTCCAACGTCGCTGCGCCTGGGTCGGATTTGCGGATCGAAGCATTTGATTATTCGCCATGACGGAAATGATTATTCAACTTCGATATCCAGCTTGCCCGGCGCGGATAGTGGTAGCTGCGCACGATCATCACCCAGGTCCAATGTGTCGATGGCGTTATGCATGCTTCGGAAAAAAGCCCCCTCCTCCGCGCCTTCATCTTGCGAGCCACTGCCCATGGGTATTTCCGACTGGTAGGGATCCTTGCCGATCAACAACGGTTCCTTGGCCCGTACAGCTATCGCATCCAGTGCGGCGATGTCCTGTACTTCCTGATTCTTTGCGCCAGCGATGGGTATGCCGCCCGAGTGAACCGGACAAGTGGGGATGACTTCGGTACCCGCGCGGAAATACTCCACAACCCGGGCATCCTTGAGCTTGGGCAATCGGGTCACGGGATCTTCCGTGGTTTCATAGCAATACTGGCTGGCCTTCTGGCCGCTGACGCGGCAAACATCGACATCGACGATTTTGGCGGGTCGACGCAACTCCCCCTGCAACATTTCGTCGGGCAGCGCCGACACGGTCGATTTCCAAACCGGCAGTGCGATGTCCTTGCCGAAAGCTCCCTCGTAGATCGGTTTGGCCGCGCCCTGCAAAAACCCGCACCAGACCCCACAGGCGATCCGGTTGGTGTAACCCAAAGTCCAGCAGCCGGAAAAATCGTGCATCGTTCCGGTTTTCACGCCGCCTTGAAACGCGGCTTTCATGCCGGTCATCGCACCCGCCAGATTGCCCGAACGGCTGGTGCCCTGAAGCATGCTGTGCACTTGATACGCCGATGCCTCATCGAGCGCTTGTTTTCGCAGCGGATTGACGGGTGAGCGCTGGATTACCGCGTGACCAGTGCCGTCTTCGATGCGTTCCACATAATATGTCTGAAGCGGTCCCGTTTGACCCGCTCGGGCAAATGTCGCGATGGCCGATACAGCCTGGCGCATCGTGACGGACTCCCAGCCCAACAGCATGCGCGGCAGTTTTTCTCCATCGGGAATGTCAAAGCCGAAACGCTTGGCGCCCTCCGCGACTTTGTCCAGTCCGACTTGCGAACCCAGGCGCACCATCGCTGAAATTTTGGACTTTTCCAATGCCCTTCTGGTGGTGATCATGCCGTCAAATGTCGGATTCGGGATTTCCGCTCCCCATTCACCGAGGATCCCTTCGCGCCCCCCGACCATGATCGTGCGGTTGTCCATCGGTTCATCCTCCACCATGCTGGCAGGCGTCAAGCCATTTGACAGACCCGAGGCCACAATAAAAGGGAAAAAAGCCGTTCCGAGGGGCTTTTTCCCTTCCTCGATGAAATTGTATTGCGTATGGGCATAATCACGACCACCCACATACGCCAGGACTTCGCCTGTTTCATGATCGACCATCAAAAAGGCGCCCTGGAGATAGGTGGGTGCGGCACCCCCCTTTTTAAAATCGACGTATTTGGGGTTGGCATACCCCGGTCGTGATTCAATCCGCGAGAGCGTTTCGTGCATGCTCGACTGTGCGGCTTCCTGCGCCTCCTTGAGAATCGTGCTGCGGATCGTAAAACCGCCTTTGGCAAAAGCATCTTCTCCGATCAGGCTTCGCGCTTCCGCAGCGATGAGTTCGTAGACATGACTGGTGCCGCGCTGAAGGGGTTTGGGATTCAATCGGACAGGCGCGGCTTGATAACGGGACATTTCCTCGACGCTGATCATACCCTCTTCCTTCATCCGCCACAGCACGTGGTTTCGACCCTGGCGGTTTGCTTCCAGATCATTGAGCGGACTCAATTCCAGCGGATTGCGCAGGATGGTTACGATCGATGCGGATTCGCTCACCGACAAGTCCTTGGGTTCCTTGCCGAAATAGCCGAGCGATGCCGAGCGCAGTCCGTAGTATCCGCTGCCCAGAAAGGTGCGGTTCACAAAAAGCCCCAGAATTTCGTCCTTGCGGTAGCGGCGCTCGATGCGTTGCGCCAGGAATATCTCGACCAGCTTGCGGTGAAATCCCGACTCCCCTCGCTTTTTTGCTTCGGTCTTCAACCCATAAGCATCGCGGGCCAACTGTTGGGTTATCGTGCTCGCGCCCTGGGTCACCTCACCGCGATTGGTGATCATTTTCAAACCGGCACGAGCCACACCGATGTAATCGACGCCTTTGTGGCTGTCGAAGCGGCTGTCTTCGCCGGCTTTCAGCGCGTTGATGAAATTTTCCGGAATATCCTGAAATGCCATCATGCTGCGGTTTTCAACGAAAATCCTGCCAATTTCTCGACCATTCCGGTCCAGGATGATGCTGGGCACCTCGATTTCGTTGATGCGCTCGAGGTCGTAAGTGAGTGCCCGCTCGCGGAACTTGGCACTATACGAGTTCCAAACCATCAGGCCCGCAATTCCCAACAACAGGACAAACCCGAAAAAAACAATCCAAAAGCCTTTTCGCTTGTAGAATCTTTTTTTCCGGCGCTTGTTTCTCCAACTGCTCCCGCTCTCTGACATGTGTCGAAACATTCCCTATTCGAATTCTCCCGCGAGTGCAACCCCGGGCTTGAGAAAAATCATCGCAGCAAGTGCGCCTCTGCGCTTCTCCGAATACATCGAACTTGCCCTCTATCACGAGGATTTGGGATACTACGCGCAGACTCCCGGACGCGTCGGTCGCGCGGGCGACTACTTCACCAGCGTCAGTTGCGGGCCCGTCTTCGGAATGATCCTCGCCGAAGCAATTGCAGATTGGTGGCGCAGTGCTTCCATCGCCGGACCTTGGCGGATCATCGAACCAGGGCCGGACACCGGCGCGCTCGCTTCGGATGTGATCGAAGCGCTACTTTCCGGGCACCCCGATGTCGCGGCACAGATGGAATACATCACCATCGATCCCCTGCCCCGACCGCGGACGTTTCAGCAACAGACTCTCGCCCAATTCGGCAACCTGGTCCGATGTCTTGCCGATACCAGTTCGCTCATTCCACTTCCGAGCTTTGTGATCGCGAACGAGGTCATCGATGCCCTGCCTTGCCGCTTGGTTGAGTATCGTGGCGGAGCGTGGTGGGAAATTCATGTTGTGGCAACCGAAGATGGCAATGAGCTGCAGGAGACCCTAGCTCCGCTGTCAGTGCAGGAAATTCCCGCCACTCTCGCAAATCATGGTTCCTATCCTGAGGGCTACCGCACGGAACTGCGCGACAACCAGAAGGACTTTCTCGGGTCGCTGACCCGGGTGATCACAAGGGGGCGGCTGTTGTTCTTTGACTATGGTTTTGCCGCGCCGGAATACTATCATCGGGACCGGATCAAAGGAACATTGCGGGTCTATCAAAACCACAGCGCCTCGGAGACCCCCTTGGACAATCCGGGAGAGGCCGATATCACGGCGCATGTCGATTTCACAGCGCTGGCACTGTCCGCGCGCGAGTTGGACTGCGCGGTGATGCGCTTTGAGTCGCAGGAATTCTTTCTTACGCGACAAGCCCGACCTTGCCTCGAAAACTGGGCTTCGCACCCCGGGATGCTGAGGAATTTTCAAACCCTCATCCACCCGGGCCATTTGGGCGGAAGGTTCCACGCCCTCGAGTTGTCGGTTGGTGAAAACCACGAAGATTGCACCACCGCCTTGCGCAGGCTTGCAATGCAGGGCGATTGAGTTCACGTTGTCATGGATCGGAGAGAACAACAGCATGCCCTTCACCAAACACAAACCCGGCACCGACTATGTGAACGACCCGATGCGCCAGGGCTATCTCAGCGGGTTGCTGGGTGAGGACGACCTCCGCATCCCTCTGCCGGTGATGACCGCATCTTTGAAAAAATTTGCGCTGCCGCTCATCGGCTCCACCCCCGGCGCGGCGGCTTACGAGTTGAAATACGTCAATCATTCGGTCGTGATGCATGCCAGTCGGGGTTTGGCGATTTTCAGTGCGGCGAGCCTGAGTGGCTCCCCCCGCTATAAGGATCTCATGCGCAAAAACTACTGCAATGACCCCTGGACGCCTGACCCGCGCATTCCAGAGGACAAACAAATCCCGCAGGATTACTATGCCGGCAACAACTTCGATCTCGGCCACCTGTCGCGTTGCGAGGATCTTGAATACGGACCCAGTCGCGAGAATGCCATCCGATCCGCGGTCGACACCTTCCATTTGACTAATTCAACACCGCAGCACTCGCACTTCAACCGCTCCAACCTCGCGGGTATCTGGGGCAGGATCGAGGAACACATCCTTGAAAAGTCGGTCATAGCCGATCGTTTTGCCGCCCAGGTGTTCAATGGCCCGGTTCTTGATGATCATGATCCGATCCTCGCGGGTGTTGACGAAAAATTCGCCCATGTCCGCTATCCCCTGCAATACTGGAAAGTCCTTGTCGCCATCGACAGCGGCGGCAAACTCTATGCCACGGCATTTCTGCTCAGCCAGGCTGCGGTGATCAGCCAACACGGACTGCGGTCGCCCACCCGCGGACCTGGCCCTTTTCACTTTGAAGGGATTTCCGACATCAAACTGATCCAGGTGCCCGTCGCCCGGATCGAACAACTCACCCGGCTGCGATTCTATGCCGCCACGCGCAGACCGCTGAGCCGCTTCGACCCGCTCGCCACTCCGGCAGCGGCACTGCCCAGTCGACGCGGCGCTGCGGATGTTCCCGGGTCGCGAATCATTCAGTCGCTTGACGACATCCTGCTCCCGCATTGACCGGTTTTCGGCAGCCTCATTCCGCTTCCCTTCATCAATTCGGAACTTGTAACCAATTTCTGCTTGCCGATCACCGCCAAAAATTGATAGGCATCAGATGCTATGAGCGAGCCCATCAAAAAACCTGTTAGAATATGCCACGAGAGAATCATTCCCGATGACCAGGATCCGGAAGTTCATGTGCGACGCACGATGACCGCGATGAGCTTGGAAAAGCTCGGGGATCTCAATCCCGATGAGATCATGCACCACAAGCGCATGGCGCTCAGTAATTCGAAAAAATGGCCCAATGCTTCGACCCTGCGTTGCCGTTTTCTTGATGGCTCCCCGAAGATGAGGAAAGCCGTGGAAAAAGCCGCGCACGTATGGGAGAAATATGCCAACATCAAGTTCCAGTTTGTCGCCAGTGGTGATGCGGAAATCCGCATTTCGTTTTTCGCCGACGATGGCTCCTGGTCGGCTGTCGGTCGCGATTCCCTCAATCGAACGTATTTCCCGCTTCACCAGCCAACGATGAATTTCGGCTGGTTGCGCGACAACTCCTCGGCTACGGAAGTTGCCTCGGTGGTGCTTCATGAATTCGGTCACGCGCTCGGCTGCATCCACGAGCACCAGTCTCCGAAATTCAATCGCAAATGGAACGTGGCGAAGGTGCTGCAGTATTTTCAAGGATCGCCGAATTTCTGGGCGCCGGAGGACATCCGCCACAATGTATTGCAGAAATATTCGCCGGCCGGGGTTTCCGCCACGGCGTTCGATCCGAAATCGATCATGTTATACATGTTTGACGCGGAATTGTTCACCGACAAGAAAGGGCCGACTAACGAAAATTACACTCTATCGGCGACCGACAGGGAAATGATCGCCCGCATGTATCCGAAAAGCTGACTGCGCGCGAGTAGTCAAACAATCAATTGAACCTATCCAACCATCATCAACATCATGTCCGCCAAGAAGAAAGCCGCTGCAAAAAAACCGAGCGTTGAAAAATCGATGCGGCCCAAGCGAGCGGTGGCGAAAAAACCGCAGACTCAAAAGAGCCGCGCAATTGTTGAAGACCGAGAACTCGGCGAAATCCCCTGGCTCGTGGCGCGGCAAATCCGCTCGCGTCAGGGCAAAGCGGCTGCGAAGAATGTTTCGCGCTCGGCATCCAGCGAGTTGCCCATCGGTGAGAGCGCGGCGCGCAAGGCGACACGCTGGCTGATGACCCACTTCGGCGACAAACTCCGGGCCGCGGGCGCGGGCACAGCTTTTGGTCCGGACATCATTTGCGCCATCGCCTGCCAGGAAACCGCCTATTTCTGGATTCCCCTGCTGGAAAAACTGGAGAAGAAATCCGAGTATCAAAACAACCCCGGCGAACTGCGCGATTTGATCATCGCCCGCTGCGTGCTCGATGCCAGCGGCGACCACCCCGACTCCCCGCGCACGGCTTTTCCCAAAAATACCGGGGCGTTTCGCAAAGCCATGGGCGATTCTTTCACCAACATGCTGATCAAGGA
The DNA here is from genome assembly GCA_945860285.1 of Akkermansia muciniphila. GTDB lineage: Bacteria > Verrucomicrobiota > Verrucomicrobiia > Verrucomicrobiales > Akkermansiaceae > UBA956. The sequence goes on along the minus strand of CAMAQB010000057.1, from coordinate 3,472 downwards.
GGCCAACGACAGCCGGGCCTTGCGAGGATTTGGTCCGAAAGAATGGGTTTACAAAGGCTACGGAATTTTTCAATACGACCTGCAGTTTGTCAAAGAAGACCAGGCGTTTTTCCAGGAGCGGCAATGGTATGACTTCGATGCCTGTCTGGCCCGGTGCGTCAGCGAATTGAAACGCAAGGCGGCAAGTTTCCCCAACGACAAGTGGGAGGCGGTCCGCGCCTACAATGGTGCCGGACCAAGGGCGCGGCAGTACCGCGACAACGTCAAACAATTCGCGAAATGGACGGCGGATGAAATCGCCACAATGCCGGTCCCGGCAGTCGCACCGCTCCGCCGCAATATTGTTCCCAAGTCGCGGCCGCAACTCACCCAGGCCGAACTCGCACAAAAACTTCTTCCCTACAGTATCGACCGCAGCAAATACCCCTTGGTCGTGGTGGGCATGCGCGGCTATTACAAGGACACCATGGGCAAACCCGGCGTGAACGACCGCGGCATTTATGACGATGCCCTGTTCATCGACACGCCCGATGGATTTTCCGCCTACAACGGCAACACGGATCCCTCTCGATACAACCCGGGCAGTGGCACGGGGGCGGGCAAGGGCATGGCCAAACTCAAAGCCGGAGCTTGGTATTGCCACAAAATCGACTTCCACGGCAGCAAGGTGTTCGGACCGTATCGCGCGATATGCCAGCGACTCGGCAAACTCACGGTGATCCGCGATGGCGTTGATGGCAAGGACTACGAGGACACCGGGGCGGACTTCGGCGTCAACATCCACAAGGGCAGCTACAATGGCACATCCAGTCTGGGCTGTCAGACCATCCATCCCGATCAGTGGCCCGCGTTCATCGAGACGGCCATGAACGCAGCGAAAAACTACTACGGTGCGAAATGGGACAAGACCGTAATTCCTTATGTGCTGATCGAAATCTGAAGTCGCCTGTTTTTTCATCGCAACAAGTTCAAGCGACGCTTGTTTCAAGTTGCATCATGAAACGATTGCTCATCATCATCCTTGCCCTGAACTCCTCGCTCTGGGGAGAAACAGCCGAGCCGAAGCCCCTAGTTTCACTGTCCGCCAGTTGTCATGTGTTGGATTCCGACACCTCGCTGCAGGGTCGTGCCGGCAAGACACGGGAAAAAACAATCACGCTGCGGGTGGTCGTGCAGAACGTCAGCCAGAAGACGATACCGGCTTCCCAATTGACCGGTGATGCATTCGTCGCCCGGTTCGTTGGTGATTCGGAAAAACTGGTCAAACATCCGATCGATGCCGCCGATGTGCCGGAACTCAAACCGAACGAAAAAGTCACAATCGACCTCGGCAAAGCGGAGTTGCACACTTTGGAATGGGGCAAGCGGAAATACGAGGAGAAGCTGGAGGAATGGAAAGTCACCTGCAGGAACGGACAGGTCATCATCGGTTCCACGGTCAGCAGCGCCAAGTTCGCCGCACTGGAGAAAGAGCACGCGGACGAACCGCCAGGCAAAGGCGAGCGCGAAGCCAGGCCCTTGCCGGCGATCCGCAGACCATTCAAGCCCTGACGGTTCTCACCAGTCCTGGCCAATGCCGTATCGCGCGCCGATCTCGAGCAGTTCCTCACGCATCGGCCATTCGTCGGCGCGTTCGCTGACGGCATGGCGTTTGCTGGCACCTTTCAACATCATGCAGCCGGTGTTGTCGCCGATCATGCGCACGGCATCGACTTCTTCCTCTGTTAGCCTCACATCCGGCAAGGGAACAAAGCCGCGGATTTTTTCCTCGATCGGCCGCTTGTCATCGCCGGTTTCCTGAAGAAATGTCGGCACCACACTGCGCACGGCGGGCTGCGATAGATTCCAGATCGCGGCGAATTGCAGCATGCTCAATCCGTATTTTTCCGCGATCGGACGCATTCTCTCCATTTTTTCAATGCCGTGTTTCACCCAGCCCGCCGGACGATAGGTGCGGTGGTCGCCTGGTTTGAACTCATGGTCTTCCTTGAATTCGTCGGTGAACACCCCGCCGTAATCCACCACTCGGGTCAGCACTTTCACGCCATGTTTTTCATAGGCGTTGAGCGCCAGCCCGACCGGCCACGGTTCGAGCGGATTGAGAATCACCATCGTCCAGTCGATCAGCCCCGCGTATTTTTCAATGTTGTGGATTGTGTCGAGAGTGAATCCGTTCGCCGGCCCGGGCGCGGTGCCGAGCATGCTTGTCATGCCCTGGTCTTTCAAGGATTTCATGCCGTCCCATACCGCATCGTTGGTGTAACCGGTCTCATCGGGGTTGTGCAACATGACGAGATCGAAATGATCACTGCGCAAACGCTCCAGCGATTTTTCACAGGCCATGCGCAGATAACTTCCGTATTGATCCGCACCGCGCAGTTCCGGATCGGTGAAGCGCGGATAGCCGGAGTTGCCTTTGCGCTGTCCTTCGTAAAAATCGTGACCGATCATGCCGACAAGACAATAGCTCGAACGATCAAGCCCCTCCAACGCCTTGCCCAGCAAGTCATCGGCGCGACCGTTGCCGTACACGTCGGCGGTGACAAAAGTCCGAAATCCCGAGTCGTAGGCGAGACGCAGGGAATCCACAAATCGATCTTCGCTGAGCATTTCGCCATAATGCATGAAACGTCCGCCGCTCCATGTTCCGTAAGCTTCTTGAGTGAGGTCCATATTTTTCGTTTTTGGTTTACGGAAGAAGTTCTAGCTCATTTCGGAAAAAGATCAAAACAAAGCAATATCCGCAGGGGAAAAGCGGAGATTCGCCTCCCGGGGAGGCCTGAAAATTTCGGATCATTTCACCATTGGCAAGCACTCAGCCGTTGTGACGATATAACGGAAGATCGAACGCCCCTTCCCCCCCACCCGCAAAAGGATTATCGACAGCCCTCAAATCGCCATCTACATCCGCCAGAAGACCATCCACACCCGCAAGAAGACTATCTACGTCCATAAAAATGTGCGCTACATCCGCCAAATGTTCCCTTACGTCCACAAAATGAACGCTGCACGCGAAAAAATGTCATTTACACTCATAAAAAGCCCTCTGCGCGTGATAAAAGATCATCTACACCCATAAAACGCCCGCTGCCCGGAAAGACCGATCAATGACTATGGGGACTTATCTGGGGCGCGCTTCGGTGCTCTTGATCAAGCGCCACAAGCGCGTCGGCAACATTGGGTTTGCGGAGCTTTTAGGTATGGGGCATGATTGACCCGTCAGTCGTCTAATCAAGCAAGGGAAAACAGATGAAACAACGCGAAAGAAATGCAAAAAATTGGAGAAAATGTTACCATGCGCGGACTGGTACCATTTCCGCGCCGTCCGAAGCAGGCAGGCGAGCCCGTTAGGGCTCTAGCTCGCCTGACTGCGTCGGCGGTTGTTCTGAAGTGCCCTAAAATGGTATCTTCTCGGTGCCATGAAAACATCTCGCAAAACACAATCCATCTATCGAAATCAAAACATCCACAT
>CAMAQB010000056.1 GCA_945860285.1 Akkermansia muciniphila | reverse complement strand
CACGCAACGCCCTACTAGCGGTCATCCCCTTCACCGATAAACAAAGGCTCCCAGCCCTAATCGCCGATTACCAAAACTCCCCGAGCCTAGCAATCAAACTGATTCTTCACGCCAGTCCGGTCCCGTAACCCCTCAAGCCAATCGCCCTGATCAAAAGAATTCCACTGGTTGCCACACCATGGAAAAGCGCAAAAATTTCCGAAAATTTTCTTGCCAGACATGCAAAGCTATCCATTCTAAGCCGACCCACAAACCTATCAAAAAACAACATGTTCGACACATTGTTCAACCAGCACGGCATCACTTTATCCATCGTCCTTGGCTTCGTCAGCCTGGCCATCGCCCTGTGGCTGATCCGCTCCGTTATCGCCGCCAGTGCCGGGAATGAGCAGATGAAAAGCATCGCCGCCGCGATTCAGGCCGGGGCATCCGCCTACTTGCACCGGCAGGTGGTGGCGATCTCATGGATTGCCGTGGTGATCTTCATCGCGGTCGGTCTGCTGCGCAACTGGACCACGGCTTCGGGATTCGTCTTGGGGGCCGTTTGCTCGCTGGTCGCCGGATACATCGGCATGAATGTCGCCGTGCGCGCCAATGTTCGCACCGCCCAGGCGGCGTCGGTGGGACCTCGACCCGCGATGCGCGTTGCATTCAATGGCGGTGCCGTGACCGGTCTGCTGGTGGTTGGACTGGGTCTGATCTCGGTGGGACTGTTTTATCTGATCGTCAAAAGCTTGACCCACGATGATCGGGCGGCGATCGACTCCCTGATCGGCCTTGCCCTCGGCAGTTCGCTGATCAGCGTTTTCGCCCGTCTCGGCGGCGGCATCTATACCAAAGCTGCCGACGTTGGCGCCGATCTGGTCGGAAAAATCGAACAAAACCTGCATGAGGACGACCCGCGCAACCCGGCGACAATTGCCGATAACGTCGGCGACAATGTCGGCGACTGCGCAGGCATGGCGGCGGACGTTTTTGAAACCTACGCGGTCAGCCTGATCGGCGCGATTCTGATCGGCTATCTGACATCGGCGGGGCACTCCTCGGCCGCACTGGTCTTTCCGTTTTTGATCTGCGGGCTTTCGATCATCGGTTCGGTTTTGGGCATCTGCTTCGTCAACATGTCGAAAAGCAATGCTACCAACGCCCTGATCGGTGGGGTTGCCGTGAGCGGTCTGATCTCCGCGCTGTTGATTTTTCCCGCCACCCGGTTTCTGTTCCCTCAGGCCTTGGAGTTTTCCGGGAAAATGGTTTCCGCACAGTCGCTGTTCTTTTGCGTGCTGATCGGCATCGTGCTGACTTTTGCCACGGTGTGGATCACCAACTACTACACCTCCACCGCCCACAAGCCGGTCCGCCGCATCGCCGATGCTTCGGAGACCGGTCATGCGACCAACATCATCGCGGGCATCAGCGTCGGGCACCACTCGACTACCCTGCCGGTGCTGCTGATCGCGGCTTCGATCCTGGGTTGTTATGAACTGGCCGGCCTTTACGGCATCGCGATTGCGGTGGTCAGCATGCTCAGCCTTTCCGGCATTATCATTTCGCTCGATGCGTTCGGTCCGATCACCGACAACGCGGGCGGGATCGCGGTGATGAGCGGGCTGCCCGAGGGCGTGCGCAAGATCACCGATGAACTCGATGCCGTCGGCAACACCATGAAAGCGGTGACCAAGGGATATGCCATCGCCTCCGCGGGACTTGCGGCAATGGTGCTTTTCGGCTCTTATGTCGAGGAACTGAAGTTCCATCTGCCCAATACCGCATTGCACTTCGATCTGACGAATCCGAAGATCATCATCGGTCTGTTCATCGGCGGTTTACTGCCATACGTTTTCACTGCCTACGCCATGGATGCCGTGGGCAGCGCCGCGGGTGCGGTTGTCAATGAGGTTCGGCGTCAGGTGAAAGCCCTGCCGGGAATCCTGACCGGAGAAACCACTCCGGACTACGGACAATGCGTGGACATTGTCACCAAAGCCGCATTGAAAAAAATGATCGTGCCCGCCCTGTTGCCGATCATTTTCGTGGTCGGCGTGGCCGCGATTCCCTTCCTCGGCAAGGAGGCCCTTGGCGGAGTCCTGGTCGGCACCATCGTCACCGGACTGTTCGTCGGCATCGCCATGACCTCGGCAGGCGGAGCATGGGACAATGCCAAGAAGTTCATCGAAGAAGGCAACCACGGCGGCAAGGGTTCCCCGGCCCACCAGGCGGCGGTCACCGGCGACACCGTGGGCGACCCCTACAAGGACACCGCCGGACCAGCCGTGAACCCGATGATCAAGGTGGTCAACATCGTCGCGATTCTGATCATCCCGAAATTCTTCTAACGGAAATCACTGCTGATTCGCATGGAACATTGACTCACCGGTCTGCGGCTGGCGCAATAGGGGGGAACTTCAAAGTTCAGCAAGGAGAACCACTGATCGCACTGGCTTCCGCAGCTACAACCGAAAAGTCGAAACTATTTGTGGCATCGGTGACTTCCGTGGCATCACGGGACAAGGAAGAGTGTCCCACCTGATGAAGTCAAAGCCACAGACGGGTGATTGTTTCGCATTGCCATCGCAGGCAGGATGGCTAAGTTCTCGGCGTGATGAATTTACTCTCTTCTCTTTTGGGCAAATGGCAGCAACTGCCGCTGTATGTGCGCACGCTAACCGGCATGACCCTCGGCGCGATTGCCGGGGTGCTGATGGGAAAAGAGGCGGTCGTTTTTGAAAAACCCTGCGGCGCGATGATGGGGCTCGTGCAGATGCTCGCAGCGCCAGTGGCATTTTTTGCCATCGTTCACGCTCTCACCGGTGCCCGCATTGAAAAAGGCAAGTCGGCCCGACTGATCCGTTTGCTGATCACCAATACGGTGGTTGCGATCATCATCGGTATGAGCGTAGCCAATCTGATCGCACCGGGTGAACGCAGGGGGCTCAGTGAAAAGGAGCGCGCCCAGGTGGCCGAACAGGCGGAAATAAACGCCGCCCAGATCTCCACTGCGATGGCCAGCGCGGAGAAGTCGAAGCCGGTCGACAAGATTTTCCAATTGTTGGAAAAACTACCGCGCACGGTGCTCGGCCCCTTCACCAGCAGCGATCAGGTGATCGGGGTGATCATTCTGGCATTGCTGTTGGGCTTGGCCTTGCGCAAGATCTCGCCGGACATCGAGGTCACCCGGACCACGGTGAAGGTGTTCATGGATGCCTTCATCACCATGCTGCATTGGATCGTGCAACTCGTGCCGCTGATCGTTTTCGGCGTGGTGGCCAAGGAGGTCGGCATCAACGGGTTTTCCTCGTTCATCAGTCTGCTGTGGCTGGTCGTAGCGGTGCTGCTGGCGCTGAGTTTGCAGTTCATTTATTACATGACCCGCGTTGCCCTGCAATCGTGGGTGACGCCGCGGCAGTTGATCCGCGGCTGTCGCGAGGCATTGGTGATGGCATTTTCGACCGCCAGTTCGACTGCGACGATGCCGGTGACTTACGAATGTCTGATCACTAACGTAAAAGTCAGCAAATCCTCGGCCAATCTCGGTGCGCTGGTGGGGGCGAATTTCAACAACGACGGCACCGCGCTCTATGAAGCCATGGCAGCGTTGTTCATCGCGCAGTTGATAGGCATGCATCTCGATGTCACCGCGCAATTGACCATCGTGCTCTGCGCCGTGGCGGCCTCGGTTGGTGCAGCGGGCATTCCCTCCGCCGGGCTTATCACCATGACGCTGGTATTGACCGCTGTCGGACTGCCGCTGGAATACAGCCTGCTGCTGATCCCGATCGACTGGTTTCTCGACCGCTTCCGCACAATGATCAACGTCTGCGGCGACCTGTGTGTGAGTTGCGTGCTCGATGGCAAACGCAAACACGGCGAGCTGTTCGACTAACATGATTTAACCCGAGTTCCGAAGTTAAAACCAAGAGTGCGGGCGATTTTAACCACTGAAACACTGAATTCCACTGAAATCGCTGAGTGGGAAGGCACTGCGAATCAATCGCCGTATTGGGCTTTTGTCTATTTATAGTGAACTCAGTGGGTCTCAGTGTATCAGTGGTTTTTAGGCATCAATCCATCATTCAACTTCGGCTTTCGGGTTTAACGAGCGGGCTCAGCGCGACACCGCATCGGCTGCGATCCATTGCCACAGCGAATCAAGGCCAGCCTTGACGGCGGACTTTGCTTCGTCCAGCGGGAGAGTTTTTTCCCCTTTGCCAAAAAGGTAGAATTTGATTTTCGGCTCCGTGCCGCTCGGCCGCACCGCAAAACGACGTCCATCAGCGAGATCCACAAAGAGCATCTTTTCCTTAGGCAGCGCATCGCCTTCCTCGTCGAAGAGTTCCTGCGCGGCAAAGTCCCTGATCCGGATCACGGCGGAGCCATCGACAATCTCGGGTGGTTGCGCGGCATACGAAGCCGCCAGGGCCGCGATTTTCGCTGCACCGTCGGCTCCCTCCATGACCAGCGACTTGCCGATCTCGAGGAAGTAACCGAATTGTTGATAGACCTGGTCGAGCAGTTCCGGAATCGTCAGGCCGAGGCTTTTTGCATAGGCCGCCACCTCCGCGAAGATCACCGCCGCGCCGTTGGCATCCTTGTCTCGCACGAAGTCGCAACCGAGGTAACCATAACTTTCCTCGCCACCGAAAATGAAGAAGCGTGAGAAATCGAGACGCAGGCTGCGCGATTGTTCCTCCGTGAGCGATCGATAGCCCTCTGCGGAAAACTCGGCGACCTTTGCCGCCGGGATGGTGTTTTCATACTTGCGGAGTTTTTCGGCGATGTACTTGAATCCCGTTAGAGTGTCTACAATGCGCACGCCGAAATGGTCGGCGATGGCGCGCTGCAATTCGGTGGTGACAAAGGTTTTCACCAGCACCGCGCGACTGCGGGTGGCGTCGTTGATCCATCCGAGTTCGAACGCGGTTTTCACCCGATACCACGCCATCAGCGAACCAATCTGATTGCCGGTCAGCAACACCATTTTTCCGGAAGAGTCGCGCGCGGCGATGCCCATGCGGTCGCTGTCGGGGTCGGTGCCGATGACGATTTCTGCGCCTTGCTGTTCCGCCAGTTCGATGGCAATTTGCAATGCCGGGGCGTTTTCCGGATTGGGCGAATCCACCGTGGGAAAGCGACCGTCCTGGACATCCTGCCCGGCCACCGTGCTGACATCAAATCCCAGTTCGCGCAGCATCGGCACGCAGATTTTCCCTCCGGTGCCGTGGAGGTTCGTGAACACCACCTTGGTGGCTCCACCTTCCAACAACTCAGGTCGCATCAACAGCGAACGCAGCCGGTCCATGTAGCGCCGGTCCATTTCTGCACCCATGATGGTAAGAGTTCCGCGCTCGGACTCGGGAACCGCATCATAGGTCTCGGTGACCAGCGCATTGACCTCGTCAATGATGCCCGTGGCATGAGGATCGACGATCTGCCCGCCGTCATCGAAGTAGGCCTTGAAACCATTGTCGTGCGAAGGATTGTGGCTGGCGGTCAGCACGACCCCGGCATCGGCGCGCAGTTCGCGGATCGCAAATGAAAGCTGCGGCGTGCTGCGTGCCCCCTCGAACAACCAGGCATCGCAGCCCAGCTCGACCGCGACTTTGGCGCAAAACTCCGCGAAGTCGCGCGAAAAATGCCGGGTGTCATGGGCAAACACCATGCGCGTCCTCCGCCCGGAACCGACGTGTTTCTGCGCATAGCAAATCAACCCCCGCACCGCGCGGCTGATGTTGAAAAAATTGATCGTTGCGGTGCCGACGCAGGGGAATTCCGGTCGTCCGTTCACGCCGCCGCCTCCCTGTTCCAGAGAAGTCACCACCCGGCCGATGGTCCGGCCCCGCAAACCGCCTGTCCCGAAGGCAAGGGTTTTGAAAAACCGGTCGTTGAGCTCGTTCCATTCTCCGGCTTTCGCCAATTCGGTCACGACCCGTTCCGCAAAATCGCCGCTCACCCCCGCGAGCAGCAGGCGGATGTTGTTGTTCGCTGACTCCAGCAATACTCCCGCGGTCACGGCCTGATCCAATTTTTCCAAAAGCAAATTCATCTCGCCCGAGCCTAGCGCGCACCCGTCGAACATGGCAATCGAATAGTCGGATTGTTGCGCAAGATTTCACCGAAAAAGGCTTGCACATCGGGGTACTTCGGACTAACCCGCTTGTGATGACTACAGAAAATTCGCTACTATCGGAAACCACGTTAATCCTTTTCAAGCCTGATGCCATCCGCAAAAACATCGTTGGCAAGGTGCTCAGCCGTTTCCAGGAGGAAGGATTTCGCATCCGCGGCATCAAAATGATGCAGCTCGACCACGCGATTCTCGCGGATCACTATTCACACATCGCCGACAAGCCGTTTTTTCCCGACATCGTGGCCTTCATGAGCAGCACTCCCGTCATTGCCCTGGCGCTGGAGGGCGACAACGTGATCAGCCGCGTGCGCGACCTGCTCGGGCCCACCGACTCCAAAGCAGCGGCCCCGGGAACGATCCGCGGGGATTTCGGCGAGGACAAAATGGTTAACGTCTGCCATGCCTCCGACTCCATCGAGGCCGCGACTGAAGAACTGAAGCGCTTCTTCAAGGACGGCGAGGTTTTCTCGCTCTAACTGTTTTTTACCACTACATTTTCGGCAGCTGCGGTCGGAGGTTTTCCTTAACCCCCTTCCCCCTGCCGATCCTTGCTTGACTTGACTCATGAATCAAGCATCTTGTCGCTGCAACCCGCATGGCACGGACCCAACCTCACACGCTGACTTTCCGCATCTCATGCTGGATCATGGGAATCGTGGCCTTTGTGCAGTTGGTCGTGGCGGGCCTGGCACTCGCAATGCGCATGGAAGCCACCCGCGAGGTGAAAGTTGTCGAAAAGGTGGTGACCCAAATCGTCGCCGCGCCCAAACCGGAACCCATCGCCGCCCCCCGAATCGAAGTGGATCGCGATCCACTTCCAGATCTGCCCGCCGCGGTGAGCGTGCCTCTGCCGCCGCCGCGCAACCTGGAGACCCCGGCGATCGCCGATCCGGTGACGGAGAAACTCGTGAAGGAGGCCCGCAACGCCCGCATCAGCGAGGACATGATGAGTGCGGTGACCAAACTGGAACAGGCCTTGCAAAGCTCACCGAATGAGCCGAACGCCCTGTACGAACTCGGCCTGGTGCACGAAGCGATGGGCATCTACGACCGCGCGACGCAATATTATCACAAGGTTTTCGAACTCGGCACAACCGGGGCCGGATCGCTGTATTTGAAAGCTTCGGAGAAACTCAAGGACGGCTTCGAACAACCGCAGGACAAGGTCAACCGCATCGTGCTCGGTCGCGCCCGAGTTTTCAAGGACACCCGGGAAGCCGATGGCGAGCGGGTGTTGGTGACAATTCCCGTGCAATCCATCGCCGGCGAGGAAATCGAGGGCCGCGATCTGGAAGTCCTGGTGAACTTTTTTGACGAAATCGGTGCCCGCAAGGAAATCGCGCCCGCCGACACCTCAACGTGCAAGGTCGATTACAAATGGGTGACCGAACCGGTTGACTGGCACAGCGGTGAGGAACTTCTGCAAGTCACTTATGTGCTTCCCGCACAGGACCAGCAACAACAGCATATCTTCGGTGAAAAACGCTACTACGGCCAAGTGGTCGAGCTTTCCTACAAAGGCGAGTTGATCGACTCGCAGGCCTGGCCGCACATCCTTGCCCGCAAGCTCAACAAACCCGATGCCTCGCCGGTTTTTTTGGACAAGGAATTGCCGCCTGGATACAACCAGGAAAACCCGCTGCTGCCGAACGTCGATCCCTCATCGATCGATCCCATGCCGCTCCCCAGCTATGACAAGGCCCAGGCCGCAAACCAACTGCCGCCGCCACCTGCCGACCTGCCGCCCGACGACGGCATTCCCCTCCCCGTGCCACCCGAATATCGCCACCTTCCCAAGCGCTGAATTTTTCCCATGCTCGACATCCGCATCATCCGCGACAATCATTTACTGGTTCAGGAAAACATCAAACGCCGCGGCGGCAATCATTGGAAGCTGATCGATGATGTCCTGGCCTGCGATGAAAAACGCCGCGCCGCGGAGACCGAGAAACAAGTATTGCAGTCGCAGCGCAAGCAGATTGCCAAGCAAATCGGCATGGCCAAGGGCAAGGGCGAGGATACCACGGCTGCGGAAGCCGAGGCCCGCACGATCAATGCGAAAATCGAGGCGCTCGACACCGAGGTCGAGACCACGACACTGAGACAGAACGACCTGCTGTTGCACCTGCCCAACATGACCCATGAAAACTGCCCGGTCGGCGCGGATGAAACGGCCAACCCGGTGGTGCGCGAGTGGGGCGCAAAACCCGAAATCGCCGGGCCCAAGGATCATGTCGAGCTGGCCCTGCTGCACAAACTGGTCGATTGGGACGATGCCACACGCATCGCCGGATCGGGATTCGCGGTGTATCGCGGCAAAGGAGCCCGGCTCGAACGCGCTCTGATCAATTTTCTGTTAGACAATCAAACGTCGAACGGCTACGAAGAAGTCAACGTGCCGCACCTCGTCAAACGCGAGTGCATGGAGGGCACCGGACAGTTGCCGAAGTTCGAGGACGACATGTACGGCACCGATGCCGGCGAGGATGGCAGGAACAATCTCTTCCTCGCCCCCACCGCCGAGGTTCCGGTGACCAATCTCTACCGCGACACCCTGCTCAACGAAAACCAGTTGCCGATCCGGATGGTGGCCTACACGCCCTGTTTCCGCCGCGAAGCAGGTTCGGCGGGACGCGACAACAAGGGCATCATCCGCATGCATCAGTTCGACAAGGTGGAGTTGGTGCAAATCGTTCATCCCGACGAGGGATTCGCCTGTCTGGAAAAACTCACGGCGCATGCCGAGTCGGTCCTGCAAAAACTGGGCCTGCATTATCGCACCATCGAACTCTGCACCGGCGACATCGGTTTCAGTTCCGCAAAAACGTATGACATCGAAGTCTGGGCGCCGGGTCACGGCAAGTATCTGGAGGTTTCCAGTTGCTCCTGTTTCACCGATTACCAGGCCCGCCGCATGAAATTGCGCTTCAAGGATGCCGAGGGTAAAAACCGCTTTCCCCACACCCTCAACGGATCGGGCACCGCATTGCCGCGGCTCTATGTTGCCCTGCTGGAGCAATGCCAGCAAGCCGACGGCAGCATCGCGATCCCCGCCGCCCTGGTGCCGTATTTTGGTGCGGAGAAGATCGGCTGAGTTCATACAAATCTCCCCGCCCCTTGTCTCAAGACTTGCGCAGACGGCGGAGTTTCGGCAGGCTGCTGCGCATGAGTGAAGCAATCAACGCGGAAAATCCGCAAGCACCCCTGGGTCAGCCACCGCTGTGGATGCTCGGACTGAAGGTGTTGATCTTTGGAATCATCGGCAGTGGCGTGGGCTGGTTGGCATACTTTGCAAAACTGGGACAGGTCCCCTCCATCATTGTCGCGCTAGCCGTGGCCGGTGTCGGTCTCTACGCCGCACTGAAACTGGCAGGTTCACCGCGCGACCTGTGGTTCACCTTTTCGCTGAAATTTTTCAGCGTCACCGCTTACAAACTGATCACCGTGGTGCTGGTGAGTTACCTGATGAAGGACTGCGGCGTGAAGGACTCCCAAGCGCAATGGTTGTTCGGAATCTGGGGCATGTTCATGTCGATCAGCACGCTGTTGAGCGGCTCGCTCACCGATGCCCTGGGCCTGCGGCGCACCCTGTTGATCGGCCTGACGCTGTGCCTGGTGACGCGCGTGGTGATGATCGTCAGCAGCAACACCTGGGTGGTGTTGGGTTGCGGATTGATTCCGCTGGCCATTGGAGAAGCCCTGTGCACACCGGTGCTGGTGGCGGCGACGCGACGTTACACATCGACCGCTCAACGCTCGGTGGCGTTCTCGGTATTCTACGCGATCCTGAATCTGGGCTTCATGTTCGCCTACTTCGTGCGCGATGGAGTGCAATCGTTGATCGCTGGCGGCGGCGGTTCCTTATTGCTCGCAGGGGGGGCGATGAGCACGCAACGGGCCTTGTTCCTGGTCAGCCTCGGCGTGGAATTGTTAGCACTGCCCTTTGTGCTGATGCTGCGCGACAAAAAAGGAGGTGTCACTGAAGCAGGCAGCAACTGGCTGGGCACGGTGAAGAATGCCGCCAACGACACCTTTCGGCTTTTTGGTGCGCTGTTCCGCCACAAGGCTTTTCAACGCTTGTTGTTTTTTCTGTTGTTGATCGGACTGTTGAAGATCGTTTTCAACATCATGGACGCCGTGCTGCCGACCTTCGCCGAGAGGGAAATCGGTGTCGAAGGCGCGGGACGGGTGGGACGGCTCAATGCGGTGAACAGTATCCTTATCATGATTCTCGCCCCGGCGGTCGGGGTGCTGACGCGCAAGTTTTCCGCCTACTCGATGGTGGTGTTCGGCGGTTTCATCACCGCCATGTCCTTTGTTTTCATGGTGCTGCCGGCGGACATGTTCGTCGGCATGGCCAACGGCGGCCTCGGTGAATGGTTCGGTCGCGGCTATCTGGAAATCAAAGGCGTGGTGCATCCGTATCTGATCATGATCCTGTTCTGGCAGATCGCATTTTCGATCGGCGAGGCGTTTTATTCGCCGCGGGTGTATGAGTACGCCGTCGCCATCGCTCCGGCCGGACAGGAAGCCTCGTATGCCTCGCTGTCGGCGGTGCCGCTGTTGATGGGCAAACTCATCAACAGCGCGGCATTCGCGGGCTTGCTGACCGCCTTTTGCCCCGCCACGGGACCGCGCGACCCCGGGAAGATGTGGATGCTGATCGGCCTGCTGGTTTTGATGTCGCCGCTGCTTTTGCTGCTGCTGCGTTCCTTCATCCGCGTGAAGGAAGAAGGAAGAGAATGACCATGTTATCCGCGATTCTTCGCTGCGATCATTTCATTCCGGCCATGATCTGGTCGGTGATCGCCTTGACCAAGGCTTCGGCTTCGGCACTGGTAGGACTCGTTGCACTGGCCGACGGACCACCGACCGAACACACCGTTCCGGGGTTGAAATCGGCATTGTCGCAAAGCTGGCATTCCTTCCAGGTCGAACGCTTGTCGTCCATGCCGAGCGACTTCCTCAAGGCAATGAGTTCCTTCGCCTGACCACCGGTGATGGTGAGCAGATTGCCGCCGTTGAGCTGGCTGGCAACCCAGACGGTCTTGCAATACGATTCGACGTTTTCCATTTTCCAATAGGCGTCCTCGATGTCCTTGCCCCAGGTGATGACACCGTGGTTGACCATTAGCACGGCCATGTGGTCGACTGCTGCGTTGCCGACCACTTCGGCATTCGCGGGAGTGCCGGGAGTGCGGTATTCGGCCATGCCGATTTGCCCGAGAAACACCTCGGCTTCGGGAATCATACAGGTAGGCGGCTGCACACCAGCCACGGCAAACGCGGTGCCGTGCGGTGGGTGCGCGTGACAACAGGCCTTTGCCTTCGGTTGACGCTTCATGATCGCGAGGTGGGTCATGCACTCGGAGGTTCGCTTGAATTTTCCAGCGAGTTGTTTGCCTTCAAGATCGACCAGGCACATTTGCTCGACGGTCATGAAGCCCTTGGAAACAAGCGTCGGAGTGCAAAGCACCAGATTGTCGCCGACGCGGATGGTCAGGTTGCCGCCGTTGCCGTCGGTGTATTCACGGGCCCACATGCGCTTGCCGATATCGACCATGCGTTCCTTCAGCAGTGTGATCGCCGGTGAGTGGAAAAACGCATGGATTTCCTGTGCTGTCTTCGGATCTTTGCCGGGAGTCCAGACGTACTCGTAGTCGGGAAGAATCGGCTCAGCGGATGAGGCGGCAGGAGCTGCAGACGATGCGAATGCTTTGCTGCCCCCCTTGAACACATCCTGGGCGGCGGGTGTGACGATGACTCCTGCGGGAATCGTGGTGTTGCCACTGCGGATCATGGCTTCGGCGTCGGCTGCGGTGATGACTTTTTTCATTTTTGTTAGGATAAATTTTCAGGGATGGTAATCAATGCTGTCGAAAATCGCGATGCACAGGGCGTCGATGGGAATGGGAGAAGGAAACGGTGCGGTGGCTTCGGCGCCCTCGACGAAGCCGATCAGATCGCCCTGGCCGGCACCGATGTTGTCATAGACGATCAGCGACGATTGCGCGCCGACGGAAAGCTTCTGGGAGCAGGCATCGGTCAACTGTGCGGAATCAAGCGGGCTGACAACCAGCCAGCGCGCGCCGACCAGAGCGGCATCCTGCACGCTC
Organism: Akkermansia muciniphila; assembly: GCA_945860285.1. Lineage (GTDB taxonomy): Bacteria > Verrucomicrobiota > Verrucomicrobiia > Verrucomicrobiales > Akkermansiaceae > UBA956. Next base: position 13,577 of record CAMAQB010000056.1, on the reverse strand, counting down.
ATGACCGTTTTTCCGATGACTTGACCGATGCGCATGTTAGAGAGAGGAAAGATTAGGAGACACAAGACATAAGACTTGAGCCTGAATGGAAAGATAGTGTTGGCAAAATTTCTTCATCTTATGTCTTATGTCTTATGTCTTATGTCTATAAGCTCTGCTTCTCATCAATAATGCCCTGAATGAACATGCGGATCGGCGATGTTTCATCGTGCACCAGATGTCGTGCACCCAGCCCGTCCGTGCTCACGAGCACCCGTTCGTGCAGCCCGGCTCCGAAAAGATCGATCGCCACGAAGGGCGCGCCGATGGCGGTGTCGCGATCGCCGAGCTGCTGGCAAAGCAACAGCTTCTTCCCGCTCAGGGAAGGATGGCTGTGGCTGGCAACGGCGTTGCCTACGATGCGGCAGGGAATCATGAGGAATAGTTGAAAGTGTGCGGGCTGACCGACGACCGGCTCAGATGATGCGGAGATTTTCCACCAGCACGCAGCGACGGATGCGCGTGAAGGTTTTCGGAGTAGTGATGCCCTCGCCGGTGGTCGTGGCGATCGAATAGGAGAGATAACCCTCGCCGCCGAGACCAAGACCCGCCGTGCAGGGACCGTTTTTCACAAAAATGGTGGTGTCCATTTCCTTGGCCATGTGGGTCATGTGATCGACATTGAGCGAATGGATGATCGAGCTATGCCGGTAGTTGTGCTCGGCCTGTTTTGCCTTCACCACCGCCGTCTCAAAGTCGGGAACGGACACAATCGGCAGCATCGGCATCATTTGCTCCTCCTGCACGAAGGGATGATCTGCATCGGTCTCGGCAAAAAGCAACTGCGTTCCTACCGGGATGTTGACACCCGCATGATGAGCCAGCACCGCGGGATCGGCACCGATAAGTTCGCGGTTGACGGCGGCGTGCGAGCATCCGCCGTCGGTCTCCTTGTAGGTGAACGCCGCTTTGGTCAGCGAAGCGAGTTGCGCGGCGTTGAGGCGGAACGCACCGGCTTTCTGCATTTCCTCCATGAAACGGGAGAAAACCGAGCCGACCACAAACACCGCTTTTTCCCCGATGCACAGAAGGTTGTTGTCGAATGCGGCACCCTCGATGATTTGCGCAGCCGCCTTGGCAAGGTTCGCGGTTTCATCGACCACCACCATGGGATTCCCCGGTCCGGCGCAGATCGCCCGTTTGCCGGAAGCCATCGCGGCCTTCACCACGGCCGGACCACCGGTGATCGCCAGCAGCGGAATCAGCGGGTTTTTGCAGATCAGGTCGAACGATTCCAGCGTCGGTGTCTCGATGGTCGTTATGATGTTGGCGATGCCCACTTCGCGTTCGATCGCCTGGTTGTAGGCGGCCACCGCCATCGCCGCAGAGCGTGCGCCGCCGGGGTGGGGATTGAACACGACGGTATTGCCTGCGGCAACCATGCTGATGACATTTCCTGTTAGTGTGGGAACCGAGTGTGTGACTGGAAGAATGGCACCGACCACGCCGAATGGCGCGTATTCCTCGAGCATGATGCCGCCGTCGCCACTCAACGCGTAGGGATGCAGCCATTCCACGCCGGGAACATTTTTGGTGATCAGCAGCTTGGCGATCTTGTGGTCGAGCCGGCCGATTTTGGTTTCCTCCATTTCAAACTTGCCCCAGGCTTCGGCATTGCCGACGGCCATCGTTTTCACGATTTCAATGACCCGCGAGCGCGCGGCGACACCCGCTTTTTTCAGTTTGAGATGAGCGGCATGGGCGGCTTCCGCGGCTTTGTCCACACAGGTGAACACGCCGAATTTGCCATCCGACCCCGCACAGCCGCAGCCACAGCCGTCCTTTTTGGCCGTCGCGGCGCTTGCATTGCCCGCAGCGAGGCGTGCCAGCACGCTTTCCACGACGGATTGAATTTGTTTTTGATCGAGAGTCATAAAAGATAGAAAAGAAAAATTTCCAGAAAACTACTTTAGAAAACCACTGATACACTGATGACCACTGAGTTCACTGATTTTTTTTGAGGTTAGCGATTCGTTTGACTTGGAGTTTTGCGTGTTTAAAATTAATGATGAGTCCTATTTCCAAATTCGTAATGCTCATATAACCTAACATCTGAGCTATGTGATCATCATGAAAATCATCCACAACTTTGAGATCCACGATGACAGTCTCACGCACAATCAAATCAGGAATAAGAACACCAAGATATTTGTTTTTATAGTGAACAGGATAAGACTTTTGAACTTCGAAAAAGATGCCTTGTTCTGCAAACTCAATACACATCGCCCGCTCATACATTTTTTCATCAAGCCCCGGACGAAAATGATCATTCACCGTTTTCGCAACTGCAATAATCTGCCCGCTGAGTTCACTGTGAGGATAATTTTCGTCATCGTATGCCTTCATAAAATCAGTTCTATTAGTGGGTCTCAGTGTAACAGTGGTTAAATAACGCTTTACTAAGTGGTCTTGTAAATGGTTTTACCCAAAACCTCAACACAGTCGACGATGGCGACCACGGCGGCATCCACCGGCACGGGTTTGAGATCACCGGCCTGGCGGGCACTGCTGCCCTGACAGAACAACACAAACTCCCCCACCCCGGCACCGACGGTGTCGATGGCGATGATGGTGTTCTGCCCGTCCTTGAATTTGCTGTTGTCCTTTTCGTCAACGAGCTTCGGGCGCAGGACCAGCAGCTTGCGTCCGATCAAATGATCGTCTTTTTTTGTCGCCACAACCTGGCCGATGACTTCTGCAAGAAACATGATTGTTTTCCTTTGGATGACAGGCGCGCCGGGCGGCGACGCGCCGTGACATCAGGTTACTTGCGTGGAGCGCGGGTCACGGTTTCCTTGGGCAGGACGCCATCGACGGCATCGTCCGGACGCGCGATCACATGAGCGCTGACCACTTCGCCACAGGCGCTGGCAGCCGCGGCACCGGTGTCGATCGCAGCTTTGACGGCGGCGACATCGCCGGTGATCACCGCGTTGCACAACGCGCTGCCGACTTGTTTCATCGGGCCGGCGAGTTCGATGTTAGCGGATTTGAGCATCGCGTCGACCCCGACGACGAGGCATGCGAGTCCGCGGGTTTCCAATAGTCCTACTGCTTGTTTAGCCATATGTTTTGTTAGTTGATTGTTGAATTGACTGGTGAGAATGAATGCTTTGGCGCGTAAAAACGCCTTGTTAGTTGGTGTGGGAGATCTTGCGGAAAACCTCGCGGGCCAGCACGAGTTCCTCGTTGGCGGGAATGACGAAAATTTTCACTTGCGATGAATCGACACTGAGTTCGGCCTCCACGGCGCGACAGGCAAGATTGCGTTCTTCATCGAACACGAGTCCGAATTCCTCCAAACCCGCGCACACGGCTTTGCGGACGGCATGATCGTTTTCTCCGATGCCGGCGGTGAAGACCAGCGCGTCGAGACCACCCATTTGCCAGGCGAAGGCACCGACCCAGTGGCGGATGGAGTCGATCAAATGCCCGAGCGCCAACGCGGCATCGGCATTCCCCTCATCGATGGCCTGGTGGACGTCGCGGATGTCGTTGCTGATGCCGGAAATGCCGAACAAGCCCGATTCCTTGGTGAGTTGGCGTTCGGCTTCCTCCATGGATATTCCCAATGTTTTGACGGCATAAGGTAGCGCGCCGGAATCGAGATCGCCGACGCGGTTGTTTTGCGGCAGACCACTCTGCGGAGAAAACCCCATGCTGGTGCCGATGGCGACACCGTTGCAGATGCCGGTCACCGAACTGCTTCCACCGAGGTGACAGGAAACCACGCGCAAAGGTTTGCCCGGGATATCGGCCGGGCCATTTTGATAGAGAGACGCAGTGCCGCGTGCCACATCACTTCGACCCAGCAACTCCGCCGAGCGTTCCGCGACAAACTTGTGGCTGGCACCGTGAAACCCATAGCGGCGGATGCCGATGTCGCGCCAGGATTTCGGCAGCGCATACGTGCTGCGAGATTCCGGAACCCATTGATAAAAGGCGGTCTCGAACAACGCGACCAGACGTGCTTCGGGCAGCGACATCGCAAACTGGCGGATGCCGTTGGCATAGGGCGGATTATGCGCCGGTGCAACCGCGGCAAAATCCTCCAAGGCCCTGACACAGGTTTCGTCGGCAATCACACAACCGCTGAGATTTTTGCCCAGCACAGTTTTGAAGCCGACCGCATCAATTTCATCGGCCGAGGAAATCACACCATCCTTCTGAAGGGTCGCCAATGCGTCATCGATGACAGCCGCGTAATCGCTGACACGCTCGTAGCCACCTTTTGCCAGGACCTCCTGCCCCGCTTCATCCATGTGGAAAAGCCGGTATTTGAAGGACGTGGAGCCCAAGTTGGCGATGAGGACGTTCATCTGAGTCGAAGTGTGCGGAGATCAAACCCGGAAGCTGAAAAGGGATCAGCCGATCCAACTGCCGAGCTTGCTGAGGTCGTCGTGCGGACGCGCGATCACCTGCACCGATGTCACCGTGCCGACATTCGCGGCGGCGGCGGCGGCGGCATCGAGACCCGCTTTGACTGCGGCGACGTTGCCAGTGAAAAACCCGGTGACCAGACCGGAGCCGATCTTGTCCCAGCCGGTCATTTGAATGTCGGCGGATTTGAGTGCGGCGTCAGCCCCTTCGATCAAGGCGATGAAACCTTTGGTTTCCAGAATTCCGATTGCTTGTTTGGCCATAATGGTAATTTGTTAGGTTGTGAAAATGGAGGTTGATCAGGCGATGCCGAGTTGCACGAGCAGTTCGTTGTGCGGACGGGCGATCACGTGGGAGCCGACCAGTTCGCCGACACGGCCTGCGGCATCGGCACCAGCGGCAACAGCGGATTTCACGCTGCCGACATCGCCTTTGACGATCACCGTGAGGAATCCCCCACCGGTTTGAATTTGTTTGACGAGCTCTACGTTCGCCGCCTTGGTCATGGCATCGGTGGCTTCGACGCTGCCGACATATCCTTTGGTTTCAATGAATCCGAGTGCTGCACTCATGTTGTTAGTTTCTGGTTGGAGTTGAGGTTACTGTTGATGAAAATTATCTGGTCAGTTCGCAAAATGTGTCGGGCTTCAGTCCGCAGGCGTTGCCTTCGTCGGTGTCGATGTGAACCTCCAGTTTGAACGAGGGATCGACGCGGACCACCAGGTTGTCAAAAGTCATGCCGAGCGCCCCGAGAACCTTGAGCTTCATCACATCGAGGTGCTTGACCCCGTAAAATGCGGCGTCGTCAGGGTGCATGTGCACGTGGGGCTGGGCGCGGATGATCCCCTCCTTCAGTTCGAAATAGCCATGCGGCCCCATCAACATGCCGCCCTGGGTGCCCGCGATGTCGCCGGACATTTTCACCGGAATCTCGAAACCCAGTGCGATGGCATCGGTGTAGGCGAGTTCAACCTGATTCAGATTGCGGCAGGGGCCGAGAATCCGCAGGTTGGAAATAATCCGGCTGCGCGGACCGATGAGCGTCACCGACTCTTTCGCCGCGAACTGCCCGTTTTGATAAAGGTCCTTCATCGGCTGCAACTGATGCCCCGGACCAAACAGCGCCTCCACGGCGGCTTGGGTCAAATGACAGTGACGGGCACTGATGTTCACCAGCAATTCGTTCGGCGCGGACTTCGGCGCGGCCAGGCCCATGCTGGCATATACCTGCTCACGAACCAACTGCTCGATCACTGCTCTGGATGTTGTGGAAGTAGACATCGGCACAGCTAATTTCTTTGTTTTTTCGGTTTTGTCAATAAAAATCCAATTATTTCCAGAAATATCCAATTTTTGCTTTACATGTGTTGATTTTTTCGCCAAGGGATTGTCGTGCTTCCCCAGGAACGACAAAAACAAATTCTCGCGCATTTGAACGAGACCGGCAACGTCCGCACCATCGAACTCGCTGCGGTGTTGAACGTCACCGATGAAACCATCCGCAAGGATTTCGAAGTCCTGGAAAAACGCGGGCACCTGATTCGCGTTCACGGCGGCGCGGTGCGACTGGAGAAAATCCGCGAGGAGATTTCCCTCACTGAACGGCAGTTGACCAACCGCGAGGAAAAAACAGCGATTGCCCGGATTGCCGCAAGGAGAATTCAGCCGAACGAAACGATTTTCCTCGATGCCTCATCGACCGCGCTGACTCTAACAGAATTTTTACCAGACTATCCGCTTACCATTCTAACAAACGCTTTGAACGTCTTCACCGCCCTGGAAGGCAGGCCGAATCTCGACTTGATCTGCACGGGGGGGCTTTACGACATTCGCTCGCGTTCGTTCATCGGACTGATCGCCGAGCAATCACTTCGCCGCTTCAACATCCACCGGATGTTTTTTTCCGGCAGCGGTCTGCATCTGACCCGGGGTGTCTCCGAAACCAACAACCGCCAGGCGGTGTTCAAAGAACGGGTGGTCGCCTGCGCCGAGGACGTGGTGTTTCTCACCGACCACACCAAACTCGGTCAGAAAGCCTCCTTTTTCTTCGCGCAGATCAGCGATCTCACCTGCGTCATCACCGATACCAAGGCCGACAAAACGATCCTCAGCGACCTGGCTCGAAGCGGTGTCGAAGTCATCGATGCATGATGTCGTGATCTCTAACAATGATGGAAACTCACTGAAATGACTCCCGGAAAATGATCACTGTCATTATCCCAGAGCGTGACCAATCACTTGTTAGAAAAGCAACGCTCTTTTGCCATCCCCTTCGGCTTATGCTCTTTGACATTGCCAACCTATTGCTACGCCAGCAGGCGCGGGCGATAGCGCAACGCGCTACCAGCCATTCCAAAAAAACGCATGAGAGCCCTGATGGAAGACAGATTCAGCGAAATTCTGCTCTCCGGTTTCTTCGGCGTGCGTGCGCTTCCGCAGCAAAACGCTGGTTTGACATCTTAAAATCCACGTGTAGCATCGGAATTTCAAAACAATGACTGACGAAGAAGTTTATGACAGGCTGACCGGGTTTCATCCTTCGGAAATGGACCTGTGGCCGGACGCAAGCCGGGAGCAGTGGCAGGACTACCGCTGGCAGTTGAAGAACCGCGTCTCCTCGCTCAGTGCGCTCGAGAGCAGAATGGAGCTTTCGCAGGAGGAACGCGCCGGTGTGCTGCTGGCGGGCCAAAAACTGGCGATGTCGATCACTCCGCACTTTTTTCAATTGATCGACCGCAACGATCCTGATTGTCCGATCCGGCGGCAGGTCATTCCTCGCATCGAAGAAGCATGGAGCGCACCCGAGGAAATGGCTGACCCCTGCGGAGAGGACCGGCACATGCCCGTACCCGGATTGGTGCATCGCTATCCGGACCGCGTGCTGTTTCTGGTCACTGACCGCTGTGCCTCCTACTGCCGCTACTGCACCCGATCGCGCGTCGTGTCCGGTGTCGGCGACCAGCAGTTGGAAATCCAGTGGGAATCGGCCTTCCAATACCTTGAAAAAAACACAGCCGTTCGCGATGTGCTGCTCTCCGGTGGCGACCCGCTGTTGCTCTCCGACGACAAACTCGACCGGATCCTCACCCGGCTGCGATCGATTCCGCACATTCAATTCGTGCGCATCGGCTCGCGCATTCCGATTTTCCTGCCACAGCGCATCACGCCGGAATTGTGTGCCATGCTGCAAAAACATCATCCGTTGTTTCTATCCATCCACAGCAATCACCCGAAGGAACTCACCACCGAGGTGAAGGCCGCGCTGGAACGTCTCGCCAACGCCGGTATTCCGTTGGGCAACCAGTCGGTGCTGCTTCGCGGCATCAACGACAACGCCACCGTCCAACGCGCTCTGGTGCACAAATTGCTGATGTGCCGGGTGCGACCGTATTATCTTTACCAGTGCGACCTGATCAACGGTTCGGCCCACCTGCGGACCCCCGTTGCCACCGGTTTGGAGATCATCGAACAACTGCGCGGTCACACCACCGGATACGGAATTCCTCAATACGTCATCGATGGACCAGGCGGCGGCGGAAAAATTCCGATCAATCCGGAATACATACTCAGCCACCAGCCGGGTCGGATCATCCTCCGCAACTACGAAAATGAGGTTTTCGAATACCCCGATCCGCAGCCCATACCGCAACAGGTGATGGAAGAACTTTACTCGCAAATCCTGACCAGCAATCACTAACAGAATTATCACCATGTGGGACCAGACATTCATGCAACTTTACGAACGCTGCCAGGCGCTCCACGCTTCCGGCGACAAGAATTTCAACGGCTATTACAGCGCGGAGGACCAGGCGTTTCTCGATGCCATCGGCTGCAAATACAGGGAGTTTTATGACTTTGTCGAGGACTTTAACGATTATCACGAACCCGCTCCAAGCACGGCTTTGATGATCGCTGCGGTGCGTCGGGATTATTTTCTAACAATTCAAAAGGGGGTGGTTTCGGACCATCTGACAGGCGTCGAGGATTTGCCTACCTTTGGCGACGTGCTGGAGGGCATCGATTACCTGCCGCGAATCCTTGCCAAGGCCCGCGCCAAGCTACGGGGTGAGCTTGATCCCGAAATCATGTTCGGCTGCGGGGGCGACCGGAATTTCCTGCGCAAGCATGGCGACATCCATCCCGCCGATTTTTTGCGCCATGTGTGGGCTGCGGGCGACGAGGATCAGAAAATAGCCGACCTGGTGAAGTCCCGATCATAAATCACCGCATCACCGGGCGGAAATTTCACCGATTCCGACTTGACGCGGGTTGTCTTGCGGTTATGGATATCGTCATCATGCACCGCACCACCACATCCCTGCTGCTCGGCGTCGTTCTCACTGCCAATCTTTCCGCCAAAATCGGCGTCAAAAAGCTCACCGACGGCTTCAACCGTCCGGTCTGGGCGGGAGTGCCGAAGATCGACAAAAAACAGCTCTGGGTGATGGAGCAACACGGCGTGATCACTGTCGTGGACCAGGCGACAGGTGACAAGTCGGTGCTGCTGGACATCCATGAAAAAGTGAGCCGTCAGGGCAACGAGGAGGGCTTGCTCGGACTCGCCTTTTCGCCCGACTTCGCGAAAAGCGGTCGTTTCTATGTCAACTACGTGGACAAGGACAAGCAACACCACACCTGCATCTCGCGGTTCACCGTCAAGAATGGCAAGGTGGATGCCGCGGAGGAAGAAGTCGTTCTTCGTTATGTTCAGGATTTTCAAAATCACAACGGCGGCTGGATTGAATTCGGACCCGACAAAATGCTGTATATCGGCAACGGCGACGGCGGTTCCGGCAACGACCCGAACCAGCGCGCCCAGAATCTCGGCAGCCTGTTGGGCAAGGTTCTGCGCATCGATGTCTCTCCGCAGAAGGGATATCAGGTTCCCAAAGACAATCCGTTTGTCAAAACCAAGGACGCCCTTCCGGAAATCTGGTGCTTCGGCGTGCGCAACCCCTGGCGCTGTTCCTTCGACAAAAAAACCGGCGACTTCTGGATCGGCGATGTCGGCCAAAACAACTGGGAGGAAATCGACGCGATCCCTCACAAAAAAGCTTTCGGCGCGAACTTCGGTTGGCGCTTGCGCGAAGGTGATGTGACAACGCCCGCCAATGGAGTGGGCGGCGACAAACCGAAAGACAGTGTCGAACCTGTGTACGTTTACAAACACGGCAACGGCCCCTCCGAGGGAGTTTCGGTGACCGGTGGTTATGTCTATCGGGGACCGATCGCGGAAATCAGCGGACGATACATTTTCGGAGACTACCAGAACCCGCGCATCTGGTCTTTTGAGTTGAAAAGCGGCAAGGCGGGCGACTTTGTCGATCACACCGAGCAACTGCAGCCGGAGGGCGGAAAGATCAAACAAATCGCCTCGTTTGCTGAAGACCCCGAGGGCAACCTGTTCATCGTCGATCACTCGGGTCCGATCTATCAGGTGGTCGATGTCAAATAGCATCCTCCTGCGGACTCCGATGAAAATTTTACCTCTGCGCGAGTTGCTTTTGGCCCTGCTATCGATCAACATCGCGGCCGGAGCGGACAAACCAAACATCATTCTGATCATGCCCGATGACATGGGCTGGGGCGACATCGGCGCGCACGGGCATCCTTTCATCAAAACCCCCCATCTCGACAAACTGCACGCACAGAGCCTGCGTTTCACCGACTTTCACGTCAGCCCGACCTGTTCACCCACGCGCTCGGCGCTGATGACGGGTCGGCACGAATTCAAGAACGGAGTCACCCACACGATTTTCGAGCGCGAACGTATGACGCTCAAGGCCACAACCCTGCCGCAACTGCTTCAGAGAGCAGGCTACAGCACAGGCATTTTCGGCAAATGGCACTTGGGCGATGAAGAAGCCTACCAGCCCGACAAACGGGGCTTCGACGAGATTTTCATCCACGGCGCGGGGGGCATCGGCCAGACTTATCCCGGAAGTTGCGGCGACTTTCCTAACAATAAATATTTCGACCCCGCCATCCTGCACAACAAAACAATCGTGAAAACCAAGGGCTACTGCACCGATGTTTTTTTCCGGCAGTCGCTCGGCTGGATCGATGACATGCGCAAGACCGACAAACCGTTTTTCGCCTACATCACCCCCAACGCACCGCATGGCCCCGAAGTGAGTCCGGGGTCGCAGTACGAAAAAATCTATCGTGATCAAAAATGCCCAACCAAGGACATCGCCTATTTTTCCATGATCTCCAATATCGATGAGAATATCGGTGCGCTGATGGACAAACTGAAGCAATGGAACATCGATGACAACACCCTGTTGATTTTTCTCAGTGACAACGGCGGCACCCACACCGATACCCACAGCGGCGGCTACCGCGCGGGCAAGGGCACGCCATACCAAGGCGGCACCCATGCCCCGTCGTTCTGGCGCTGGCCGCGAGTCATCCACAATGCTGTTGACTGCCCGGCACTCAGCGCGCACATCGACATCCTGCCGACCCTCTCGGAGATTGCGGATGTCAAACTCGATGAATCCACTGCGGCCCAAGTCGAGGGAAAAAGCCTGCTGCCGCTGCTCAAGAACCCGCTGTCAACCTGGCCCGAACGAACACTGGTCACCCATCTCGGACGCTGGCCGAAGGGGCAACACGAGGCTTGGAAATACAAGAATTGCGCGATTCGCCGCGGCAGTTACCGACTTGTCAACAACACGGCCCTATACGACGTGGCGGCGGACCGCGGCGAGTCAAAAGACATCGCAACCGAGCACCCTGAAATCGTCGCCCGACTTCGTGAATCCTATGACAAGTGGTGGCAGGAAACCGTGCCGCTGCTGGTCAACGAAAATGCCGTCGGCCCCGCGGAGAACCCCTTCAAGGTGATGTATCGAAAACAATTTGGTCCGCAGGACAAGTAGCTGCTCCTGGCGACGGTGAACCGTGCGCGCAGGATTTCGCAAGAAAGGGAGAGACCCCCGCCTTATGAAGCCAACACAGCACGACAGGGCGTCCAACGACTGCAAGCCACCCCTTGCGGCAGCGGTTCTGGTTCACCCGGTCGTAGCGGAAGTCCTTGCTGGAAAACGATATGTCACCTACCCCTATGTGGTTTCCATGCTCGTTCTCACATTCCGGCGCAGCCTCGGAGACGCCCGGCTTGTGGCGACCGGCCGGTGGCCGATGGGTCCGTTGTTCGCCGCCACCATCCTAACGATGACGTTCGGCTGGTGGGGATTTCCCGGGGGTCTCGTGAAAACACCCTTGGCTCTGCTCGATTTGTGGAAGGGCGGCCATGACTGCACACGCGAGATGCTGAGTGTCATTGCGGGCGCTCCCGATGCCAAATGCATCCTGTCGATTTCACCGCAGCCAAAAACGCCCACGACAATCTGGTTGGTGCGATCCGTCATCCTGATGCCACTGCTAGGGTTGGGATTATGGCTGTTTGGTGCCATTTTCTCCTAAGGAAGAAAGTGCGCACGAGAGGACTCGAACCTCCACATCATTGCTAATACTAGAACCTGAATCTAGTCCCCGTATGTTAGATGCTTATAGAATAAGGCTTTTTTCAGTCCTGATTTCGCCGTTTTCAGAAGATACTTGAAATTTTGGGCATTTTTGGGCAACATTTGCCTGCATGAAAAAGAAACCGACCAACCGACCAAACCGCCACTTTACTTTTCCCATCAAAAAAGTGGGTGGCACTTACATGATCGACATCCCGGCAAAACTATCGAAACGAGGGCGGCGCGAACGTCCACGATTCAAGACCAGACTCGAAGCTGAAACCGAAGCGAAAAAACTACGTGCGCTTGCCGCTATCGACAGAAAGACCATGCAGGCCGTTAGTCCCTTGCTGGCAGGCGAAACGATCAAGGCAAACGCAATCCTAGAGCAACACGACACAACCATCGTAAAGGTGGCCGACACTTTCGACAGACTCACAAACCAAGTCTCGAAATACGGTGCGACACTTGAACAGGTAGTTGCTGAATTTGTGGAACGCATGAAAAAAGCCGAGGCATCCATGAGCATGGGGCGAGCGGTTGAAATGTATTTTTCAGAGTGCGGACAGTCTCTAAAGACCAGCAGTTGGAAATCCTACAACTTGGTTTTGCGCAACCACTTCAAACCGCTGCACGATTGCAGCCTTGCCGACATTACATCGGAACAGCTTGCCGAGATTCTAGGGAAATACAAATCCCCGGCAGAAATGGCAAACTTATCATCGTTCTGGAACTGGGCATGCGAACCGCAACGAGGCTTTGCCAAACTTGAAACGCTTACAATCTTGAAACCGAAGAAACGCCGCAAGGCCGACAGAAAGAAAAAAGCCAAGATTACGACACTGACCCCCGAGGAAGTCGAAACCCTATTGCACACCGCATGGGGAGAGAACAAAGCCGCGTGCATGTCCCTTGCGATTGCTATTTTCGCAGGCGTGCGCATGGAGGAACTGAAACAGTTGGAACTTTGCCACATAACACAAGATCACATCGTGATTCCCGAGAGCATCGCAAAAACATCATCGGCACGGCACACTCCGATCTGTCCGGCACTGCGAGCATGGATAGACGCTTGCGACGAAAAGCGGGACAGCTCAGAAAAGGTTGTTTCCGGCGCATGGGCGGCAGAATACAAGCGAGTTCGCCGCCTTGCCGGGTGGGACGTTCAAGCCGCAAGAATCCCCGCAGAAACGCCGGATCCGACCCGCGGCGCATGGGACAGAAACTGCATGCGGCACACTTGCGCAACGGTGGCAATCAGGACAGGCAAGCAGATACGTGACCTAGAATTTGAGTTTGGCCACAACGAGGGCAGTCAGATGTTGCGGCAGCACTATGTGAATAATCTCTACAAAAAAGCCGACGCTGAAAAGATTCTGACAATCACCCCGCCGACAGCAGCGGAAAACACCGAAGCGCAATCGGCATAATCGGATAAAAAGCGTTCACGCATCACCCGTTTCCTGTCATGGGAAGCGGGTTTTTTGTTGGAAAGTCGCCAATCTAACGAAAAATCTTTCGATATTTTTTTCGCCGCGCAGTGCTTGTATAATAAGACATTTTTGACAATCTAACGGAATTGCAAAGCGATTCACAAGATTATTATTTAGGCACTAACAGAAAAATACGTTAGAATCTCCGCCGTGCAGAATCTAACGAAAAAAACAGTTGGCGAGCCGGGCGTTT
>CAMAQB010000055.1 GCA_945860285.1 Akkermansia muciniphila | reverse complement strand
CAAGCCGACCGCGAAAATCGTCGAGCAGCTTCCAACTGCGGAGCTTCTTCTCATCGATCTTTTCCTTGGCGCGGCCCACACCCACAGGAAATCAGAAACGACCCAATAGTACAAGTGACAATTTTGTCACATTGGAGCACTAAATCGGTAAGCAAAGAGCATGCCGAACAGTTCTGCACCATACCATATTATTTTACTTTTGATGAAATCGCTGAAAGAAGCCAACGCCCCTCTCCATATACATGCCTGAGATGATTCGCTCATCTCACATATGAAACAAACATTGCGGAATTGTGGCAAAGGGATCGTTGGTATCGTAACTAAATCATTCCGTATCCTGGCACTCTGCCTGAGTGCCCTGATCGGAAAATGGCAGCCTCCTTTTTGGATGCGCTGGATTGCAGGGAAAACATCACAGTTGCTGGTCAAACGACCGCGACTGATCGGAGGCCTGGCAGTGATGACGCTGCTGGGCTTTTTTGGCTACCAGCAATGGCAGAACTGGTGGCTGATGCACCAACCACGGGAACGACAGCTCGTCGAAATCCGCAAGGTTGAAGTGACAGTCACCGCCCCTCCCGCAACCCGATGGGAGAAGGAGAAAACGTTCTACGGCGCTGTTGCGATCAACTTCAGTACACCGGCGGCTCCGTTGGACAAAGTCGACAAAGTTGTGGAATCGGGCATTGCCCTGAAACCCCCGATCTCCGGTAGCTGGCGCTGGATCAATGAGAAATCGGTGGTTTTCCAACCCTCCGAAGAATGGCAGGCTGGGAGCGGATACACGGTGACGATGGCGAAAAATCAATTTGCCGACGAGATCGTCCTGTCCACTCTGGAGCCGAAATTTTCCACTGTCCCGCTCACCGTCGGGATCGAAAACTACATTTTCTATACTCAACCGGACCAAGCGGAGGTGCATGAACTCACTGCGACACTACGCACCAGTTCTCCGGTCGATCACGACGCGCTGGTCAAGTCGATCGCCTTCGAGGCGCTCGGCGAGGCGCCCGGATTGTTCGTTGCAGGCCAACCGCAGTTCACGCTGACCGCGGCGAAGCAGCCGAATCTCTGGTATTTCCGCAGCGGACGCATCGCGATTCCCGCCAAGTCGGTGGAGATGAAACTGGCGGTCCGCCCCGGACTGCTCGCGCGCAGCGGTGGAAAACCCACGGCGACCGAGGTGGTGGCGAAAGCTCTGGTGCCCGACAAGTTTTCCGCGCTGTCGATCACCGATGCCGCGACAACCATCGTCAAGAATGCCGAAGGTGAACCAAAGCAGTTTCTGAATTTTTCCTCCACGCTCGACCTGAAAGCGGCTGATTTGCTGTCGAGAATTCATTTGTGGAAACTGACGGAAAAGGACAACGCGTGGTTGATCGCCAATAAAAAAGGCGAAGCCGATGTGAGCGCGGAAATGCTCTCACGGGCCAAGGAATTGAAGCACGAACGGGTGATTCAGGAAAACGAAGCTCCGCAGTCGCGCGATCACGCCTATCAGTTTTTCACTCCCGAACCCGGACGCTTGTTTCTCTCGATCAATCAGGGGCTTCCCGGTCTCGGTGGATTTGAATTGGAGCACGATTTCCGTATCCTCCTCGATGCGCCGCTGTTTCCTAAGGAACTCGAGTGGACGGGCAAGGGCAACATCCTCGCGTTGCAGGGGGAGAAAAAAATCCAGATCAAATCGCGCGGCATTGAGTTCGTCAAAGTGACACTCGGTCGGGTCAGGGCGGGCGAACTGAACCATCTGATCACCCAGAATGATTACGGCGATTTTTCCGCCCCCGCGCTCGACGGCAATTTCAGCAAGGACAGCCTGGTCCGCAGCCAGCAGTTCATTGTCCGGGTCAACAAAAAGAACGACTGGGATGCATGCTTCACGGCGTTCGACATGAGTGCCGCGCTCGCGAAAGCCGACCCCAGCGACCCCGATCCTTCGCGCGGGGTGTTTTTCACCCAGGTTCAGGAAATCATCACCACGCTCAAGGACCCGCCCGACACCACAGTCCTGTCGCGGGTGACCGATCCCGAGGAATACGATGAATCCGGTGACAGCCCCGACTATTATCAGATCGATGAAGGTGCGGCGGATGTTTCCTTCGTCAACCATGACGGCTCTCCGGCCCGGGTCGCCGACTGGTTTACCAATGTCAAAAAAGCAGATGATCTTCAGTGGTCGAATGGCCAGGTGGCGAGCCAGCGTTTTGTCATGCTCACCGACCTCGGTTTGTTGATCAAAACCAATGCCGATGCCAGCCGCGATGTTTTTGTGATGTCGATCAAAGGGCAATCGCCCGTGGCCAACGCAAAGGTCACATTGCTCTCGCGCAACGGCACCACGCTGGAGGTTGGAATGACCAATGCCGAAGGTCGATCAACGATGAGCAAAGCAAAAGTGACCGCGAAGGAACTGCAGCCGGTTGCCGTGCTGGTCAGTCGCGGCGAAGACCTTTCGTTCGTGCCCCTGCGCCCCGGTCAATTGCCGGCGCTGGATTACTCGCGCTACGACACCGGCGGTGTGCTGAACTCGCGCACCCAGGCGGTGGAGGCGCAGGTCTTTTGCGAGCGCGGCATCTATCGCCCCGGCGATACGATCCACTTCGGGGCCGTGGTGCGTCGGCGCGACTGGCAGGCGGTGATCGAAGGTCTGCCGCTGCAGGCCGCCCTGCGCGATAGCGAAGGCAACCAGGTCGCGGCGACGCAGATGAAATTGCAGCGCGATGGATTGTTGGAAGGCGAGTTGAAAACCTCGGAACTCTCACCCACGGGTGTGTACGAACTTTCCCTCTGGGTGATGAACATGGAAATGAACGCCACCTCGTTTTTGCTGGGTCGCACGGCATTGCGCGTCGAGGACTTCCGACCCGATCGCCTGAAAATGAAGGTGGCGCTGGAGCCGGAACTTCCCAAGGGCTGGGTCAAACCGGAGGACAGGAAAGCGAAGATCGACCTGGAGAATCTCTTCGGAGTGGTTGCCGCGGATCGCCGGGTCACCGGCACCATGGAACTGAGCCGCGCGGAATTTTCCTTCACCGAATGGCCCGGTTATGAATTCAACGCAGTCGCCGATCCGGAATCGATCGCGGGCAAGGTCATCAATCTCGGCGAAGTGAAAACCGATGTCGATGGCAAAGCTGCGGTTACATTGCCGCTTGCCAACATCGGCAAAGCGAACATCAGCGTCGATGTCAAGCTAGAGGCCTTCGAAACCGATGGCGGTCACGGGGTTCGCGAATCCCGTCGCCTGCTGGTTTGCCCGTGGGACTTTGTCGTCGGTTACAAGAGCGATGGCAAACTCGATTATCTCGGCAAGGACAGCACCTGCGCGGTGAAGTTCATTGCTCTTGATCCCGATCTGAAATCGATCGCAGTGCAGGGATTGAAGTACCGCATCACCCAGACCAAATACGTTTCAGTGCTGCGCAAGCAGGACAACGGCAGCATGGTTTATGAATCACAGCAACGCAATCTGCTGGTCGAGGAGCGCAAGGATGTCTCGTGGGCTGCGGGAGATGTCAACATGAACATCGACACCAGCAAAGTCGGGCGCTTCCACCTGCAGGTTGTCAATGTCAACGACGAGGTCGTTTGCAGCATTTCCTACAACGTGATTGGCAAGGGCGACGAGGAGCGCAGTCTCGACCGCGATGCGGAATTGACAATCAAACTTGCGCAGTCCGAGGCACTTGCCGGCTCGAAAGTGGATGTGTCGATCGTCGCTCCCTACGCCGGAGCCGGATTGATCACTCTGGAGCGTGAGAAGGTGCTTTATTCGCAGTGGTTCAAGGCCGACACAACCGCCAGCGTGCAGACGATTTCCATCCCGGAGGGCCTGGAGGGCACTGTATACTGCAACGTTTCCTTCGTGCGCTCGCTCGACTCGGCCGAAATCATGATGAGTCCGCTCAGCTATGCCGCCGAGCCGATTTCCATCAAACCGGTGAAACGGCAGCTCGAAGTGGCGCTTGAAGCGCCGAAGCTGTTGAAACCCGGAGAGAAGCTGACCGTCGGCTATCGCGCGAGTCAAAAATCGCGGATCATCGTGTATGCGGTCGATGAAGGCATTCATCGCATCACCGATTACCAAGGTCCGAAGCCGCTGGATTTCTTTTTCCGCAAGCAGGCTCTGGAAGTCAGGACGCAGCAATGGTTCGACCTGCTGTTGCCCGAGTATCGTTTCCTTGCGCAAAACGCCGCCTTCGGGGGCGATGGTGAAGGCAGGGAGGCGCTCAACCTCAACCTCAATCCCTTCAAGCGCAAACGCGATGCACCGGTGGTTTGGTGGGCCGGCATCCTCGAGGCCGGGCCGGAACGGAAGGAGACCAGCTGGACGGTGCCGGATTATTTCGCCGGCTCATTGAACATCATGGCGGTGGCGGTGAACGAAACAAGCGCGGGTGGAGCCGAAACCAGATGCGTGATCCGCTCGCCATTGGTACTGACCGCCAACACACCGGTTCATGTGGCCCCGGGCGATGAGTTCGTCACCTCGCTAACCGTCTCCAACAACATGGACAAGGAGGGCCCGGCCGAAGTCACACTCGGCATCGCGCCGTCCGAACACCTGCAAATCATCGGTGAAAACAAAGCGGTCATCACCGTTGAAAAAGGTCGTGAGGCGACCACGCGCTTCCGCGTGAAGGCAGTGGACCATCTCGGCGGCGCGAGTTTGAAATTCAGCGCGCAGGCCGCTGCGGAGTCGTCGGTGCGGACCGAAACCCTGAGCGTGCGACCCGCCGTGCCGTTCCGCACCCAGGTGCGCAGCGGATATTTCCGCACCAAGACTCACGAACAGGCGATCAGCCGCAGCCTGTACGATGGCTTCCGGCGTTGTGAGGTGATGGCTTCACCAGTGCCGCTGGTGCTTGCCAACGGCCTGCAGGGATACATGCAAACCTATCCGCATGCCTGCAGTGAACAGCTGTCCAGCAAAGGCCTGGTCTTGTTGGCGTGCCGCGACATGAAGAGTCTCGGACTCAAGAGCGCAAAGGTGAACGGCGATGTCGAGCAAACCATCACCACCTTGCAAAGCAGGCAGGGACCCAATGGCGGCTTCGGTTACTGGGACTCCGCCGCGACGGATGCCGATGCGTTTCTCGCGTGTTATGTCAGTCACTTCCTGATCGAATCGAAGGAAGCGGGCCTGGCCATTCCCGCGCTGATGTATGAACGGGCGCTCAAACGACTCCGCGCCATCGCGATGGCCGGCGAACCGAAATCGCTGCACCACGCCGACGTGCAGGCTTACGCCATTTATTTGCTGATCCGCAAGGGCGAGCAAAGCAACGGACTGGCCTCGCTCCGCGAAAGTGTCGAAAGGGTGTTCAAGGACCAATGGCAGAACCGGCTGTGCGGACACCTGATCGCGTCGAGTTACGCCCTCCAGCAGAAGAAGGACGAGGCCGGAAAAATCGCCAAGCTTTGGCACCCCGCCAAAGCGGGTGAATACAAGAATGGCGAAAATTACTGGTCGCGCATTGAGGTTGACGTGCTGCTGTGCTTCGACCTGCGCGCGCGGCATTTTCCCGACACGGTGAAAAACTACGGTTATGCCGACTGGCAGAAATTGTATGGAGTGATCTGGGAGCAGCGTTTCAACACCCTGACCGCGAGTTACGCGGCGTTGGGGATGCGCGATTTCGCGAAGGTCGCTGCGGCAAACGCTTTCCATTTTGAGATCGACGAAATGCCTGCCGATGGTTCCACAGCAAGAACGTTGCTGAAAAGCGACGAGAGCTATGGCAAGGCTTCTTTCGCGACAGGCATGAAAGCACTGCAATTCAGGATCAAACAAACGGACGGCGATCTGGGGATGTTCTATCAGGTCGTCGAAGAGGGCTTTGACAAGTCCATTCCCACAACTGTGCAGCGCGACGGCCTGGACGTGCATCGGGAAATTCTCGATGCCCAGGGCAAACCAGTCCCGTCGGTGAAAGTGGGCGATGCCGTGACCATGCGCCTGCGTGTGCGCAATGTCAGCCAGTTGCCCGCCGCGAACATCGCGCTGATCGATCTGCTGCCCGGCGGATTCACCATCGAACCGGGAGCGCTGATCCCGGGATCGGGCACGGTGCCGGGAACCGAGCGAGCCGACCTGCGCGAGGATCGCAATCTGTTCTATCTGTCGCTGCACGGCGCCGAGCAAGTAACTATCAACTACACCCTCCGCGCTGTTTGCGCCGGTGAGTTTGTCGTGCCGCCCTTGTTTGCGGAGTCGATGTACGACCGCGGCATCAACGGCCGCGGCCTGGGTGCCCGCATCACGGTCGTTCCCCGCGAGTGAAACGTCATATCCTAGTCTGGCTTGGCTGGTCACTCCGCATCGCCGCATGCGGGGTGGCCTTGCTCGCGGTTTTGTGGTGGCTGATTCCCGCCTGCCCGCTCTATCGGGAGAATCTCGGCTGGTCAACCGTGCTCAGCGATCGCCAGGGCAAGGTTCTCCATCTGTCACTGGCCGACGATGAACGCTATCGGGTAAAAACATCGCTGGCTGATATCGCACCCGTCATGGTCCGCGCGACGCTGGCCTACGAGGATGAACATTATTTGTCCCATCCGGGCATCAATCCGCTGTCGATGCTTCGCGCTCTGGCCGGGCAGGTGCAGGGAATTCCGCGCGGCGGTGGTTCGACGCTGACGATGCAATACGCCCGACTTCGATTCGGCATGCAGACGAACACGTGCGGCGGAAAATTCCAGCAAATGCTGCGCGCGATCCAGCTCGAAAAGTTTTACAGCAAGCAGGAGATCCTCGAAGCGTATTGCAACAGTGCGCCTTATGGTGGCAATGTCGAGGGCGTCGCCGCCGCAAGCCTGCGTTGGTGCGGCAAGGAGTGTCGGGATTTGAACACCGCGGAAGCCGTGGCCCTGGTGATGCTGCCCCAGCGTCCGGCCGCCCGCGTGCCCCGACCCGGCACGCCGATTCGCGATGAAACACTTGCCGCTCGAAAGCGCTTGTTGGATAAACTGTCTGTCAATGATTCCCTGCTGGCCGACTATCGATGGGAAGCGATCAAGGTGCCGCGCGAAGTCCCGCACCTCGCCCGGGCATTCAACGACGGACGACGGACGAGCTTGTGCATCGATGCGGATTTGCAAACCACCATCGAGGAAGTGCTCACAGATTATCTGCTGCGCAACGCGGAAAAAGGCGTCGACAACGGAGGCATCCTGGTGCTCGACGCCCCGAGCCGGGAAGTGCTGGCCTATGTGGGATCGGCGGGATTTTTCAACAATCGCATCGAGGGCCAGATCGATGCCGTAAAGTCCAGACGTTCGCCCGGTTCGCTTTACAAACCGTTTCTCTTCGGGCTGGCGATCGACCAGGGACTGATCCACCCCAACACCCTGTTGGCGGACGCGCCGCTTCGTTATAGCGACTACAATCCCGAGAACAACGAACGCGATTTTCTCGGTCCGGTGATGGCGGGCGAAGCACTGCGGCGCAGTCGAAACATCCCCGCGCTGCGGTTGTTGGGAAAACTCAAGGACGGCGGACTTTACACGTATTTGTTAGAGGCTGGAGTGCGCATGGATCATCCCGCCGCGCACTATGGCATGTCGCTGACCCTCGGTTCCGCACCGGCCAGCATGGAGGAAATCGCAAGCCTCTATTGCTCCCTGGCGGACGATGGAATCAGTCGCCCGCTGCGTTATCGGCTGGATGAAAAAACGCCTGCCCGCGACGGCAAACATTTGCTGAGCGATGCGGCACGCTGGCTTCTGCGCGATATGTTGGTCGATAAGGATCAGGACATGCCTCAGATACTCGCATCCGAGAATCGACTGTCCTACAAAACCGGCACGTCCCAAGGATTCCGCGATGCCTGGGCGGTCGGAATCAGCGGCGACAAGGTGATCGTCGTGTGGCTGGGAAATTTCGACAATCGCTCCAATCCCTCCTTGCTCGGCAGAAAGATGGCCGCGCCCTTGTTGAAGGACCTGTTCAAGCGCTGCGGCTTCATGCAAAAAATGCCGTCGCCTCCCGCGGCGCTTCGTCAGGTGGAGTTGTGCGCCGTTTCCGGCATGATGCCATCGGACTACTGCCAGCACCGCAGCAAGTCATGGTTCATCGAAGGCGTGTCGCCCATCGAACCGTGCGACCTGCATCGGCGCATCTGGGTCAACCAGCGCAGCGGCAAACGCGTTGCCGCGAGTGATGGCGACACCGACACGAAAGCAGTGATCATGGAGTTCTGGTCGCAGGAATTTCTCGACCTGTTTCGTCAGGCTGGCATGCCGCGGCGGGAGATTCCCAGCGGCGACGAAATTCTATCGACCAACCTCGTGGCTCCGCGCATCACTTCCCCGCTCGATGGACACCTTTACGAAATCAGCGAGGACCGCGATTCGGGCCTCATCTGCAAGGCAAGCGTGACTCCGGGTGCGCGGCGTTTGTTTTGGTTCGGCAACGGTCATTTCCTCTCCAGCACCGAGCCGGGTGAACCCTGCATCTGGCGGCAAGCCGAAGGTTCTTGCAAAATCCAGGTCATGGATGACCGCGGTCTCT
Organism: Akkermansia muciniphila; assembly: GCA_945860285.1. GTDB lineage: Bacteria > Verrucomicrobiota > Verrucomicrobiia > Verrucomicrobiales > Akkermansiaceae > UBA956. Next base: position 17,568 of record CAMAQB010000055.1, on the reverse strand, counting down.
CATCCGCGGTGACAATCCACGTGGAGAGAAAATGATCCTACAGAGTAGTTCCATCGACCACGTGGCAATCAAAAACGGGAACATCGCCGTGACAAGTGCCGCGATAGTTTTCCCAATCGTCCAGCTTTGAGGTATCGCGCGCCTCGCCGCGTGCCGCGATGCGCTGCCTGCGGGTTTCCTCCGCGCAATGCACGAACCAGATTTCCACCGGCATGCCGGTTCTCGCCGCGATCTTTTCCGGCCAGGAAACGTCTCCGCATTCCCGCGTGAAGGGACCGGCGACCACCACGGGAAGTTGCCGACCGTTGATCACCGCGAGATCCCACAAGGTCTCGTAAACCGGTTCGCGATACGCCGCTTTGTAAGCAGGTGAATCGCGGTCATCTGGATCCATGCCGGCAAGCCCCAGCCCCGCCCTGACCAGTCGCTGGGCGACCTGGTCGCTGTCCAACAAAACGGCACCCCGATCCGCCGCCAGCTTGGTCGCAAATGTCGATTTCCCCGCACCCGGAGGACCGCAAACAATGTGCAATGCGTTCATGTCGGCCACCCTGACAAATTTCCGCCCGCTTGACAATCCGCATAAAAACCGGTTCCCGCAGATCGACATTGCACAGTGCCGGAAAAGTTGTTTGCAGCATAGCGATAGGGATGTCAAACAGACCCGCCTGACAGCGAAGCCGAATCATGACGTGGCCGGGCGATATTCGGGCTCATCGTGGGAATTCTCGGAACCATCGCCCTGCTGTTGATACTATAGCCTTCGGCCAAATGAGGCAACAGGCGATCTGCCAGAATCTTGATCTTGCGCTCCTGCGGTGAATGGGATATAAAAAGTCACATGAAAGAATGGTCAAATTGTCTGGAGCTTGAGCGCGCCCCAGAGAAGGTCAGCGGAGCATGGTTGTTCCGTGGCACTCGTGTTCCGGTGAAGGCGCTTTTCGAGAATCTGGAAGACGGAGCGACAGTAGATGAGTTCTTGGAGTGGTTTCCCGGCGTCACACGGCGCCAGGTAGAGTCGGTGCTGGATTTTACCGCCACCAGCTTGGAACCATCGGGGGCAGCATGAAGATTCTTTTTGATCAGGGCACGCCGGTTCCCTTGCGAAGGCACTTGCACCCGGGGCAGGTGGACACCGCCGCCGAAATGGGCTGGTCGGAACTGAGCAATGGGGAGTTGCTCGCTGCGGCGGAGCTGGCTGGTTTCGATCTGCTGATCACCACGGACCAGAATTTGCGGTAGTAGCAGAATCTGGCTCAACGAAGAATTGGGGTCATCGTGCTGATGAGCACTTCATGGCCGCGCATCGCACAGAACGTGAAGGATGTGGTTGCGGCAGTCAGGGAGATGCCACAAGGCGTATACGCGGAAGTGAAGTTCTAATTCGAGTAACGATTGGGCAAAGATGTTGGCGAGTGGGAAATCTTGCCACGCTGCGAAGGGGCGGCTATGGTGTTGCTGGATGAAAATGCACCACTGTGTCCCGTTCCTGCGTCCCTGGCACCGCTCGCTGACGTACTGGTTTGGCTTGTTTGGCGCGGTTCTGATTCTGTGGTGCTGGATTGATTCACGTTATCACCGCACATATTTGTCAAGTGGGGGAAAAACCGGTTTTGGTGCGTTAAACGAATGCAGTGAGATAAAGATTGCGATCTGGATGGGGTCACCATTTCCTGACCCACGGTTTTTCCTTGTGGAAAAGAGGGATGTGGAAGACTTCAGTTGGAAAAGTTCCTTTATGGTCGAGCATAAAGAACTCAGTTCCACTGGCGGCAACAGCGTGTATATCCTCACCTTACCATACTACATGCTGCTGCTGGCATGGATCTTGGTCGCGGGGGCGCTGATGTTTTATCGCCAGAGACGAAAGCTGCGAATAATGCAACAAGCCGCCCTCGCGGATGCCGCGATCCAACAAATCCCCGCCACCACCGGGTCAACCGCTCACAGCGATAGATCCGCATTTTGAATCGATCCCATGCGCACAATCGCACGGCTTTCTGCATAGCATTTTGATTTCCGGCTTGCTGAAAACGGGCTTTTGGAGCATTCTCATCTCATGCAAACGGTCTCCAACCAACTTCGCTCGTTTTTGCAATACTACGCGGTGCAATTGATCGAACATCCCGAGCAGGCGCAGTTGCGTGTGGCGGAACTGGGTCCGAACCGGCTGCGCTTTCGTCTGATTCTCAATTCGAGCGATGTCGCCCTGCTGATCGGTCGAAATGGCTTCACTGCATCGGCGATCCGCAGCGTGATGAAGGCCGCCGCCGACCGCTCGAACGTGCAATTCACTCTGCAAATCCATTCGCACGAGGAAGAAGCCGATCGCGCCGCCAGGGAAGGAAATTGAGATTCCCCCGGTCAAAGCTAGCGCAACGATTGCGGAAAATGATTGACTCACCGGGTCGGACTGGTGTTTATGTGTCGTAACACAAAAAGGAAGGTGAAATGGAGAATGGACTATTGCATACCGAAAAGATTCTTGCGGATCGGAAAACGTTTTACATCGATCTCAAGGAAAACGCGCGGGGTCGGGTGGTGAAAATCACTGAAGACGTGGGTGGCAACCGTGACACCATCATGGTGCCGGTGGAAATTCTCGATGATTTCATCCATGCGCTTCAGGACGTGAAGGCCGCCTCCGATCAATTGTGAGCCACCGGATCTCCACTCCATTCCTATGATTACTCCCACCTCCGTCACTGTCGCTCGCTTCACTTACCTGCTGATTTGCGAGTTGCTGGCAGTCACCGTCTCACTGACTTATTCCGATATCATCCCGCTGCCCCTCGGCCTGCTCGGCGGGCTGTTGATCGCAGGATTTTTCATTCTGATCGAGACCACATTGAAGGGCTTCACCCTGCGCGGGTTTTCCACGGCGACTTTCGGCCTTGGTGTAGGATTGTTCTGCGCCTGGTTGCTGACCCGCGTGGACATCGCCGACCTGATGGCCAAAATGATCAAGGAAAGCGCGCCGCGCACGATGGATGCGTTGGAGGTCAAGGAGCTTGAGGAAGCCGTGAAAAAGGCGATCAACGTGACACTCTATGCGAGCCTCGGATTCCTCGGTGCGGTGATCGCACTGCGCAGCAATCGCGATGATTTTGCCTTCATCATCCCCTTCGTGCGCTTCCGCCAGGAGGGAGCCCAGGGCCGGCCGGTGGTGCTCGATGCGGAGGCGGTGATGGACAGCCGCGTGATCAACATCGCCCATGCGGGATTTTTGGGTGGCCGTCTGATTGTGCCGCGCATAGTTTTGCAGGAACTGCAATTGCTCGCGGCCTCACCAACCCTCGCCCACCGCCAGCGCGGCCAACGGGGGCTCGATGTGCTGGAGCAAATGCAGAGCGACCCCGCGACGCAAGTGGCGATCCATGAATCCGGCGCCGAATCCGGCGAACAAAGCCTGCACGCCCGTTTGATCGAAATCGCCAAGCTGCTCGATGCACGTCTGCTCACCAATGAAGACAACCTCGCCAAGGTCGCGCGATTGCAGGGAGTTTCGGTGCTCAATCTACATGAACTCACCGATGCCCTGAAACCATCGATCGTCGTAGGCGAAAAAATGCGCCTCGCACTGGTGCGTCCCGGCAAGGACGATCACCAGGCGGTGGGCTACCTGAGCGACGGCACGATGATTGTTGTCAATCACGCATCCCAGCTGATGGGATCGACACAAACGGTTCACGTGATCAGCACGCTGCAAACCAGCAACGGCCTGATGGTTTTCGCCGAGCTTGAAGGTGCCTAGAATTTCCCGTCGCCATACTTTTTCCGGAAAACACAGCAAACCAGTTTACCGACCATGGACGACCTATTTTCCCATAACAGTCATTTCGATCCCGAACAACGCATCGTGAAGTTGCGACTTGAACTCGAGCGTCACAACGAGCTTTACTATCGTCAGGCGACGCCGGAGATCTCCGATGCGGAATACGACAAATTGTTCCGCGAGTTGGAGACGCTGGAAAAAAACCATCCGCAGTTTGAGGATGCGAACTCGCCGACCCGACGGGTTGGTGGCTCGCCTTTGGAATCATTCACACAAGTGCGCCACCTGGTGCCGATGTTGAGCATCGACGATGTGTTCGAACTCAAGGACGCGCCGGTTCCGGAGGCCGAGCTGATCACCTTCTACCAGCGCCTGCAAAAAAACCTGGGCAGGGAAAATATCGCGGTCACCATTGAACCGAAGATCGACGGCGTGGCGGTTACGCTGGTCTATCGGAACGGCAACCTCGACTATGCCGCCACCCGTGGCGATGGCAGTGCGGGCGACGACATCACCAACAACGTCCGCACCATCCGCAGCATTCCCACGCGGCTTGCCAGCGAATCTCCTCCCCCGTTGTTGGAGGTTCGCGGCGAAGTTTTCATGCCCAACGAGGCCTTTGCGGCGATGAATGCCGAGCGCGACGAAGCCGGACTGCCGAGTTTTGCCAACCCCCGCAATGCCAGCGCGGGTGCTTTGAAACAACTGGACCCGCGCATTGTCGCACAACGTCCGCTGGCGTTTCTCGCCCATGGTCTCGGTGCCTACGATGGTCCGCCGCTCGATACCGAACATCAGTTTCATCAATTGCTCGACCGCCTGCGCATTCCCCGCAACAAGCCGCTGATTGATGCGGAAAATCTAACGGAACTGCTCGCGGCGGTTGCGAAAATCAACATCGAACGCCACGCCCTCGGCTACGGCACCGACGGCGCGGTGGTCAAGGTGCTGGATCGCAATGAGCGCGAGCGGCTCGGCTTCACCTCCCGCGCGCCCCGCTGGGCTGCGGCCTATAAATTCCTGCCGGAACAGCAGGAAACCGTGCTCACGGCAGTGACTGTCCAGGTTGGTCGCACTGGTGTGCTCACGCCAGTTGCTGAACTGGAGCCTGTGCTCGTTTCCGGATCGACCGTATCCCGCGCCACTCTGCACAATCAGGATGAAATCACCAAAAAGGACATCCGCATCGGTTCAACCGTGTTGATCGAAAAAGCCGGTGAAATCATCCCCGCCGTGGTCAAGGTGATACGCCACGCGCCGGGCTCGTCCGCTTTTTCCCTCCATGATCACGTGGGTGGAAAATGCCCTTCCTGCGGTGGACCGATCAGTCAGGAGGAGGGATTCGTCGCCTGGCGCTGCACCAATTTCCAATGCCCTGCCCAGGCTGTGACCAGGATCACCCACTTTGCCTCCCGCAAGGCTCTCGACATTGCTTCGCTTGGCGAATCGGTCGCTGAAGCGCTGGTGGCTCAACGACTGTGCCGCGGTCCGCTCGACTTGTTTGATCTCACTCTTGAGCAGCTCGGCCCCCTGAACCTTGGCAGCGAGGAAGAACCGCGCCGCTTCGGCGAAAAAAACGCGAGCAAACTGCTGGAAGCCCTGCAAGCCGCCCGCGGCAAGCCACTGAGCCGCTGGATTTATGCAATGGGAATCCGTCAGATCGGCGAGGGAGCCGCAAAGGAATTGTCGAGACTTCACCGCGACCTTCGGGAGTTGGCTCACTCTCCGATTCTGGAAGAGTTGCGGCGTGACAAAAGCGCGTCGGCGAAGAAGAAAAACGCCCTGCTCATCCCCCACGCCATCACCGGCGATGTGGCCACCGTGGCGGCCGAGAGCATTCTCGCTTTCTTTGAATCCGCAGCGGGAAAAAACGTGCTCTCGCAGTTTGCCGATCATCATCTCGACCCGCAATCCGACAACTATCGGCCCATCCCCGGCGATGTGGATTTTGCAGCACTTCCCCTTTCGGGAAAAACATTCGTCATCACCGGCACGCTGACGCTACCGCGCGATGAATTCAAGAGCCTGATCGAAGCCAAGGGCGGCAAGGTCAGCGGTAGCATTTCCGCGAGCACCCACTACCTCCTGAGCGGCGAAGGTGGTGGATCAAAGCGCGACAAAGCGATTGAACTCGGCGTGCCGGTGATCAACGAAGACCAATTGCGGGAAATGTTAGGTTGAGCATTCCTTGAATGCGGATCTACTCCGCGGATTTCGCCCTGGCTTCATGCTTGTCATGCAGGCGTTGCCAAAAATCCTTCCAATAGGTGTCGTAATAGTCCTGCGCGGCGAGATCGATCGACTCCAGTTTTTTCACCACAGGAGCCTTGGCAGGGTCATAGTCTTTCAAATGGCCGGTGCCGGCGCGTTCACGGGGGGAAACAAAACGCCAGGGAGTATCGCCCAGAACGTCCTCGCAGAGCTTCGCCAGTTCGGGGTCGTAGGTTTTCAACTGCTCGCGGGTGTGAATGTGGTTGTGGTCGTGGTCCATGGTGCGATTGGTGTCATACCAGTCCTGAACCCCTTCCGCCCAATACTCGGCGCGATTGCCGGCGGCATAACACTGCTTCGGTCCGCCGAAGACGATCAGCACTTTGTCGTCCTTGGTCACCTTTACATCCGCCTTGACGGGCTTTTCATTGACAAGAATCTCGCCGCCATCAAGGCACTTTTTCAGAAACTCCTCCGACTGATCGGGAAAAGACTTGACCAACGCCTCAAGAAGGCTGACAGGTGTTTCACTGGTCACACGGCGGAATTTCTGAGCAGCATAACCGTCATTGTAAATCCCCTTGTCCTTGGCATTCTTGAACACCTTGTCCAGCCGTTCGTGGAGCTCCTTGTCAAAACCCGTGCCGTCGATCACATGACCGAATTCATGAATCAAAATGCTCTCGATCTGCATCCCGCCCTCGTATTCCATCACGTCCTCCTCCGAGAAAAGTACTGTCGGACGATCATCCTTGGTGGTCAGAAAACCGCGGTTGCGCCAGTTGTAAAAATCCAGTTCCTTGCCGGTTTTGTCGGAAGGAAATTGGGGAACGTTGGAGACCAGTTCGTCATGCCCGACCAGCACGCACAACACCTTTTTTTCGCGAATACGGCTTGCTACATCCTTGTTGATGTTGCTCATCACCTTGTCGAACAAATAAGCAGCCTCATGGTGCGTGACATCGGGAACCTTGTCCGATGTGGCAATCAGAATGTCCTGAACCATCGTGCACTTTTTGTAAAATGCCTGGTCCAGTTTGTATTCCTTCGCCAATTCGACGGACAATGGCACGATCTGGAATGCCGGATCATCGCCCTTGACGGGAGTCAACATGCAGAGTCCGCAAAGACCCAGAAGAGTAAACAAACGGTTGGTTGGATGTAATGTCATTGTGTATTGTAAGCTCGTTTGTCGCCAACATGGAAGGAAAATCATTCCACGCGGGCACTGAGGCGGAAATAGGTTCGTGGCGGCACCAACGGCAGACTGGCATTGATGGTTTGACCGGCACCGACGATGTCGACATAGCCAGCCACACCCAGCCACGAGTCGGGATCCGCGAGGTTGGTGGTTTTTTCAAGAGTGTATTTCCTTGTTCGTCCCGCGTATCCCGCCCCGGTGGCAGTGCGCGCAAGAAAGCTGAGATTGAAGTGGCCGCTTGGGGCAGCGGTGCCGACCAAAATCGACGAGGTGAAGACCTTTGGGTCGGTTCCGAAGGTGTATTCCTCGATGTGATCGAACCCATCGCCATCGAAGTCGTCCGTATCGTCCGCAAGTCCGCCGCTGATTTCCGCTGCGGAGAAATGCGCGCTTCTCCAAGTATCAATCGTCTCCTCCGCAGGAAGGATTGTCAAGGTCGCCGCGGCGGTTCCCGTATAGTTGGCATGGTCGATCGTAGCCTCGACAAGGTGATCGCCCACTGCCGCGGGTGGGGTCGACGTGCCGGAATACGTGAGGATCACCGGAAGTCCGCCGGGTGTGGTCGACGCACTCGCATTCTTGGCATTGCCATCGTAATTCTGGGAAAGATCACCAAGCATGATCGTCGCGACAGCGGGCGTAATCGTGCCGAAATTGAAATGATTGAGCGTGACCTGATAATTTCCGCCATTATTTCCATCGTTGATGACGATGTTCGGAATGATTTCCTTGTTGTTCTGACCCGCAGCCGGACTGGCGAAAGATTGTGCAAGCACGTTTGTCGTATCCCCCACTGCAAGGGCCGGTGAAATCGTGGGCGAGCCGGCAGCGGTGGTCGTACCATCATAGATTTTGCTCGCCATCACCGCGCTGACACTCAGATTCATTTTGTTGATCACCCCGGCGTTGCTTGGCACCAGACTGATGCTGTAGTTGTTGCCGCTGTTGCCGTCGTTGACTGTGTAACTGTTCACCGTGAGAGTCTTGCCCGTGCCGAAGTTCTTGTTGTCGTAAACTTCCGACGCATCCGTCACCGTGTCGCTGCCCTGCAAACCGCTGGAAACCGGCACCGCCGCCGCACTGGTGCCGCCGTCGTATTGCCTTGTGTTCGGCTGCGCGGTGAGTGTCAGAACCCGCTTGTTAATCACCCCGGCGTTGCTTGGCACCAGACTGACACTGTAGTTGTTGCCGCCGTTGCCGTCGTTGACTGTGTAACTGTTCACCGTGAGAATCTTGCCCGTGCCGAAGTTCTTGTTGTCGTAAACTTCCGACGCATCCGTCACCGTGTCGCTGCCCTGCAAACCGCTGGAAACCGGCACCGCCGCCGCACTGGTGCCGCCGTCGTACTCCCTGGTGTTCGGCTGGGCGGTGAGTGTCAACGTCCGGGGGGTAATGGTCCCGGATGCGGTGCCATTGGCGAGACTGTAATTCGCTGCCAATCCGCCATTGGTGCCGTTGGCAAGCGCATAGCTGATGGTGTTCCCGGAATAGGTGCCAACATTTGAACTGGGATAAACCGATGCAGTCGCAGTGGCGGTCACGGTTTCTGTTCCGATAAAACCCGACAATGTACCGACGGTGACGGCACCCGAACCTGGCAAGGCGTTGTAAGGCTTTGAGGCAATGGCGGGTGCCGTGACGGAAAGCGACTTGGCATTGACCGTGACAGATCCGGTCGCCCCTTTCAGTGTATAGTTGCCAGCCGCCGAACCGGTGAGTGTCAACGTGGAAGTCGATGCCGCCGCTTTCAAGGTGGCGATGGCCCCGGACCACTGCGAAGTTGTTGTGGTGCCGACAGTGCTGGCAGTCCCGATAGTAGTCGCCACGCGTTCAAGGGCATAGATTTTTGCATTATTTGAAGCCGACGTTGATATTGATTGCGCGCTGGCAATGGAGATAAAGGAATTCGTCGGGGATGTCACTGTGTAACCGCTGTTGACCAAACCCATGCCGCCGATCCAGAGTTCATTGGCCTGGACTGTGCTCGCCGTTGTGCCCGTGGAAGGACTGACGGAATTACCGTGTGCATTGGCGGCCTTGTCCAGCGGACTTGCGGAAAGTATGCCGCTGTATTCCACCACCACCGCTGCCGAGCGGAGCGTAGCCTGGTTAATTGTTAGAGTCGCCGCGGCACCGGAAACATTGGACGCAATCCATATTTCGGTCGTGGAACCACCGGCATTGCTTCCTTGCGATACCCGCGTCCAGGTCGCCCCGGTCTGGGTTATTCCCGTCACTCTTCCCGTTGAGGTCCCGCGCGTCGCAATCACCGCTACCAGAGTGTTGCCATTCGCTGGCGCGACACCCATGTTCACCGCAATCGAAGAAGCCGCGTTGATACCGGTGTCTCCGGAAGCCACACGCACCCGACCCGGCAAACCGAGAATCGCCGGAGATCCGACATTTTTATCGGCAATGTTCGCACTCCCGGTCAGGGAGAGATTCGCGCCATCGAGGTTGTTGGTGATTGTTAGAATCCCCGCTGCCGCAAGGATTGTTCCATCGTAGGCACGCGAGCCGGTCAGTTGCACCGGTCTCGCATTGATGGTTGCATTCGGCACACTCGGCTGGGCCGGCAGTGAGTAGTTTCCGGCATCCGCTCCGCCGAGCGAATATCCACTGGCCGTCACCGCCCAATTGCCAGCATTCGCGCTGGCGAACGTGCCGCTGCCGGCCACCACGGCCACGGTCTCACCAGCCAGCACACCATTCAACGTGCCGCTGCTCAAGCTGGCAACATTGGCGGCATCATAGGTTTTATCCGCCGCCGTGATGCCGGTGAGGGTCAATGCTTTTGCCGTAACCGCGTAGGTCGTCGGTGCTGATATGCTGGACGCGAATGTGGCATCGCCGAGATAAGTCGCAGTGATCGAATACGTTGCTGGCTTCAATGTACTGGTGATAAAGCTGACCGTACCGGATGCCAATGCGCCGGATCCCAAAACCGTGGAGCCATCCTTGAACAAAACAGTGCCGCTGGCCGGTCCGCCGCTCACCGCAACGGTGGCCGTAAAGGTCATGGTCGTGCCATAGACGCCTGATGTCACCGAGGGGGATTTCGCAAGGGTCGTGGTGGAGGGCAGCGCGTTGGGGGTGGCACTGGCCTCGACCGAATTGGAGCTCTCACCGGCATTGTTCACGGCAGTCACGACATAGTAGTATGTAATGCCGCTGGTAGAGGGACTGTCGTAAAACTGCTGGTCACTGACCGATCCGAGCGTGACGTAAGGACCGCCGCTGACCGTTGATCGTTTGACAAAATATCCGATCGCACCGCTGGCAGCCGTCCAGGTCAATCGGACCGAGGTGTCCGCCGTGGCAACAAGATTCGTCGCCGGGACCGGCACACCGATGAGAATCGTCAGCGCTGTCGAAGTACTCGCCCCGTTTCCCGCATTGCCGGAATACTGCGCCGTGATGCTGTGCGATCCTGTGGCAAGAGTGCTGGTGGTGATGCTGGCCTGTGCAGAACCATCCAAGGCAGTAGTGCCAATCAACGCTGCACTATCATAGAAGGATACGTTTCCAGTCGGTGACGCACCCGTCACCGTGGCGGTGAACGTCAGAGGGTCTCCAGGCACGGCTGGTGTCACTCCCCCGCTCAATGCCAAGGACGTGCTTGTGGCCGGAATGACCGTGACCGTGCCCGTTCCGGAAAAATAGGTGTTGTTTTTATTTGTTGCTGGCGAGGCGGTGGAACCGTATGTGCCGTTGGCCTGTGCCACTCCACCGAGGGACAACGAAGTCACCTGTCGCGTACCGGCAAAATTCAAATTGAGCTTGGAACTGCCGCTGCTGCTGATCACCAGTGGTCCTTTGCCAAGCGAGGTCGCGGTGTTGCAGGTCAGCGTGCCGCCATTGATGGTGGTGGTGCCACTGTAGGTATTGCCTACCGAAGAGAGCGTCAGCGTGCCCGTGCCGATCTTGACCAAGCTGCCGGAATTCGTGATCGGTCCGGACAGCAGCAGATTGAATGCCTGTGTGTTGACCACCAGGCGGGCACTGGGTGCGAGTTCGATCGGATTGCTCACGCCGGAGCCGCTGGTGATGCTGGCCAAGAGCCGGATTCCTCCTTTGGTGAGAGTTGTCCCCCTCAGTTCCGAACGCAATACCCCCGAACCGAGCGACGTCGCATTGTCGATGCTGACATTGGGCCCTTCCGTCGTGCCCACCGTGCCCAAGGTCACCCCGCCGGTAAAGGACTTGGCACCCGCAAGTGTCAGACCCTGGTCACGACCGTCACCGGTGATGAGAAATCCCCCGGGTCCGCTTACCGGACCGCTGATCCAAACGTCCTTGTTGACGCCAAAGCTAACCAAGGTATTGACCAAACCACCGCTCAACTGGAACGCGTTCGACAACGCACCGCCCGAACTGTTGCCTTCGAAGTCGGTCGTTCGTAACGTCGTGCCTCCCGCCATCGTAAGGATTCCCGTACCCACACCGGTCTTGTTTCCGAGAGTGAGTTGGCCAACATTGATGGTGATGCCGCCACTGAAAGCGGGTGTTGGAGTGGTGGCGGTGTTCAAACCGGAAATCGTTAGGTTGCCGCTGCTGTTCTTGGTCAGGCTGCCCGCGCCGGAGAGTTTACCGGAAACGAATAGTTCACCGGAACCAATGCCACCGAGAACGGTATTGGCGGACAAAGTCAAACCATGGGAAAGGGTGACATTGTTATTGCTGCCCTGGTTGATCTGCGGAAGGGTGCCGTTGTTTGTGCCAAAGGAAAGGGCATTGCCACTCACGGTCAACACCGGCAGTGAGCTGCTGAAGTTCGCCCGATTGAGCGCGAAGGTGCCCGCAAGGTCGTTGCTGCTGATTCCCGTGGGAGTGGTATTGAAAATCAACATGCCAAGGCTGCTGCCTCCGGCGACGGGTGCGACACCACCGGCCCAGCTTGCACCGGCCGACCAGTTGCCCGGCGCGAGGTTGGTCCAGGTCTGCCATTGCAAAACGTTCAAGCTCACCACGGCGGAAGGAGAATCCGTCACCCCGTCATTGACTTTGAAGGTGAAACTGTCCGTTCCGGTGTAGCCGGGTGTCGGGGTGTAGGTGAGGTTCGGCGCAGTACCCGTTAGATTTCCGTTTGTCGGCTGGCTGAGCACGACAAATGTCAGCGGATCATTGCTGGCATCACTGCCGCTCAGGGTGATCGACTTGGCAAGATCCGGTGGCAATTCGACCGATTGCGGATTGGCGACGGGAGGGTCGTTGATGACATTGATGCTGACGGTGGCCGAGGCCGACACCGTGTTTTCGCTGTCGGTCACCGTGAAAGTGAAACTGTCCGCTCCGCGGTAATTCGTCGTCGGTTCGTAGATTAGGTTCGGCGCGGTGCCCGTCAGGATGCCGTGACCTGGATTGCTGGCTATCGAATACTGTAGCGCGTAACCTTCCGCATCCAAGCCCAGCAGGGTGATCGGGTTCGACGAGTTGGCCGATACACTTTTGCTTTGTGCCAAGGCGATCGGTGCATCGTTGACCGGAGTCAGTGTGATGCTGACCGTTGCCACAGCACTGGTGAGCGTAGCATCGCGCACGGTAAAGGTGAAACTGTCTGTCGCGTTGAAATTTCCGACCGGATAATTGGCCGCCGGTTGATAGATCAAATTCGGAGCGGTTCCACTCAGCGTGCCGTGCCCCGGTGCGCCGACGATATCATAGATCAGTGCATTGCCATCGGCATCCGTGCCGCTCAGGGTCACCGCGACGGCAGTCTCTTCTGCGGTGCTCACATATTGATTCACCGCCACCGGGCGGCGGTTCGTGACTGCGCCCACATCGATCGTCACGGTGCCCGAAACCGAATCCACCTTGCCGTCATTGGCCTTGAAAGTAAAACTGTCCAGGCCGTTGTAATTCAGCGCGGGAGTATAGGTCAGGTTGGGCGCAACCCCCGACAGCGAGCCGCGACCTGGTGCAGCGACGTTGCTGTAGGTCAGCGGGTCGCCATTGGGATCCGTTGCCGCCAACGTGACGGCAAGACCCGTATTCGCCGGTGTGGCAAGACCCTGGTTCTGCGGCACCGGAGCGCGGTTGTTGTCCGGAAGAATGGTAATTTCAACAGTCCGAGTCACGGCGGCAAGCGTTTCATTGTAGGTCTTGAAATCGTAATAACCCAGTGAATAGGTGATCCAATTGTTGTAATCGAGAATCGAACCATCGACGGCGGCGACTTTCAATTTGTATTTGCCGGGAGTGTTGAACGTAGCGGTATAATTTGTCGTCGATGGCACGGCATTGAAGGAAACGGCTCCCGCACCGCTGACTTTGCTCCAAATCAATTTCGGCGTGCCCTGGTCTTGATCGGTCACGTTGGACACCAAGGTGGTCTGGGTCGTCGGCATGGTGAACGAAGCCGGACTCGCACTCGCGGTCATGCTCTTGAGATACAGCAAGGTCGGAGGCGACGGGTCGTTTTCAATGGCCGCGATGGTGGATGCGATTTTGTTGGTGATGTTGTCCAAACGCGTGGGGCAACAACCCCCGATCGAACCATCGGCGGCAAACTGCGGGATGTGTTCCTGCCATTTGTAAAGTGTGGGCAGCGCGTCTTTGGCGGCACCGCGGTAGGTGTTCTGCAAGAGGGTAAATGGATCCCAGTCATCACCATGCCAGGTCTGCTCTTTCAATAACAGACAGAGGGGAATCCCCTCTTCGATCTTGAACTTCGCAAGAGTGTTGAGCGCGTCGTAGCGAATCACATCGCTGAACATCCGGTCGGCCGGCGAGCGCTCGGCCACGGCGGCGACGATGCTCGGTGCCACAGCCAGCACATCCGCCTGCGTGAGTTTGTTTTTCAAAAAGCTGCCCAGATACATGCGCGCCATGCCGTCCGGCTGTTTCAATCCCGCCCGCAGCGCCGGATAGAGCAAGGTCTGCTTGTCCGCCGCGTAGGTGTTGTTCGCCATCGCCTGAAACAAGGTGTCGGCCAGGTAACCATTGGCAATCTGGATTGGGTCATCCCAGACGATCACATCCGGGTCGGTGGCATTGGCCGTGAAAGCCGCGAGCATGGTGTTGACCTGCGAACTGGCCGCCGAACCGTAATTTTTCAACGCATTGGAGGCCTTGCCGCGCACCCACAAGTCGGTGTCCGAAAGCCGCTGGCTCAACGCGCTCAGGGCCCCGGTCGGCTTGCGGATTCCCATCGTTTCACACACCGCCTGACGCACGTTCGGATCGGGACTCATGGTGATGCCGTTGGTGATCAAAGCGATTTGCGCGTTCAGTTCCCCCGTGGTGAGGGATTTTGCGGCCATTTGCTCGGCGGCATCATGGCGCACCACCGGGTCGTATTCGCTGAACGCCGCCAGCAGGGTCGCGACCGAGCTGCCGACGCTGTCCCGATCATAAGAACCGGCGGCTACGGCATTGGCCACCTTGGCCGCATTGAGGGTGTTGGCGGGAAGCGCATCTCGACCGGTGATCAACAATCTCTTCAGTGGAAGGGCATAGGTAAGCACAAAACAGGCATTCGGACTCAAGCCGTAATAACTGCTCGACCCAAAATAGCCCACAGTAGAACTTCCACCGTATTGCTCGCCGCCATCGTAAACAAAGGAGCCATCAGTCCGACGCTCCAAATCGAGGTGCCAGCGCACTTGATTGAGGTGGGCGGCGGCGGCCTCATCACCGCCCATCGCCGCACCGAGGGCGGACCAGAGATAGCTGAACCCTTGACCTGTATGACCGTATTCGCGGCCGACCCATCCGGCCACCGACATGCGGGTAAAATACTCTGTTTCCACGGGCTGGGTGCCCTGCAAAGCGAACATCACCGCCGCCATTGCGTCTTTGCCGTTCGATGCGTGACCGCCCGACCACGGTTCGTGCTCACCATAGGGAATGCCTCCTTTGTTGACGAAATACGCGAAGAAATTCGAGCCGCGCACGATCGCCGGATCGATCTCCGGATCGATGGCAATGTTTCCCGCCACCAACGCCTTTTTTCCCAACACAATCCCCAGATTCGCGACCAGTCCCGCCGAGTTCACCGGGCCATACCAGGAAATCGAGCCGTGCAGGCTGCCATCCGCCTGCCGCTCCGCCCCGCCGTGGCCGAAGGTGCCATACTTGCTCTGGCCCTTTGCCAGCGCCGTGGTGTATTTGTTGATGCCGGATAACACGGTGGCATCCGGAGCGCCATCGGCAACGCTGCGCAGATAATACTCGCTGAGAAAAATGTTCATGTATCCCCAGTTCCAGGTGTCGCAACCGGACAAGGACAGATTCGCCGGTGCGATGTTGCGGGCATAATTTTGCAATTTCTGCCGCACGGCATTATAATTGGCATCCGCCGGTTTCACCGCCGCCAGCAAGGCCAGCGCTTTGGCCGCATCGCTCCACCCGCCAGACATGCTGTTGGCGGTTTCGCTGTCGAGCCGGGCAATGGCAGCGGCCAGAACCGCAGCCGACTTGGGACAGTTGTAGGGTGCCGTGGCGGTGTAGTCTCCGATAGCGGGAAGGTTGAGCTGAACCTCGGAAAAAACCCCGGCTCGCCAGCGCAGGATGCGAAACACGCCCGCTTTGGCCGTGGTTTCCGCCTCGGTGATCGCCGCACCAAAGGCCTTGCGGGCATCAGTGGTGAACGCGTCCGCCGGATAGGCCAACGCCGTCCCACTGCCGGCCTTGACACCGAGAATCACGTCATCGACTGCCAAACCCGCGGAGGACGCCGGTGTGCCCGCGCCGACTGCGGTGACTAAAATCTGTCGATCCTGGTTGGTCTGCAATCCCTCCTGCCCCATGTTGAGATGATCCCGGTACATCCATCCCCGCAACCCTGTTGGTCCAAGATTGTAACTCTCCGCATACAAGGGCGAGGAATTGGTGTCGGTTTTCAACGCCGCGATCACCCCCGCCGCAATCAGGTCAGGCTTTGGCGAATAGGCGTGCACCTTACTGATGAAAGATCCGACTCCCAGCAGACACACGAACAATCGGGGGATCATCAATGGGGCGATTTTTTTCATTTGAATGACTTGGTTAAATAGGAAATTACTGTGTAGGTAACTGACATAGATCTCCCTAACGGGCAAGGAAATTTTTCAGCGAACACCTAACAACTTCCTCAGTGCCACCAGCCATCAATGACCGACTGTTCGGAATACCAAAATCGACCCGACCTCCCGGTGGGTTCAGGGTACCAGTGAAAAACAAACACCGGAATTCGGCAGTCAGGCTTTTCCCTGGTTGGATCACCATGCCGAGTGGTCCGAAAGCCTGAGAGACGAATTGATCACTCGTGCGTAATTCATCGAACAACACCATCACCGCCCCGGAAAAATTCCCGGGGATCGATGGGGAATGCCGCAGCGATTACTTCTTCGCAGCAGCGTAGAGCTCGGCGACCTTGTCCCAATTCACCACATTCCAAAATGCGGCGATGTAATCCGGACGGCGGTTTTGATAATTCAAATAATAGGCGTGCTCCCAGACATCGAGCCCGAGGATCGGAGCGCTGCCACAGCAGCCTGCGGCGGCACCCATCAGCGGATTGTCCTGATTCGGCGTTGACGTGACCGCGAGCGAGCCATCGGCCTTGACAACCAGCCAAGCCCAGCCGGAACCGAAACGGGTGGCGCCAGCCTTGGCAAAGGCTTCCTTGAAGGCATCGAAGGTTCCGAATGCCTTGTCGATCGCCGCGGCAAGTTCTCCCGCAGGGGCTTTCGCACCGCCGGGGGCGATGATTTCCCAGAAATGACTATGATTGACGTGACCGCCGCCATTGTTGCGAACCGCCGCGCGGATGTCTTCGGGCACGGCATTGAGATCCACGATCAGTTCCAGCGCGCTTTTGTCCGCCCATTCCGGCTTCGTTGCGACGGCATTGTTCAGATTGGTGACGTATGCCTGATGATGTTTGCTGTGGTGGATTTCCATCGTCCGCGCATCCATGTGCGGTTCCAGCGCGTTGTAATCGTATCCTAAAGCGGGTAAAGTAGATTGTGCCATAATAGTAGTGCTGACTGCCAGCGGCGGTAATCATCGCCCCGTTTTTCCCGGACGCAAGCACAGAATTGCAGGCAATACGCGATTGCCCGCACCCGTACCGATTGACCCCGCACGCATACCCACGAACTCCCCCGCATTACCCACGCTTGATCGACAATCCCGAGCATTCACCTTGCTGGATTTCCCATTTTCTGATGCGTAAAAACTGCAAAACCAATCTCTTTGGACGTGGACACGCGCCCCCACCCAGGCCAAGGACGAGCCAAAAATCCCTTAGGAGTCGCAGCATTCTGCTGCGTAAGAGCCCACCCAGCCCAAGGACGAGCCAAAATGTCCCTCGCACGCCTCGCCGCCGATTCCGGCGCGCCGGCCAGTGTGTGCGCGGAGACCACAGGCAACCAGCACGCCGCCGCCCGTGCCATGG
>CAMAQB010000054.1 GCA_945860285.1 Akkermansia muciniphila | reverse complement strand
TCATCGAAGCACACAATGAGCGGGCCACAGCATTCGTGTGGACAGCAACGGCTGAAGAGATACTCGCCAAAGTTGAAAGATGTCGCAAACGCCTTGAAGAGATCAGCCCCGGCAGCACCCAAAGAAAACGCAAAACCATTTAATTGAATTGTTATTTCAGCGACATAACACTAGGAACCGCAGTTACAACGCTGAAATAGGCTCAAGTGCGATTGATTTCGTCTTCAAACCATTGATGCAGCGTTACCAACATGCAAATTACATTTTTGCCATGTTTTCACCCATTAAGTGAAAAGAAAAACGAATCGTATTTCCTCTCTAGCCCATGTTCTACAAGGCTTTAAGAGAAATTCTGCAATTCCAACTGCGAACTTTAGGATAAACCATTCAGGATGGGTGCGCAACATGTCACGGCGTTGTATTACTTCTGGCGCAACAAAACATGCTTAGGTTTTGAAATCGCGCGACTGGAAGTTCAGCCAGCCGATGATGAACACGGTGGCGTTGAGGCCGCCGAGGAATGCGAAGGCCTCGAGGATTTTTGCCCAGGGAATGTGCGTTTCCATCAGGAACACCCATGTGCTCATGCGCCAGGTGATGAACCAGGATTCGTAGGGCCGGAAGAATGGAAAATTCTGCACGATCATGTCCACGAACAAAATGCTCAGCGTGATGATCGTCGCGGCCGCTGGTTTCATTTTGAAACAGGAAAACATGAAAGCGATCGAAGTGATCGTCAGCATACTCAGGCTGATGCCGAAGGCCCCGAGAGCGAGACGCGACGCACCCTCGAACCACAGAGGATAGGCGGCGAAAACCTTCATCTTGGGTTCGAGCACGAACAATCCGCCTTCCCAACCGACCGCGGCCATCGCCATCAGGTAACCGCTGATGCCGACGAAAAAAACAAAGCTCATGGTGTAAAGGCAGGCGGCGACATATTTGACGAACAGCAACCGCAGGCGGGTGATTGGTCGTGCGAAAATCAGCCGCAGATTGCCGTCTTCGTTTTCCTTGGCGACGATATCCCCCGCCACCAGCGCGAAGAAAATCGAGCCCAGCACAAACATGCTCAGCAGCATGATCGTGAAAGTGATGGTGAGCGAACTGTAGTAGGTGTCGAACTGCAGGCCGTTTTGCTCCAGTGTGCCGCGCATGTTGGCTTGGGCTCGGTCCAGTTTGTAAACAAAAAGAATCAACACCTCCATCGCCAGAAAGGCGCCGTAGCCAATCCAGGTGCGCGGTTTGGAAAAGAGCTTGCGGAGTTCGCCGCGGAGTTGGGCGAAAAAAATCATGGTGTGCGGGTGAGTTGGGATTCCAGTTTGATTTCCATGTAGAGATCCTCGAGCGAGCGGTGTTGCGCGTGGAATGATTTCACCGCGATGCCGGCGAGAACCATGTCCCTGACGACCGCAGCCGGATCGATCGCGCAGGGGATGTGGGCGATTTCCGGGCTCTCCATGTAGCCGCCGTGCGTGGCGATCACCTCGAGCGCTTTGTCGACCGGTGTCACATCGATCAGGAAGCGGGCGTTGCCGTCTTCCAGCCCCTTGATCGGCCCTTCGAAGACCCGTTTGCCGCCCCGCAGAATCGCGATGCGGTCGCACATCTGTTCCACCTCGGCGAGCAGGTGGGAATTGAACAGCACGGTGATGCCGCGTTGCCTGCGCAGTTCGAGGATGAATTCGCGGAACCATTTGATGCCCTCCGGATCGAGGCCGTCGGTCGGTTCATCCAACAACAGAATTTCCGGCTCCGGCAGCAAGGCCTGGGCAAGCGCAAGTCGCTGGCGCATGCCATGGCTGTAGGTGCGGACATTTGAATGAATGCGATCCGTCAGGCCGACCCGATCCACCACTTCGCGCGCCGATTTTTCATCAAAGCGGCCGGAATAACCAACCAGGATTTTCAGGTTGTTCCAGCCGCTGAGGTAATCATAAAACGCCGGGGCTTCGAAGATCGCACCCACCTTGCGCAGCGCCCTGGCGCGGTCCTGCTGGACCGAAACCCCATCGACCAGCACCTCTCCCGAGCCCGCCGCCACCATGCCGAGAATGATTCCGAGGGTCGTGCTTTTGCCCGCGCCGTTGTGGCCGAGCAGACCGTAAATCTCACCTTTGGCCACCTTGAAGGAAACGCCCTGCAATGCGGGCAAACCGTTGAACGATTTCCACAGGTCCTTGATTTCGAGCATGCTTTGTTCCATGACGTGCTCTCTTGTTAGGGTGAGGTTTTCATTTTAAACTCCTTGGCGGCGCTGTAATCGGCATAGAGAATATTGACACCGGATTTTCCCGGATGCCATGCCTCCTTGTCGGTCACCAGCGGAATCAGTCCGGGGTTGTCGGACACATTGAAAAATTTCAGGCTGAGTTTGTGTTGTCCGTTCTGGGTGGAATTCCACAGGTAACTCGATCCGGATTCGGCGTATTTCTCCCGATCGGCAGGGCAGTGAAAGGTGTCGGGCGTTTCAATGTACTGGGCGAGCAGCACTTCGAGCACCGCGGCCTCCCCGTCCTTGCTTTTGCGGCCCGCTTCGAGAACCGGCATGGTGTCATTGTGATCCTGCAGGTAGGACTCCAGGCCGATGCCGATCTGGCGGAGATTGCCTAGGCAGGCACCCTGGCGGGACTTGGCGATGGCAGATCGGGATATCGGAATCACCAGCGCGGCAAGAGCGATAATGATGGCGACGACAATCAGGATTTCAGTTAGAGTAAAACCCGCTGGTGCGCCTTCATGTCCGGGGTGCTGGTTGTTGCGGAATTGCATGGCTGCTGAGTTGGCGTTAACGCTCTTCCCGCGGGCCGAAGCGGCCGCCGCGCATGCCCTGCATGACTTCGTTCATCGATTCCATCAAAGGTGCGAGGTCCAGTTTGGTGTCGGTGCTGGCTTTTTCAAAATACGCGCGCATGCCCTCCTGGGTGATTTTTTCCAGCACATCCTCGCCGAGTTCCTTGGTGCGTTCGATTTCCTCCGCCGTCTTTCCCTTTTCGATTTCCGCCAGTCCCTGGGCGACGAATTTTTTACGTTCGGCCGCGGGCATTTGATCGAGAGCCTGCATGAACTTATTCATGCTTTCCGCCACGGTGAGATCGATGAAGAGATTTCTCTCCTTGGGATTGAGCAGTCGGAAAAACTTCTCCCCGCTACGCTTTTCGCGGTTTTTTTCGCGCTCCTGAAAATCGAGCTGGTTGGTGAGATTGGCGATTTCACGGATTTTTTTCTCCCGTTTTTCGGCGGTTTTCGCATCGAACTGGTCGCCACCCGACAAGTCGGCGAACTGCGCGGAGTCGATGACGGCATTGATTTTTTCCGCCGTGATTTTTTTCGAGCCGGCCCAGGAGCGAATGGCGAACACGGTAAGCCATACCACTGCGATGGCGGTGACGGCTTGCAAAATGATCTTCCTTTGCTGCATGAGTGATCCATCATACAACAACTTCGACTTCGCGCAAGGTCAGTTGCGGTGAATTCAAACTTCGAACAGGGAAGTCACGGACTGGCCGCCATTGATGCGGCGGATCGCCTCGGCGAGCAGGGGGCCGATTCCCACGTTGAGGACTTTTTCACCGCAGGCCATTGGTACGGAGTCGGTGGTGATGACCGATTCGATCGCCGAGTCCTTGATGCGCTGCCGACCCAGATCTCCGAGCACGGCGTGCGAGACGCCGGCATAGATGCGTCGTGCACCATTGCGTTTCAGGATTTCCGCAGCGGCGCAAAGGGTGCCAGCGGTTTCGGTCATGTCATCGACCAGCAGCACATCGCGATCCTGCACTTCGCCGATGATGTTCATGGCCTCCACCTTGGTGGCGCTGATGCGGTGCTTGGCGACGATCGCAAGATCCGCACCGAGGGCATCGGCATAGGCGCGGGCCATCTTCACTCCGCCGACATCGGGCGACACCACGGTGAGATTGCCGTTGGCACCAATGCCTTGATCGCGCAGGTAGCCGATCAGGGCGGGTTTGGCGTAGAGATGGTCGACCGGGATGTCGAAAAACCCCTGGATTTGCGGGGCATGCAGGTCCATCGTGATCACCCGGTCCACACCTGCTTCGGTGAGCAGGTTGGCGATCAGTTTCGCGGTGATCGGCACACGCGGCTGGTCCTTGCGATCCTGGCGGGCATAGCCGAAAAAAGGCATCACGGCATTGATGCGACCGGCGCTGGCGCGGCGGGCGGCGTCCACCATGATCAGCAATTCCATGATATTGTGGTTTGTCGGCGGACAGGATGGTTGGATGATGTACACATCGGCACCGCGGACATTTTCGTTGATTTTCACGAACGTCTCGCCGTCGGGGAAAGCGGTCACATGCACATCGGCCAGCTTTGTACCCAGGTTATCGGCGATATTTTCCGCCAGACTTCGGTGTGCTGTGCCACTAATCAGTTTCATGCGCGGAGCGACCATGCACAACCGCTGACGGGAATGCAACCCTTCGTGTCAGATTGCGCGAAATTTTCTGGTGATGGCCCGCGTTAGAGATCCTTGAAGCGGTTCTTGCTCCAGCTCAGTCCTTCCTCGTATTCCTCGTTTTTCGGCCGCATGTTCAGCAGTTCCTGCCAGACTTTGATCGACTCGGAGAAACTTTTTTTCGCCTTTTCCTTGTCCTTGCAAAGTTGCGCCGAGTGACCCATGTCGCCGAGCAGATAGGCGATCGAGCGTTTGACTTGTTCAGTGCGCAAAAATCCGTGGTCCTTGTCGGTGAATTCGAGAAAAATGTCCAGCGCCTGCTGGCAGAGTGCCAGTTCCAGTTTGCGGTCGTTGGCGGCACCGCTGATGCGGCCCTTTTGCCAAAGCAGCATGGCGAGACGGAACTTGGCAAGGGCGTCACCTTTTTCGGCGGCGACATGACTTTCAAGAATGCGGATTCCGTCGTCGACGAGTTCCTTGGCCTTTACGGAGTCGCCGCGATCTTCCAGCATGCCTGCGGTGAGTCCTCGTTGGGCAGCGAGGCGCGAGGCGGCCTCGGAGTTGTCCGGTTGCTCGCGAATCAGTTTTTCCAACAGGGTCACCGCTTCCTTGGACACCTGCTCGGCAGAGTAGACATCGCCCGCCAGCACGGAGGCTTCCGCCATCGATCCATAAGCTCCGGCCAGGTCCATGCGCAGGGAAAAATCAGTGGGCTTCTGCTTGAGCTGTGCCACCAGTTCGTTGACTGCGAGAACGCGGACTTCGCGGGCATCCCCGATGCGGCCTATGCCTTCGAGGATCGTGGCGGTGGAAAGAAAGCAATTGGACAACTCGGAGCGCAAGACCATGGCATCGGGTCGCGAATCAACCAGTTCGTTCAGTTGCCTGGTCGCGTTGGTCAACTGGTCGAGGGCCTTGGCATCCTCTCCCGCTTCGGCAAGGTTTTTTGCCTCGTGGTAGTCGAGAATCGCCCGCAGTTGCTTGAGGCGGTCGAGGTCGGCACCGTGATCGCGGACCTTGGCAAGCGCGTCGCGGGCCTCAACGAATGCCTTGTTGCTTCGAGCGTCGCTCATACCCTGCCAGAGCAGGGCCAGCAGAAGTTTGTCGGTGGCGATGCGCATTTCCCACTCGGCTGTCTTCTCCAGCTTCTCCCAGGCTGCCAATGCCAGTTCCAGGCGGGCGGCTGATTTTTCAGCATCACCCAGCGCCAGCGAGATTTCCGCAAGATGCAATTGCGAGCGCGCCCTTTCGTCCTCAAGTTCCGGAAGGCCTGCGTTTTTTTCAAGAAATTCGCTGTAGTAGGACTCGATGCGTTTGAGGCGTTGTTCCCTGCCATCGAGTGGCGGCAGGTTGCGGTTGCCTTTTTCCAAGGCCCAGGCAAAGAGGTGGTCGCCGGCATCGCGTGCGGATTCGACCCGGGCGAGCCAGATTCCGCGCTCGATTCGCAGCGTGTCGATGGCCTGCTTTGTTTCCGCCCGGGCAGCCGTTGTTTCGGTGAGTAATTTCTCCTCGGCTATCTTCCTGGCATCGATGGCCTGAATTGTTGTACGCTTGAGGTCTAGCAGTTCTGCCTTGCGTTCTGTTTTTTCCCCGGCCAGGGAGTTTTTTGCATTCAGCAACATCGTGGCGAGAAGCACGCCGATGCCGAGAAGCACGCCCGCGGCCATGGCCAAGAACCAGGCGCGGCGGTCGGTGCGACGGCGCTGGTCGAGCAGCATGTCGCGGTGTTCTTCCGCATCGATGCGAAAGTCGATTTCCTCGAAACGGTTGAGGACCTCCACCATCGAGGCCGGGCGATCAAGTGCTTGCAGACTGACGCAGGAGTCGAGCAACTCGCGGTACTGCGACTCGCGCGTGTTCCGCGGATTGTCGGGCCTGGAGAAGTGGTCGTGCTCCTTCAGGCTGAGTGCGATTTTCCGGGCGTTGGCGGCGATTTCCTCGCGTATGGTTTCACCAGGCGGCGGCGCGAGTTGGGTGAATGTTTCGTTGCAGCGTGGGAATTTCCCTGTCAGCAAAAGATGACTCAACACGCCAAAGGAAAAAACGTCCCAGCGGTAGCCGGCTTCATCGAGATAACCTTCAGGTTCCTGCAATTGCTCGGGAGCTTGGTAGAGGAAGGCATCGGTGAATTCCAGATGGCCGATGCCCGGCATTTGGCCGATGGCCCAGTCGGTCAGCAGCAGTTCGCCGGATTCGGAAAAGAAAACATTGCCCGGTTTGAGGTTGCCGTGGGCGACCTGGCGTTTGTGCATCCCGGAAAGGGCCCTTGTTAGTTCGCGCACGATTTCCCACGAATTGGCGGCCGGATAAGAAGCCAGCTGATGCTGCAGACTACTTGGTTGGCCATTGTCGTCAGTGAAGCACCGGGTGATTCTCACGGCAGGCTTGCTTTCATAAGATGCGGAGATGACCGGCATCACCCCCTGCGGCCATCCGCCAGCCTCCAGCCGCGTCGTGGTTCTCATCAGAAGCTGCCGGTTGATCGACATGCCCCGGAAGACCTTCACCGCCAGCGAATTCCCTTCGGCATCCTCCGCCAGATAGACCGTTCCGGTCGCGCCGGATCCAAGCGTCATTATGACGAGAAGCCCATCAATTTCAGGGATATCCATTAAGGCACCTTATATGAAACCAGGCCAATGCTGGCAAACATTAATTGTATTGCACGAATCCCGTCATCCGGATCATTGACCGGAGCGAATTCCACCAAAAGATGCTGCGAGATCCGCGAGTTTGGAGGGTTCCACGCGATCAGCCGCGAGGATGGCCGATTTTTGCAGTTCGATCAATCGGCTGATTCCCTCCTCGGCCAAACCGAGCATGGCGGTCATTTCCGCACCGGAAAAAACGGCCTCTTCGCCGCTGCCCTGCACTTCGACAAACTCGCCGCGCTCGGTCATCACGATGTTGAAATCAACCGTTGCATCCTTGTCCTCGGGGTAGTTCAAATCGAGAATCGGCGACTTTTGATAGATCCCGGCGGAAACGGCGGCGACCAACTGCGAAACCGGATCCTCCTTGATTTTTCCGGCGGCCAGCATGCGTTTGCAGGCAATCGACATCGCCACGCAGGCACCGGTGATCGATGCCGTACGGGTGCCGCCGTCCGCCTGCAGAACATCGCAGTCGATCCAAATCGTGCGCTGACCGATTTTTTTCAAATCAACAATGGCCCGCAGCGCTCGACCGATCAAACGCTGGATTTCAGACGAACGACCGTCGATCCGGCCCTTGGTAATGTCGCGTTGTTTTCTTTCCAACGTTGAATAGGGCAGCATTGAATATTCCGCCGTGAGCCAGCCGCCTTTGACGTTCTGCATTTTCATCCAGCGCGGCACGTCTTCTTCGATCGTCGCAGCGCAGATGACCCGGGTGTTGCCGAAGCACACCAGCACCGAGCCCAGCGCGTATGGAGCCACGTCGGGCGTGAAGGAAATTTCGCGCAATTGGTTCGCCTGCCTGCCGTCGGATCTGCTCATGCCCCATTGAATCCGATCACCCACCCCGCGTCGAGCATTTCCGTTTGTCATGTCGGAACAAGATCAAAACCGGACGGGATTTTCTGACTTTCACGAGCACTGGGGTTGTCGATCCCCCCACTGAAAGCACTCAACTCAATCAAGCCATGCGAAAAATAACGCGACGAAGCTGAATCAAGCCTTCTCCTTTTCCTCGAGATACCGTCCCACCCAGCCGATGTCATAATCGCCGCTGACAAAATCGGGGTGGTTGAGGATTTCAAGTTGAAAAGGAATCGTGGTCTTGATGCCTCGGATCATGAATTCGGACAAAGCACGCTTCATGCGGGCGATGGCGATTTCCCGCGTGGCGGCGGTGACGATCAGCTTGGCAATCATTGAGTCGTAGTACGGCGGCACCGTATAGCCGGAATAGACGTGGGTATCGACGCGCACGCCTTTGCCGCCAGGTGCATACCAGAGATCGATTTTGCCCGGGCTCGGGGTGAAATTGTTGTAGGGATCTTCCGCATTGATGCGGCATTCAATCGAGTGCCCGCGTGGTTTCGCATTCAGCACATGCTCGGAAAGCGGCATTCCTGCGGCGATGCGGATTTGCTCCTTGATCAGTTCGCAACCCATCACTTCCTCGGTCACCGGATGCTCGACCTGAATCCGGGTGTTCATTTCCATGAAGTAAAAATTCTCACCGGCGGCATCGACGAGATACTCTATGGTGCCCGCGTTTTCGTAGCCGATCGCCTGGATCAGGTTCACCGAGGCCTCACCCATGCGCTTGCGCAGAGCCGGAGTCATCAGTGGCGAAGGGCATTCCTCGATGATCTTCTGGTTGCGGCGCTGCATCGAGCAGTCGCGCTCGCCGAGATGGAGGAAATTGCCGTGGGTGTCGGCGATGATTTGAAATTCGATGTGGTGGGGGTTGAGCACCAGTTTTTCCAGATAACATACACCATTGCCGAAACAAGCCATCGCTTCATTGGAGGCCGCGACGAAGAGGGCATGGAAATCCTCGGCGCGGAAACATGGGCGCATGCCGCGGCCTCCGCCTCCCGCCGTGGCCTTGATCATCACCGGAAAACCGATCTCGCGGGCTTTGGCCAGAGCTTCGTCGGCATCGATGATGATGTCCGACCCCGGAGTGATCGGCACGCCATTGGCGGTGGCATTGGCGCGGGCCGTGGCTTTGTCGCCCATCATCGAAATCACCTTGGCTGACGGACCGATGAACTTGATGCCGG
Organism: Akkermansia muciniphila; assembly: GCA_945860285.1. Lineage (GTDB taxonomy): Bacteria > Verrucomicrobiota > Verrucomicrobiia > Verrucomicrobiales > Akkermansiaceae > UBA956. Next base: position 17,317 of record CAMAQB010000054.1, on the reverse strand, counting down.
ACGACGTGCAGATTTCCGCGAAACGCGCATTTTCCGATAGAAATCCGTATCCCGGATGAATCGCCTGCGCGCCGGTGATTTCACAAGCCGCGATGATGCGGTCGATCTTCAAATAACTCTCCTTCGATGGTCCCCTGCCGATGCAAACGGCCTGATCGGCCAGTTGCACGTGCATCGAATCGACATCGGCCTCGGAATACACCGCGATCGATTCCACCCCGAGTTCGCGGCAGGCGCGAATGATGCGCAGGGCAATTTCACCGCGGTTGGCGACAAGAACGCTTTCGAACATGTTCGGATTGGCTGGCACAGGATTAGGAAATTCGGAACAGCACGTCGCCATATTGCACCGGATGACCGTCCTGGGCCACCGCAGCGATGATGACGCCTGATTTTTCCGCCTTGATTTCATTCATCACTTTCATCGCCTCGATGATGCACAGCGTCTGGCCGACACTCACGGCATCGCCCACCTTGACGAATTCCGCCGCATCAGGAGATGCCTTGCGGTAGAATGTTCCCACCATCGGCGAGGTGATTTCCGAGCCCGCGGCGACGGCTGTCGGCGCGACGGGAGCTGCGGCGGCGGGCATTGCGGCGGCCTGCGGGGAAAACTGGGCGGCGGAAATCGCGTTGCGCAGCGTCTCAAGATCGGCTCCTTTTTTGAGGCGCAAATGCACCCCGTCGGCTGTGGTCATGTCGAAATAGGAAAGTTCATGTTCCTGCATGAGTTCGACGATTTTGCGGATTTGATCGAGTTCCACGGTGATGATGAGTTGTGATTGAGTTAGGCGGGCTTAATGCAGCGGAAAAATGGCTCATTTCACAGGCATGGTCAAGCGGTGAATACGGCGATTGCGCAAAAAATCGTGCACGGTTGTGAAGAATTCAAACGCACAAAACCGCAGCGGCGGGCTGATTGTTTGAATGACATCATGCGGAGCCAGGCTGAGTCGATTTCGGTATGGCGGAACCAATCGCCATTGACAGCATGTGCGAATTCGGGGAAAAGCAGCCAGCACGATGGCCAAGGGGGTGAAACTCAAAGAGATCGAAGCGGGACTTTTCGTGCCGTCGGATTATTTCCGCAGGATCGGCAGACGGGAGATTTTCCCCGGCGATGCCCCGCTGGAAGTTGACCTTGGCTGCGGCGATGGCGCTTTTCTGCTGGCGATGGCCCGGCAATTTCCCGAACGAAACTTCCTCGGCGTCGAGCGCCTGTTGGGAAGAGTCCGCAAGGTCGCGCGCGACATCACCCGGGCGGGACTGGTGAATTGCAAGGTTTTGCGGCTGGAAAGCAAGTACACCATAGAATGGCTGTTGGAAAGGCAATGTATCAAACGCCTGCATTTGCTGTGTCCCGATCCCTGGCCCAAAGCGCGGCACCATGAGCGACGGTTGGTGCAGCAGGATTTTCTCGGCTCGCTGTGGGATGCGTTGGAACCCGGCGGCGAGTTTCTCTTCAAAACCGACCATGACGAATACTACGAATGGGTCTGCGACCAGGTCACCCGCTTCGGGCGTTTCACTTGCGTGCCCTGGCGGAAGGATGATTTCTTTTACCCGAAAACGGATTTTCAAGTGCTCTGGGAAAGCCAGGGGAAAGTCCTGCAATCCCTGCGCTGCGTGAAAAACAAGTGATGAATCCCGCACCCACAGCTGCAACAACCGAATGGCGATGGGTGCTGGCACTGACGCTCTATCGCCTGGCTGGCCCGCTGTTGTTGCTCATCGCACTGCCCTCGTGGTTGCGGAAAATGTCCAGCCGCGGCGGTTGGTCGACACCGCTGCGGGAACGTTTCACTTGCTATCGGGATGACATCGAATGGGAACCCTGCCACCGCACCCACTACCATGCGGTCAGCGTCGGCGAAACCCAGGTCGCTCTGAAACTGCTGCGCGCGGTCCGCCTGCACGACCCTTCGCCCTGCGTTCTGGCGGTCAGCACGGCTACGGCCTATCACGTTGCGACAAACGCCGACATTGCCAACCTGCGGGTGCTGTATGCGCCGATCGACCTGCATTGTTTCGTCCTCCGCTATCTGTCGCGCTTCCAGCCGAGCCGGATCGTGCTCATCGAAGCCGAAGCATGGCCCGAGTTGATGCAGCAGTGCGCCACGAGGCAGATTCCCGTGGCAATGATCAATGCCCGGCTTTCCTCACGCTCGGAAAAACGCTATCAAAAATTCCGCCGCTGGGTTCAGCCGCTGTTCCGGAAAATTTCGCTGGTCGCCGTGCAGGGCGAAGAAGACATCGCACGTTTCGCCTCACTGGGAATCGAACGCGAACGCATCCATCTCACCGGCAGCATCAAGTTTGACCCTGCGAGCGACCGATTGCCCATGCTTCGTCCGGAGTTCGCCGCGCTACTGGATCCACTTCATGGGTCGCGGAAAATCGTTCTCGCCGCCAGCACTCATGATGGCGAGGAAATCTTGATCGGCAAAGCCGTTCGCGCGGCGGGATCCTTTTTCATCTGCGTGCCGCGTCATGCCGAGCGCCGCGAGCTGGTCAAGGCGGATTTAGAAAAGGCGGGCTTCGAAGTCGTATTGCGCGGTCGACCGCATCATCCCCGCGATGCTGCGAACACCTGTCTTGTGGTCGACAGCACCGGTGAACTGAAGGATTGGACGGCCCATGCCGACCTCGTGGTCATCGGCAAAAGTTTTCTCGCTCACGGTGGACAAAACCCGTGCGAGGCAATCATGGCGGGCAAGATCACCATCTTCGGGCCACACATGGAAAACTTCGAACCCCTGGCCTCTTCCCTGGTTTCGCAAAATGCCGCCGTTAAACTGGATGACATGACACTTTTATCGGAGGCCATCGCCCGGCTTCTAACCAGCCCATCGACCCTTGCAAGCATGTCGGAGAATGCGTTGCGCGTGATTCGTCAGCACGAGCATGCGACCGAGCGGACCATACGGTTGCTCGGACTTATCTGAAATTGCCCGAAACCACACCGCCGGCCACGGCGAGCGCGTAAAAGCCGATCAACACCAGCCAACTGCCGAGACCGATCCAGCTCCACATCTTCGCCTTGCGCGCCGAGTCCGCCGCCCCGGCGTAGTCGCCCATCGCCAGCTTTTGGTTGATCTGCGCGGCGAACACGATGCCCACCACGCCAAACGGAATACAGCAAAGCACGGTCACACAGATTGCAAACGCCAGAATCCCACCTGAATTGATCGGAGGGGCAGCGTGATAGGGCGAATGAGTGGTCACCGCCACACGTTGCGGGGTTGCGTAGGGATTGGCGGCGGTCTGCGGCGCAGGGGCAATCTGCGTTGGCAGCGGCGCGACACTCGCCAGCACCGCAACATCCGCCACAGCAGTCCAATCGGACATTCCCTCTTTCCAAACCAGCGTCGCGCCCCCGAGCACTCCGCCGCGCAACATTGCTTTCAATTGGTCCTCACTGATCGGACCCAACTGCTGATTGTTTTGCGAGTAGTACCACATGCCGCCCTTTGTTGAAAATTTGCTCCCCTTCGTCAATTCGCCCATGCGGCATTGCGTTCCATTTCGCAATCAACTGATTTTTTTCGCAAAGGCGCGTTTGAAAATTTCATCGCCGATGACTCCGAGCAAAATCACCAGGCCGATCACTGCGAACTCCATGTTCTGGTGGGCCGGAAATACGAGCACGATCATGTTGCGCAACACCTGCATCAGCGCCGTGCCGATCAGCACGCCGAGCACCGCACCCTGTCCGCCGCGCAAACTGCACCCACCGAGCACTGCTGCTGCGATCGCATAAAGTTCGTAAAAATTTCCGAAGTCCGAAGGTTGCGAGGAATTCACATCCATGGAAAACAGGACTCCTGCCAGGCCGGCCAGCAAGGCGCAGATGACATACGCCGCGATGATCAGTCGATGCGTTCTGATTCCGCTGTAACGCGCCGCTTCCTCGTTGTTTCCCAACGCGAGCAGATGTTGTCCCCAGACACTATGCCTGAGGAAGAGCGAAGCCAGAAAGGCGATGATCAGCAAGAGCACGAAAGGCATGGGCAGCGGAAATTGCGGACAGGCAAATGCAAACACCAGACAAAGAGCAAGACCACCGAGGACAAGCGCGAGTGTCACATCGAGCTTGCGGGATTTGCGCAGGATCATGAGCAACCAGCCGATCAGGCCCACCGCCACCACAACAGCCACCTGGATCAACTGCACTTTGCCGGTGGCGAGCCAGCGCAGTTGATCATACTGGTTGCCGAAACCCAGCGATTGGTCCGCCGCGATGCCACGCATTACTCCGCGATAGATCAGCAACCCGCAGAGCGTGACAATGAACGGCTGCAGTCGCCATTTGGTGATCATCAGGCCGTGGGTCAGTCCGAGGCCGAGCACGATCAAAAACAACGCCGCCAGCGATGCGGCCGGCGACCAACCGGCTCGAACCAGCAACCAGGGCAGCCCGCAGCCGGTGAGACAAACCATCGATCCCAGAGACAGATCAATGCCGCCGGTGATGATCACAAAGGACACGCCGATCGCCATGATGCCATAAAGGCCAATGCGCATGATCAGGTTCTCGATGTTGCCCGGTCGCAAAAACACATTGCTCAACATCGAGGTGATGATGCAGATGAAGATGAAAACAAGAAAGATGCCTAACGTTTTTTTCATGTGATGTAAAAATTCAATGATGGACGGCCTCCATGCCGGTGGCGAGATTCATGATCGCCTGTTCGCTCAATTCGTCCCGCGATAGCTCCCCGGCGATGCGGCCTTCGTGCATGACGATCACCCGGTCGGCGATCCCGAGGATTTCCTCCAGATCCGATGAGGCGAAAAACACACACTTGCCCGCCGTCGCCAGCGACTCCATGAGTTGATAGATTTCCCGCTTCGCGCCGACATCGATGCCCCGGGTCGGCTCGTCGAGCAAAAGCAGGCTGGGATTCTTGGCCAGCCATTTGCCGATGACGATCTTCTGCTGGTTGCCGCCGGAGAGCAGTCGCGCCTGCTGGCCCGGATGCGACGCCTTGATTTGCAGCGACTGGGTCTGCGCGCTCGTCAGCTCGGCTTCCTTTTTCGCATTGCGGAACAACGACATCCGCGATTGATCGACCAACGAGGGCAATGTGAGATTGTCGCCCACTGAAAAATCCAGCACCAGCCCGTGGTCCTTGCGATCCTCGGGAATGAGCGCGATGCCTTCGGTGATCCCGTCGCGAGGGGTCCGCGGCCGATAGAGTTTGCCGTTGACCCGCATCTCCCCGCCGGCATTGCGGTCCACGCCGCTGATCGCCGCCATCAATTCCGTGCGTCCCGCACCGACGAGTCCGGCCAAGCCGACGATTTCGCCTCGATGCAGCGAAAAAGACAACGCCTCGCGAGGGTGGCGCAAAGTCCGCAAACCATTGACGGAAAAGACCTCCTCGCCGATGTCGCCGGATCGATGCTGGTAGTGGTCCGACATCTCGCGTCCCACCATCAAGCGCACCATCGCTTCATGAGTGATCTGTTCGTTGGTCAGTTCACCGGCATTTTCGCCATCGCGCAACACAGTCACGCGGTCGGCGATGCGTTTGATTTCGTGCAGCCGGTGACTGATGTAAATCACGCTCACGCCGTCCTTGCGCAAGCCGCCGATCACTTCGAAAAGCAGGTCGGTTTCCGACTGGGTGAGACTGGAAGTCGGCTCATCCATGATCAAAATGCGCGCGTTGGTCGCCAGTGCCTTGGCGATCTCGACCAGTTGTTTTTTGCCAGGTGAAAGATCCTCGACCTGAGTGGAGGATGGCAGGCAGAAACCCAACCGGTCCAACAGCAACTGCGCCCTTTCATGCATCGCGCGGCGATTTACGAAACCCAGGGTCACCGGTTCGCGACCAAGAAACACGTTCGCGGCGGCATCGAGATTTTCGGCAAGATTCAGTTCCTGATGGATCAGAGCAATGCCATGGGAGATCGCTGCGGCGGCAGAACCAAGCGCCACCTTTTTTCCCTCAAGAAAAATATCGCCCGAGTCCGCGCCCTGCAGACCGGCGAGAATTTTCATCAGCGTGCTTTTGCCCGCGCCATTCTCACCGAGCAGAGCCAGCACCTCGCCGGGCATCAGACTGGCATCAACGCCCTTCAGGGCATGGACACCAGGGAAACTCTTGTGGATCTGTTTGACGGCAAGGACAGGCTGCATCATTTGCCGAGTTTCGCTTTCAGGTCGGCTTGATAGGCCTGCACGTCGGCTTTGCGGATCATCCGCGCCGGGATGTCGATGAATCCGCTCGCGGGGATCGAAGACATGTTGCCCGATGTGATTTCATTCAGCACCTTGATGGACTGATAGCCGTATTCGTAGGGGTTTTGAACCAGAGTGCCGTGGACATGGCCTGCGGCGATACCGGCCAGAGTTTCGTCCGCTTCATCAAAGGCGACCACCTTGACCTGACCGAGTTTGTTGGCACGACCCAACGCCTCGAGGATCACCGGAGGATTGTAGGCGAAGAGGCCTACCATGCAACCCACATCCGGCGTGCGGGTGAGTGTGTCTTCGACATAGGTTTTCGCTTTCGCGCGATCCCCCTGGTCCAACAGCGTTCCAAGAATCTTATACTTGCCGCCCTCAATCACCGCGCCTGGTTCGTCGAACCGTTTCGGGTCGGACGAGCGGTCGAGCAGTTCATCGATCAAACCCTGCCGGCGCAGGCGCGCGTTGTCCTGCTCGATGCGACCGACGAAGATCGCGACGGAGCCGCCTTGGGGCAGAGCTTCCTTGACCAACTGCCCGGCCATGCGACCGGCAGTGTAATTGTCCAGGCCGATGTAGACCAGACGCTTGGATGCAGGGGCATCGGAGTCAACCGTGATCATCTTGCTCTTTTCCGCCGCCTTGTTCAACACCTCGGTCTGGTTCGCCGGGTCGATCGGACTGATGGCGATGCCGTCGGTCCCGCGGATCAACAGGTCCTCGATCATCTGCTTTTGGTCCACCACCCCGGAGGCGGGCATCAGCACCGAAACATTGGCTCCGATGTCCTGACCGGCTTTGTCAGCCCCCGCTTTGGCGATGTCCCAGAACGATGCAACGCCATTGGTGACAAAGGCCAGTTGCTTCTTACCAGCCTGAGCCGAGGAGTTTTTTTGACAGGAGAGGCCGAGCAGGGAGGCGGCAACGGCGGACAACAAAATAACAGAGGTTTTCATGACACGAAAAAAATGACACTATCCACCCGCCCGGTGTCGAGGAAAAAAGCGATGAGACCACGATTTGCCAAGTGATAGCCGACCCGGCGGGCAGAATTTAACCAAGCTTTGGATTAACGAAGCTAATGATCTTGCGCCGATGTCGAATTCATGGTAGAGACATGCGCGTGAAATGGTATCATTTTATTCTACTCGCCGGAACAGCCGACGCGGCATTGTTTGCCAACTTTCAAACAAGCCGCGGCACGGTGGTCATCGACCTGCAATACACCAAAGCCCCGCAGACGGTGGCGAACTTCATCACCCTCGCACAAGGGACTCGATCCTGGGTCGACCCGGTCAGCGGCGCGGTGAAGACAACACCATTCTATAACGGCACCGTGATCCACCGGACGGAAAACACCAGCACCTTCAAGATCGCGCAGGGCGGCACGCGCACGGGCAACGGCACCGAAGGGCCCGGATACTCGTTCAGGGATGAATTCCACGCCACACTGACCCACGTGCCCTATGTTTTTTCGATGGCCAACTCGGGACCGAACACCAATGGCAGCCAGTTTTTTTTCACGGGCAACGTCTCCATATCCTCGCTCAACAATGTACACACGGTGTTCGGACTGGTGAGCGACCCGGCCAGCCGTGCGGTGATCGACGCCATGCTCAGTGCCGGAGCGGGTGCTACGACAGTCACGGGAATCACCTTCTCGCGGACCGATGCCCCTGCATTGGCCTTCAACGAATTTTCGCAAAGCCTGCCTGTGGCTTCCTCGCTGGCGGGCCGGCTTGACGTGATCAGAAATTTGGCGGCCAATTTCCTGCTGGACAGCCCGTTTCCCGGCGGAAGCACCCTGCAGGTCTATCGCAGCACCAATTTGCAAACATGGACAAAAACCGCTGAAGCCTATCTGGGTCCGCTAGTCCTGGGCGAGAGCACGATCACCGTGGATGACGCTTCCCTGCCCAAAGCCTTTTACAACCTGCCCCTGGTGAATTACCCCGACGCGCTTGGTCCCGAATCAACCGCGAACCGCACGCTGGTTGTCGGTTTGGATGGCACGCAAACTTTCACCTTTCAATTCAACGCCAGCGGGACCGGAGGCGCCGCCGTGTATTCGGCCAATCCAACGGTCATCACTCCCATAACCGGCGTCATCTATCAACCCGCGGCCCACCGCGCCACATGGACCATCAGCACCGCAGCCTATGTGCCACTGCGCTTCAAAGGCGCCCTGAACAGCAGCAACGCGACCCAAATCCTCGGCACGAACACCTCCGAATCTTGGAATGGCTTCTGGAGTTCACTGAGCAACGGAAGCTTGAGCCTGACGAAGTAGCTGCCGTGCATCTTGCGAGCGACCGCACTCTGGTCACGTCGCCTCGGCATTGAATCACAATCCCTCCCCGATATCCCTGACCAGCGGCTTCCTGCTTGACATGCCCCGCGCAAAAACTCTTCTGGATCCCGATTTACAATATATCAGCCATGAACCACCCATTGTTGCTTGTCTCCGCGATGCCCGGCTCCCTTGCAGGTTCACAGGAATTTTTCTAACAAAAAAAGCAACATCATGGACAACAATGTGTTCACCGAAACCACCAACACCAGTTGGTTCTCGCGAATCGGCAATTCGATCAAAGGCCTGCTCTTCGGCGGAATTTTCATCCTGCTGTCGATCGGTTTGCTGTGGTGGAATGAAGGCCGCAGTGTGAAAACCGCAAAAGGCCTCAACGATGGGGAGCGGGTCACCGTCGAAGCAGAAGCGGGAAACATCGATCCGGCGATGCAGGGCAAGCTGGTGCACGTCACCGGCAAAACGGCAGTGAAGACGTCTGCCAGCGATGCTGATTTCGGCCTGACGGCATCGGATGTGATCAAGCTCAAACGCCGCGTCGAAGTCTTCCGATGGGTCGAGGAAAAAAGCGAACGATCGCGCAACAAGGTCGGCGGGGGCCAGGAAACGACAACCGAATACCGCTACAACAGAAAATGGGACTCTACGATTCACGATTCCTCCAATTTCAAACATCCGCAGGAACACCAGAACCCACCGCCGCGGGCGCTCGGGCGCGGACATCGCCGGAGTCGTGAGCTTTCACGGCGGTCTCGATGCGGCCCCTGGATTCAACGCTGAGGCCGGGAAAATTCCCGCCAAAGTCCTGGTGCTCCATGGTGCCAACGATCCCTACGTGCCGGCGGCACAGGTCAGCGGGTTCACAACCGAATTCACCGCAGCCAAGGCCGACTGGCAATTGGTGATGTACAGCGATGCCGTGCACGCCTTCACCCAGAAATCCGCCGGCGATGACCCTTCGAAAGGCGCCGCCTACAATGCGAATGCGGACAAGCGCTCGTGGGAGGCGATGAAAACATTTTTCAACGAAATTTTTCGTTAGTCTAACGAAGCTGGTTACAGTCGGCCTGCGGATTTGATGTCCAGGTAGCGGTTGGCAAGGCTCACCGCCAGTTGGTCGGCGGTCACATCCATGGTCAGGATTCCATGGGCATCAAGGTTGAGCAGGGTCTCGCGCCGTTCCTCCATGTATTGGCGGGCCGCCACATGTTTTAGCGCACCGGAAAAATCGCGCACGGGATTTTCCACGGCATCGCGCACCACGCCTTCGCACAGACTGGCCAGCAATACCAGATGACGCGAATGCAGGGAGCGCAGCGCGGGAATGATTTCATGCGCATCCTCGCCGCGCAGGTTGGTCATGACGATCACCAGGGCGCGACGTCGGTTGCGCATCATAAGTCGCTCGGCAGCCTCGGCGAAATCGCTGGGTGACTGCGTGGTTTCGGCATCATACAAATGATTCAACACCGTGGCCATCGCATGACTTCCCTTGACCGGCGGCAACCAGCGGTCGGGCCCGCCGAACGATTGCACGGCGACATGATCACCTTGTCGCAGCGCGACAAACGCAACCAACAGCAGCGCGTTCAGACAGTGATCGAAGTGCGGCAGATCGCCGTCGAACGAGCGCATTCTTCTGCCGCAATCGAGCAGGAAAACGATCTGCTGGTTGCGCTGTTCCTGATAGTCGCGACTGATCAATTGCAGCTTGCGCGATGTCGCCTTCCAGTCGATTTGCGCGAGGCTGTCGCCCTGCCGGTATTCGCGCAACTGATGAAAATCCTTGCTGGCCCCGGCGCGCGGTCGTCTGACAATCCCCATTTGCTCCTGCCGGTGTTGCGTGGCAAGCAGTGACAAACGCAGCACCGGTGCGTAGTTGGGATACACCTTGATCTCTCCCTGCATCGACTGCGATCGTTTTCGATTCAACAACCCCAGCGGACCACGGACGCGGAAGTGGATCGATCCGAAATGAGCAAGCCCGCGTTGGGGAAGAGTCACATCGTAGCGCAACTGGGCATTCTTTCCGGGTGAAATGACTCCCTGCCACGGCATCGCGGCGGCCACCGCTCCCGGCGGAATGCCGTCGAACAACTCCACCGCAAGTTTGCGCGAAGAGCGGTTGATTATTTTCAAGCGCACTTCCCCTTTTTCTCCGACTGCAAAACGTCCGGGCAGGCTGCGTTCGATCGCAGGTGCCGCCATGAACAGCAGCGCCAGCACCTCGATGAGGCACGCAAACAACAGCAGCGCTCCGATGCAAGCCCATGCACCTAACAGAAAATGAAACCAGGCTGCGAACAGGGACAACAAAGCCCATGCCAGCGCCAGTCGAATCAATCTGCCGGTGGGAACAAACATGACTTAGATGCGTGGAGCCGGCACCGCTTCGATGATGCCGCGCAGAATGTCATCGACTTCCTGACCGCTGATCGCAACCTCGGGCGTGAGTTGCACCCGGTGTCGCAACACCGGCAACGCCACGGCCTTGATGTCGTCCGGAGTCACATAATTGCGACCGTTCATCACCGCAACCGCCTTGCCCACGCGCATCAGGCTGATCGCGCCGCGGGTCCCCGCACCAAGCGACACGGCGCGCGAATCACGGGTCGCACGCACCATCGCAACGGCATAACTCACCAACTCCGGCACGGCGCGAACCGTGGCGGTTTCCTGCTGGGCGTTCACAATGTCTTCGACCGAACAAATCACCTGCAGTTCCGACAACGAGTCCGCCTGCTGAACGGATGAGGCCATGGCGACAATCGCAGCCTCGTCGATCAGACCGGGATAATCGATGACAATTTTCATCAGGAAGCGGTCCAACTGCGCTTCGGGCAAGGGATAGGTCCCCTCGTGTTCAACCGGGTTCTGCGTTGCCAGCGTCATGAACGGCGGCGACAACTTCATGGTTTCGCCATCGATGGTCACCTGGCGTTCCTGCATGACCTCCAGCAACGATGCCTGGGTTTTGGCGGGCGCGCGGTTGATCTCATCGGCCAGCAGCAGATTGGTGAACACCGGTCCTTTCCGTAATTCGAACGACTGGCTTTTCATGTCGTAGAGGCGGAAGCCCGTAACATCCGAGGGCATCAAATCGGGCGTGAATTGGATTCGTCCGAAAGCTCCGCCGAAAGTTCTTGCCAGTGCGAGCACCAGATGGGTTTTCCCCAGTCCCGGTTTGCCCTCCAGCAATACGTGGCCACCCGCCAGCAATGCGGCCAGCACCTGACCAGCGACATCGTCCTGACCGATGAATACTTTTCTGAGTTCCGCGCGGATCGATTGAAAAATCTGCGAGGCATGCTGGGGTTGAATTTCTGATTGATACTCTGTTGGCTCTTCTGTCATAGGAATGCTTTTCTTATTTGTTGTAAATCCGCAACGGCTCGTGAAAAAACCAAGCTGTCGGAGGACCGGTGCTCGGTCATCGCCCGCTGCACGCGGTCCGCAGGGATTCCGGATTGTGCGGCCATGACATCGAACAATCCCTCATCGAGGCGCCCGGTTTTCATCTGCCAGTGATGGCATAACTCCTGCAATTCCTGCCGCAGCGGCTGCAACAGGGAAGCCCCGCGATCAAGGCGCCAGTGAAAGTCGCCGATCATTTCCAAATGATGGTCGTAGGCGCGCATCTGGTTCTGCGGGCCCTCTCCAGCGAGTGGGCCAAAGCGCGGCATGTGCCGCAACAGCCAGACCAACAGCAGCAGAGCTGCGGAAACAAGAACCATCCACGCTTTCTCCCACAGCAGGCCGAAAAATGAAATGCCGACACCCCGCAGCATGATCACCCGACCGGCGCGCGACCAATCGAGCAATCGCGCCACCACATCCGCGTGCTGCTGCTCGTCGATGAAGCGGTTGCGGAGCATGCGGGCATCGCTGATGATGGTGATCAATCCGTCACCCCATTCGGCATTCACCAGTCCCTGGTTTTTTTGGTCCTGATAACTCATCGAGGTCCGCGACCGCATGCGCACGCCGAAAATTTCGTCCTCGAGAGTCACCGTGTTGAGTTCCTGCACCTTTTCCGCATCATTGACACTGATGCCAGCCTCTTGAAAAAACCGCTTCAATGGCTCCGACACCACAGGATGTTCCTCGTTTTCCAACCAGTCACTGCCGCGCGATTCGGCATGATCGATGAGAAAAATCGCATGCCCGCCATCGCTCACCCATTGTCCTACCCTGGCCACATGCTCTTTTGTCGTCAGCATGTCCACGGACAAAATAAGCACCGCGTCTTCGCCGTCCATCACCCGCCAACTTCGTGCAGTGATCATTTCGGAGCCACTGTATTCACCTACGAATTTTTCAAAGGCGAGAAAGGGATTCACCCGGGCTTTGCCTTTGTAGCCGATCACGCGCTCCTTTTCCTCGTAGTCCTGACAGGAACAGACGAGGAAAAGCGCGAACAATCCGAGCAGCAATCGAAGCATCATGCGCGCCCCCCTTCCGCAAAAGGCCATCGACTGCACAAGTCCTCCCATACGGATTGCCCGGGCAGTTCTTTCGCATAGGCTCCCCTGATCCATGATTCGGTCAACGCGGCGAAATACGGTGCCTGTGCGTGATCCGACTGCATGACCCGGCGCAGGCAATCGCCCTCGGTGTCGGACTCGATGATTTCCACTCCCGCTCTTTCGATCCACCACGACAACGCGCCGCGATACAACAAACTCATGGCCTGCAAGTGCGACCCCGCCGCCCACATCCGTCGGGCTGTGGCAAGAACATCGGCAGGCAGGGACTCGGCCGCCACCTCCATGCCCATCACCACCCGGACGTTTTCCTTTTCCCTGACAAGAGCGTCCCCAGCGCGATGAAGAAACCGAACCCTGTACACCAGCCATGCGATCAAGGCACACAGTGCCAGCAAAACGACAGCCAGCATCATCATCCCCACAAATGACATCGCACCAGCAAGACCCGCCAAGGGAGCGGCTCCCGGTGAGTGGACCGATGGTTTGATCTTCGGCACCTTGTATTTCTCCTTGTAAATGATGAAAGCCGGATCCTGCTTGATGCTCTGGATCACATCCTTGGGAACCTTGGCGTCTTCCGGTTCGGCGAACTCCTCTTCCATCGGCTTGGTTCCATGCTCCTGTGCCGACACCGCTATCGTCTGACCCAGCCAGAACAGTCCGGCGAGCAAACACAACGAAGCGCCGCCCTTGAGTCGGTTGGCGAGACGTTTGAACGCGAGTTCGACGTCCCAACCTTCAACCCAGGTCCTGCTGTTCACATACAGACCAAATCCAGCACCTGTTAGAAAAACATCCACCAGCGACGCAGCGAACGCCAGGCCCCCGACCGACAACCAGGCGAAGCCGTCCGGCAGCACCCACCGATCCTCGAAGGAAAACTGCTCGCTCCACTCGTCCTTTATTGTTTCGGGCACAAAGAGCATGCTGGTGGCGAAAATTCCCAGTGCCAGCCAGAAGACCCCGATCACCGACATCAACGCCAGCATCACCGACATGCCCTCGCCGCGGCGCATGACGACTTTCATCCGCCTACGAAAAGGTCCGCCGCGCAATTCCTCCAGTTCCTCCACCGGAATCGCCATCGTTTTCCACGGCGACAACCGGGCGAGAATCATCCGATAGAAAAACCTCCTGAACAAAGCACGCGGCAATTCCCTCCACAGCAGCGACCAACCGGGATTCTCTCCGAACAGGCGTCGGCTCAATTGAAACAAGACCATCCGGCAGCCAGTGAGTTTCCACCAGAAAAACACCAGCGCCCACACGACCGGATATTCGGCCAGCACGGGAATCAACAACAGCACCGGAAAAACCGCCATCCACCATAAAACCCAGCATCGCCAGAAATCACGACGCACCATCGCCAGTCCGGAATCCACCGCCTCCCAGTCGCTGCGCGGTCGGATGACCATGGTCACATCCTCCAGCCTCATGCAACCACCCCCTTCGCACCGCGACCGACAAACAGAAAATAGACAATGTGCAACACCCAGAAAAATCCACCCACACTGTATTTCAAGAGGTCGGGCAATTCGCGCGCCGACCAGAATCCCTCGATCACCGCAGCGATGGCGGTCATCAATACCCCGCCGAAAAGCAGTGGCAGCGCGCGCACGGTTGACTCCCGCAAGGCGCGGGACCGCGGCAGTCGACCGGGCTTGACCAGTCCCAAACCCATCCGCATTCCCGCCATGCCGACCACACACATGCCGAGCAACTCAAAGGAAGAGTGACCGCTGACAAAGGTCCAGAACGACGTGGGGTTGCAGGCGTATTGCACGTATCCGGCCGAAGCACCGATCAGGACACCATTGACCAACAGGAAAAAAATCGATCCCAGCCCGGCCAGTATGCCGCCGGCGAACAACTGGAAATCGATACCCACATTGTTTTCGATGTAATGGGAAAACATGAAAAAATTCGAGCCGAACTCGCTGCGCAAATGGGCAACCTGCGCCTGCGAATCACCGCCATACATTTGCTCCATCGACGCCATGCCGCCCTGACCGAGCACGCTCTGAACCCAGGTGGTGTCGGCCCACACCGAAAAAAACATGGCGAAAAACGGCACCCAGAAAAACGCATTGCTCAGCCAGAACAAACGCCACTCGCTGCGGATCGTCTGCGGGAAAGTGAACACCAGGAATCGCGCAATTTTTTCCCAACCGGCTTGGCGGCCCCGATAGAGCAACTTGTAACCGCGGATCACCCGTTCGTTGAGTGAATGCACCATGTTCTGACCATACATGCGGTACTGCGCCAGCGCCAGATCGGCGCAGACTTGACGGAACAAACGCGGCAGCCCCCGCACCTCCGCGCCGGGATGTTTTTTCTCGACCGCCAGCATCACCATGTCGGTCTCGCACCAGCGCGCTTCGTTCTTTTTCTGAAAACTCCCCGGGGTCATACGGCAACAGCATGCTTTCTCGACAATAACACACCGACAATCCACCAAATCCACAACCCAGCGTCGATGTTAAATCCGGGAAATTTCCCGCCCGATCGACTGGGAAGATCTTGAAGGTAGATAACACATTCAAAAAACCAGCGTTCATCCGCGTCCATCCGTGGTTCCCATTCGTTTTCCAGGTTGAACCAGGCGAAATCCGATTCGCCATCGGGGATCCATCCCTTGATCATGAGCTGTCGTAGTCGGTGGAACTGCGGCGGAAGGGATCGGCAAACGTGGCGGAGGCATCCTGCCTCCTTGCCTTGCAAGCAACTCCAGCGCGCCTAACAAAAAACCTCGTGACAAAACAAAACGAAAAAAAAAGGAAACGAGTAACCGGGTGGTGGGCTGGGTTTGCTGGTAAATGGAATCTGCGAGGTGATGGTGGAAAGACAAAGCAGGCTGGGAGGCAGGATGCCTCCTTGCCTTGCAAGCAACTCTGGCGAGCCTAACTAAAAACCTCGTGTCGAAACATAAGGAAAAATGAAACGCGTGACCGGGTGGTGGGCTGGGTTTGCTGGTTAATGGAATCTGCCAGGTGAAGGAGAAAAGACAAAGCAGGCTGGGAGGCATCCTGACTCCTTGCCTTGCAAGCAACTCTGGCGAGCCTAACTAAAAACCTCGTGTCGAAACATAAGGAAAAATGAAACGAGTAACCGGGTGGTGGGCTGGGTTTGCTGGTTAATGGAATCTGCCAGGTGATGGTGGAAAGATAAAGCAGGCTGGGAGGCAGGATGCCTCCGCCACGATCACTGGCATCCGTGCCTGCTGGCAGTGCATCAGGTCGGAGATGAGTGATTAGAAAACGTCAAAGAGCAAAAACCGATGGGGAGTCGGGGAGAGAGTAGCTTTCCATAAGCTGTGTAGATGCCGCGAAGACGGGGGCGGCTCAGGGCAACCTGATCTTGGTATTCGGAAGCGCGGCCTTCAATGCGGAAAGCGATTCCTCGGAAAGTTTCGAGCAACCGAGGAGATCAAGACTCTTGAGTGCCGAGAGGCCGTGGAGACCGGTCACGTCTCGAAGTTCGCTGCATTCCAGCAGTCTGAGCTACTCTAATGAATGAAGGTCTTTCAGCCCGTCCACGTTCTGCAACGCGCTACAGCCGTCGAGTTGGAGTTCCCGCAGGGATGTTAGGCCCTTGAGTCCATCGACATTTTGCAATGCGTCACAGCTCGCGAGGTCAAGTTTTTGAAGAGAGGTCAGGCCGCTGAGTCCATCCAAATCCTTGAGTTCGCCGCACGCGCCGAGGGTGAGTTCCTGAAGTGAGGCAAGACCTGACAGCCCGCCCACATTGCGTAGCGCGTCGCAACCCCAAATGTGGATTCTGCGGAGTGAACCCAGGCCTGTGAGCCCGTTCAGGTCTTGCAGCGCGTCGCTGTTCGTCACCGCGAGTTCCTGGAGTGACGTAAGCCCAACGAGTCCTGCCAGACTTTGCAGCGAACTGCACTCGAAGAAATCGAGTTTTTGCAAACCGGCAAGCCCCTTGAGTCCTTCCACGTTTTGCAACGACTTACAACGGGACGGATTGAGTTCCTTGAGCGCGGTGTGTCCCTTGAGGGCATCCAGGTCGCGCAGTGAGGAACACTCGGACAGGTCGAGTTCCTCGAGCGCCGTCAGCCGCTTGAGAGCGTCAAGATTTTGCAGCTCACCACAGCCGGAGAGATTCAGTTGGCTGAGTGCCGTGAGAGTCTGGATTCCGTTCAAATTCCGGAGCTTGGTGCAGCTGGCCGCCGTTCATTTTTTGGTCCAGACAAAGTGAAAGGAACGGGCGTATGATTAGATCCTCGAGAGGGCTTTGGCAAGCTGCATTTTGAAAAGCAGCAATTGCCGGATTCGGTTTTCTTTGGCGCCAAATTCACTCAGCTAACTGATG
>CAMAQB010000053.1 GCA_945860285.1 Akkermansia muciniphila | reverse complement strand
AAGTAATCCGCGGTCCGAGTGGGCCGCGCCTGTTTGGAAGTCGTGCTTGTGGATCACAAGTCAAATCCTGCATTTTTGGAGCCTTTTGTCTAGGATTATTTTAATCGCTTCTGTAAAAAGGCTTTGTGAGGATCAAGCCAATCGCCCTGGGGCATCGACGGAGTGACGTATGTTAGTATTGCATATATCGATGCCAATGATCTAATCACACAGAAAATGATGAAATCTGAGCTTGATTCGATTGGAATTAAAATTGGGCTGTCTGGATCCATGAATGTACTTACGGTACAAGTTGAAGAATCTAATGCAGAACGGGCCTCCGCAATGCTCCGAACAAACAAAAAGTTAAAGAAATCCAAAATTTCGTATCCTTGAGGTTTCGTTCTCCGGGGTCAGTAGTATCAGATCGAATTAAGAGTTATTATCGACTTTTTTACTGCTTATTTTTGGGCGTGATTTTCCTGGTCAGGCCGCTTGGGCATTTTGACCGAGCTGGTTCTGGACCTTTTACTGGTGTTGGCTTGCGTGACTGGCGGACGGCGACCGGAGCGGGTGGTGGCAGGCACGTAAAAATGTCAGAATTTTGTTAGATTGCAAACGGTTTGCGGAACAACTCCCGCTACCCGGCTCAGTCCCAAAAGCCAGAGCAAATTGCAGGCGACCAGCACCGCGGCCAGTCCGACGTGGAGGACCTGCACCCAGCCGTAGACATGGATCTGCGACATCACAAGTCCCAGCAGCATCTGGGCAAAGACGGCCGCCAAAACTCCTTTGGCCGGCAATGCCAAGCGACCGCGCTGGTGATTGCGGGCAAAGAAACATGAGCCGACGCTCAAAAGCAGGATCGCCCACGAAAAACTGCGGTGGATCAGATAGAGCCAGGAATTCTCCAAAGCGGAATTCCAACTCTCGCGAGGAAGGGAAAGATGTTTCGACATCGCATCGGTCATCTCCCGCACCTGCGATCCCATTACGCCCTCCACGACCACCAGGACCAACAACAAGAGCAACATTCTCCTCAACTTGCGCGCGTTTTCCGGCCCATCCATTTCGACCCGCCAGGGAACTTCGGCACCCCGCCAAGCGGTGTAGGTCAAAACGCCGATCAGCAAAAACGCCAGGGCCATGTGCAGGGTCAGCACCCCGGGAGCCAGCCCACTATATACCACCCGCGCGCCCATCCAACCGTTGACCAATACCAACAACAACGCTGCCAGCGACGACCAAAAGACCACGGGAATGCCCCCCCTTTTGCCGAATGTCAGCACAAAGGTCATCAGCGTGAAAAATCCCACCGGCAAAGTGAACAAGCGATTGATGTATTCCGTCCAGACAAGGCGCGGGTTGAATTCCTTCTGCAACGTCTCCCGTGTGATCGACTGTGGATCCCGCCCCATGCGCTCGGCCTTGCGCTGGAATTTCTGGATGTCCAGCTTGGAAAAATCGACATTCTCGACCTTGGTGGGTGGCACCCAACAACCCCAACAGGTCGGCCAGTCAGGGCATCCCATTCCAGCTCCGGTGACCCGCACGATTGCACCGACAAAAATCAGCACGATCACCGAAACCAAGGCAGCCAGCGCACATCGTTGAAACATGTTTCCTCCCATTGCACCGCTACCCTGCAACGATCTCTTTCAATTTTCATCTATTATTTTGTGAAATTGCTTTGAATCGCATGGACGAACCGAAAAAAATTCGCTACTGCTCTGCCCGTGACCGAAAATCATTCTGAAAATCCCGAGATTCACAGCCCAGTTACCCCGGCGACAGTCAGCGAAAAATCAAACGTGTCGACCACCCTGTTGCTTTCGATTGTGGTAGCCCTGTTGCTCGGATTTCTGGTGGCGATGACCCTGAACAAGAACAAAGATAGCGCCCGGACCGATATGTATTCCCTACAAGCGGAACTGGCCTCCCGCACCGCGACTGTCAATGCCGAGCGCGCCCGTCAGGGTCTTCCGCCGATCGAAGGGGTCGGCACTGATTCCCCCGAACAGATCGCCTCGCGGCTCACCAAGGATGCCGCCACCCTGGCGAATTATTCCGACCGATTCCGCACGTTGCTTTCAGAAAAAGACACCATCATTGCCGATAAGAACAGCACCCTTCTTACCTCCGAAGAAGCACGCAAGGCGCTTTCGTCGCAATTGGCAAAGATTCAAACCCAACTCGACAAGTCGCTTGCGGACTCCACCAGTGCCGAAGCACTGCGACTGCAGCTCAACGAAGCGCGCAACGGTCTTGCGCCGCTTCAGGAAAAACTCGCCGCGTATTCCAGCCGTCCGACCGCCGAAGAGCTGGCACTTGCCAAAGCCCGTATCGCCGAACTGGAAGCCCAGCTTGCCGCCCTGAAATCCGCCCCGAGCCCGGAGGCGCCGCCGAAACTTTTCGCGGAAAACGCTTCGGAACTCTACCCCGCCGCCCAGGCGTTGTTCCGTGCGCTTGGCGAACTCGATGACAAAGCGGACCTTGAAATTTCCGCCGCCTACAACCGCTTCGCCACCCAGTTTAGTGCCACCTTTCTCAAGGAAGTCCGCTTTTCCACCGGTTCGGCCCAACTCAATCCTGCGGACAAACTCGGTATCGGCGACAGCGTGACCGACTTGCCTGATGGCGCGATGATTCTGGTGGTCGGCTACGCTTCCACCACCGGTCAGGCCGACACCAACCGCAAGTTGTCATCCGACCGCGCCACGGAGGTCGCCGCCAACATCGACATGGCCAAACCCGGCAAGCAGGTCGTTCAGGCCGTGTTCCTCGGACAAACCAAGCGCTTTTCCAGCCGCATTTCCGAGCGCAACCAGGTTTGTGAAGTCTGGCAGATCAACCCCAAATGATTTTCCCGCAATCACGACGGCTCATTTGTTCTGAATAAGCGTCACAACATCCCCTACCCGACCGCATCGATTGCCCGCACCGCCACCATGGACACCATCAAAATGCTTCTCGCCGCCACCACCGCGCTGCTCCTCGGAGCCTTCGCATGGAATTGGTACAACCAACGCGGAGAAATCAAAAACGCACCCGCCAATGAACTAGCCCGCATCCGCCTGCAACTCGAGGAAATCAAACGCGAGGAACTGAATCTGAATGCGGAGAAACGTCTGCGCGAAATGGGGGTCGGATCATCCACGTCTAACAATGTCAGCCAGCCGACTCAGCCAAGCCCCAGTGCCGTCGAGGAGAAGGAAGCGAAACTTCGCGAAATCGAGGCACGCAACAAAGCGCTGCAGGATGAGCTGGACATGAAGCTCAAGGAGTCGGAAGTGAAAAAACAGGAAGATGTCTTGCTCGAGGTGAAGGACCTCGAAAAAACCGACAAGGAACTCCGTCGCGCCCGTCAGATCAAGGAAGCCCTGCTGATGGCGAAAGTTTCGGAATACGTCAACAACCCGAATACCGGCTCTTTTGTGACAATCCAGTTGGTCATGCCGGAACATGTGCAAGTCGACACCGTGCTCGCCGTGCGTCGCAAGGACGGCATCGCCGGCAACATCAAGGTGCGCGAAATCATCGGCAAGGAAGGCATCGCCGACGTGCTCCCGGGCATCGGTCCCTTCTCCCCCGAGGCGGGCGACGAACTGATCGTGCCACCCGCATTCTAACCCGAATCGTTCGTTTTCTCCCGCACCGACCACAGATGCCGGTGATCGAATGGAACTGCTTGCACCGGGGAAAAATCCGCGTGGATCAGCTCAAGACATCCGCAGAGCGCAGGATCAATTCTTCGGTGGTCTCCCAGTCGATGCAAGCATCGGTGATGCTTTGGCCGTAGCGCAGTGGTTCGTTTCCTAACGGAAATTTTTGCGCTCCGGCGACCAGATTGCTTTCCAACATCGCGCCGATGATCGAAGCATCGCCCGCAGCGCGCTGGCGGATGATTTCCGCGAAAACCCCGGGCATGAGCCGGTGGTCCTTCCGACAGTTGCCGTGACTGGCATCGATCATGATCGCTTCGGTCAGCTTGTGTGCTCGCAACAGTTCGCGCGCTGTGGCGACATCCGGTGCATGATGATTCGGGCCTGCCTCACCACCGCGCAGGATGATGTGGCAATCGGGATTTCCCGACGTGCTTACTGCGGAAGCCCGACCATCCATGCCGACACCGAGAAACGTCTGTGGCTGGGTGGCGGCCTTGATTGCATTGATGGCGGGTTCGAGATTTCCCATCGTGCCGTTCTTGAAACCAATCGGCATCGACAACCCGCTGGCCATCTGCCGGTGGGTTTGCGATTCAGTGGTGCGCGCGCCGACGGCAGACCAGCAAATCAAATCCGCGATGTACTGTGGTGTGATCGGATCCAGCAGTTCCGTGGCCGTGGGCACGCCGGCGTGGATGACATCGAGCAGGAATCGGCGCGAGACATGCAGTCCGTGGCTGATGTCATTGGTGCCATCGAGATGCGGATCAATGATCAGGCCCTTCCATCCGACCGTCGTGCGGGGTTTTTCAAAGTACACCCGCATCACCATCAGCAGCCGGTCTTTCACCCGCTCGGCCAGCGCGGCGAAGCGCTCCGCGTAGTCGAGCCCCGCAGAGACATCATGAATCGAACACGGCCCTGCGATGACGAGAAATTTTCCCGACTTTCCCGACAACGCATCGACAATGTTGCGACGGGATTCATGAACGAGCGCGGTGTCAGCCTCCGCAGGCGGAAGCGAATGCAAAAGAGCAGCGGGAGATGGCAGGGCGCGGTTCGAGGTGACGTGGAGATCGCTGACAAGATGATTCATGGGCTTCGGCATGCTGCTGGCGAATCACCAGGCAGTCAAGAAGGCAATGAGCGGACATCGTGGCAACGCGCGGAATCATTCATCTTTCGGTTTGGTCGGCATTGCCCTAACATCGAATCACGATGCCGTCATTCCCGGGACGCAAGCGGGTTTTTTTAAAAAAAACACCTTCTCTCTTGAAAGTTCTGTCAAACTATTCTTGCATGACCACTACCAGCATGAGTCTCCGCACACAATTGAACGACATCCTTATCGCGATTCTGCCCACCAACCCGGTTGAATCGATCAAAGGAACGGAACTCATTCGTCTTGTTCGCCTGCAATTGAATGGCAATTATTCCGATGCCTCGCTGCGCTATCATTTTTCAATCATGTCCTGCGATCCCTCCTCGCCGATCGCCAAGGTGGAAAAAGGCCAGGGGTATTATCGTCGCAGCGCCGCAGCGCCGCATTTGTCGAGCGCTCAGGAGCTTTTGTCACTGACCCAGGGCCGGCTCGATGACATGAACACCGACCAGACGAGCATGGATCTCGCGATGATGCGGATTCGGAAATTCCGGGCGATTGTGTATCGGTATTTCGAAGTCAACGGTCGCTTCCCCTTCGTTTTTCGCGATCCGTTCACGCGAGAGTCACCGCTGGGGAATTTGTGGAAATTTCCAGAAATGGTCTTGATCGACTGGGAAACCGGCGAGGCACCGGAAGAGGAAATGACCCTGGAACCGGGCATGTTGTCGCTCAAACAGCGATTGGGCATTTCCCCATTTGGCCTGCATGCCGCGCGACTGCGCATTCAGCCTTCGCTGCAGACGTATCGCGAGGATTTTTTCCAAACCCTGGCCATTTCCCAATGGGCCCAGGCGGGCGAGTTGATCTACGCGGCTCCGATCATCGATGAGGCGCTCGCCGACGGTCTGCGGCGACTCAATTCCGCCTTCGGCATCGGAATCACTTCCTTCGGCCTGACCCAGGAGATGCTCGACGACCTGCCTCGACCCGCGCAAATCCTCAACGCCCATCCCCGCGAGACGGAAGCGATGATGGGACGGCTGGAGATCAACCGCATCGCCGCTCCGAAAATCCGTCCGCATCTCGATTGGAACGGATTGAACAGTTTGAAAAGCGAAAGTGAAGAGGCCCAGAAAATGATGACATGGCTGGTGAACTGCCTCGAAAAAGGCCGTGCGGAACAATATCGTGATGATGACATTGCGGGGCAAATTCCCAGTGGACAATAGCCGAATCAGAGCCATGGTATCGCCATGAACATACCGGATCCTTCCCCTGCGGACACGGTGCTCGAGGGCCGCCTGTTGATTGCATCCCCCACCCTTCATGGCGGCAGTTTTGATCATTCCGTGGTCCTGCTTTCGCGTCACTCGCAGGCGGATGGGGCCTTAGGTCTGATTCTCAACCATCCGACCGGCAAAGTGGTCGGCGACCTTCTGAAAGAGCCGTTGTTTCACCCGCTGCGCAACATTTCCGTGCACAAGGGTGGCCCGGTCTCAGAAAACAACCTGTTTTTCGCCGCCCTCTGGTGGGAAAAGAACAA
This sequence comes from Akkermansia muciniphila, assembly GCA_945860285.1. Taxonomy (GTDB): domain Bacteria; phylum Verrucomicrobiota; class Verrucomicrobiia; order Verrucomicrobiales; family Akkermansiaceae; genus UBA956. Next base: position 21,428 of record CAMAQB010000053.1, on the reverse strand, counting down.
CGGTCTGTGCGTCATCCATCAAATCTCCGCCGAAGAAGCGATCAAGCATCAAAAAAAACCGGGGCGACTGGTGCGGGCCTTCGTCGGTTACTCGGGATGGAGTCCGGGTCAACTCGAAAACGAACTGGAAAACAACAGTTGGATCGTGACTCTCCCGGCCGCTGAATTCCTCGGACTGAGCCATGACCAGAGCCTCTGGGCCCATACCCTGCGCTCGATGTCGCCCTACCACAAAATCCTCGCCGACGCACCGCGGAACCCCTACGCGAACTGAGGCGCGGAGAAAAATCAAAAATCGACGGTTGCCCCGCCGCCTCTTTGCCATTACAAGGGTCGTGTAGCTGCATCTCCATACTGATCGTATCATGCCTCACGCGACCCTGTTGAAATACCCCGGCACCAACTGCGATGCCGAAACCGCCCGTGCCCTGCAACTTGTGGGCTTCACCACGGCGATCGTGCCGATTGCCGATGCCACGCGCGGCGACATCGAAAAGTCCCAGCTGCTGATGTTTTCCGGCGGTTTCAGCTATGGGGATTACGTCATGTCCGGTCGCCTCGCGCAACTGGTGACCGAGTCGAAACTGGGCGACGCCATCCAACAGCACCATCAGCGCGGTGGTTTCACCTTCGGCATCTGCAATGGATTTCAGATCCTCACCAAACTCGGCATCCTGCCGACCGGGAGTCTGATCGACAACACCACGGAACGTTTCGTCTGCCGCTGGGCCAAACTGAAAGTGACGAACCCGTCCAGCCCCTATCTGCAAGGACTGCCGGATTCCTTTGAACTGCCGGTCGCCCACGCCGAGGGCCGCTTTGTCAGTTTCCCCGGTGATGCCGAAAAATACCTCGCCAACGGCAACGTGACACTCGCCTACGAGGACAATTTCAACGGTTCCACCCTGGCGATCGCCGGATTGCAGGACGACAGTGGACGCGCGTTCGGGCTGATGCCACACCCGGAGCGTTTCATCCAGAAAAACCACCACTACGACCCGGACTGGAACGAAACCAAGGACTTTGGCTGGGGCTATTACATGTTCAAAAGCCTCGCTGCGGCACTGGCCTAGAGCCCGGCGCTGGAAAAAAAAACTTGCAATCTCGGAATTTTCAGACCTAGTCACTCGCCAACCGACCCCTTATACCGATATCCCATGGGAAAAATTCTAATCATTGCAGAAAAGCCCAGCGTCATGGCCGACCTCGGTCGCGCGCTGGCAAAACCACTGGGTAAATTTGAAAAATTGGGAACCGGTCGCGACAACTGGTTTGAGAACGACAAGGCCGTTATCACGTCTGCGGTCGGTCATTTGATCGAGCTGCGCATGCCCACCGGCCCCAATGGCAAAAACCTGCCGTGGAAGTTCGATGTGCTGCCGGCGATCCCGCCGACATTTGAACTCGACCCGATCACTGATTCCGAGGCGCGATTGAAGCAAGTATTGAAACTCGCCAACCGCAAGGATGTGTCGGAAATCATCAACGCCTGCGATGCCGGGCGCGAAGGCGAACTGATCTTTCAGTACATCATGGAATACGGGAAAATCGAAAAGCCCGTCAAACGCCTGTGGATGCAGTCGATGACCCAGGGAGCAATTCTCGAGGCATGGGAGCATTTGCGCCCGTCTTCGGCCATGAAAAATCTCGCTGATGCCGCCAAATGCCGATCGGAGGCTGACTGGTTGGTCGGATTGAACTCCACCCGGGCTCTGACCTGCTTTCGCTCCCGCCACGGTGGTTTCAACATTACCGCGGCAGGACGGGTGCAAACGCCCACGCTCTCGATTCTCGCGCAGCGCGAAGCGGAAATCCAGGCCTTTGTTCCCGCTGCCTATTGGGAAGTGGCCGCCGTATTTCAAGTCGCGCGCGGAACGTATCCCGCAACCTGGTTTGACGAATCGTGGAAAAAGGATGAAACCAAGCCTCATGCGAAGGCCGAGCGCATCTGGAATCCGAAGGATGCCGAAGAAATCAAGAGTCGATGCCTGGGAAAAACCGGCGTTGTCAGCGAGGAGACCAAACCGCAGACGCAGATTGCGCCGCAACTTTACGATCTCACTTCCCTGCAGCGCGATGCATCGCAGCGGCTTGGTTTGTCGGCGAAATCTACCCTGCAAATCGCCCAAGCCTTGTACGAGAAGCACAAGATGCTGACCTATCCCCGTACCGATTCCAAGTATCTGCCCGAGGATTATCTCGGCACCGTGCGGACGACCCTGGGCGACATCGCCAGCGGCTTTCCCGCCCTGGCTCCCTTCGCCAGCGCGGTTCTCAGCGGCAGCTCAGCCAACGGTCCTCAACTGACAAAAACGAAACGGGTGTTCGACGACAAAAAGGTCAGCGATCACTTCGCCATCATTCCGACCGGCACCTTCAGCAAGCTCAGTGAGCTTGAAGCGAAAGTGTTCGACCTCGTCGCCAAGCGCTTCATCGCTGTTTTTTATCCTTCCGCCGAATTCGAACTGACCCGCCGCATCACCCGCATCGCCCACACGCTTGAGCTGATCGACTCCTTCAAAAGCGATGGCAAAATCCTCGTCAAACCGGGCTGGATGGAAGTCTATGGCCGCCGCGCCGGAGTTGCCGCAAATAAAGACGAACTGGTCGGTATTGTAGAGAACGAAAAAGCCAAAGCGCTGGAAATTGAAGTCAAAGCCGAAACCACCAAGCCGCCGGCGCGATTCAACGAAGCCACTCTGTTGTCGGCGATGGAAGGTGCGGGCAAGCTGCTCGACGACGAGGCGCTGGCGGAAGCGATGTCCGAGCGCGGACTCGGCACCCCGGCGACACGTGCGGCGATCATTGAGGGTCTGCTTGCGCAAAAATATCTCGCCCGCGACGGACGCGACCTGCACGTCACCCAGAATGGCATGACTTTGATCCGATTGGTCAGGGAAATGGCCATCGATGGGCTAAGTTCACCAGCTCTCACCGGCGACTGGGAATACAAACTGCGCCAGATGGAGCAGGGCCAGCTCCGCCGCGATGCATTCATGAAGGAAATCGAGGCCTACACCCGCGAGATCGTGCAGAAGGCCCGCAGTCATGCGGAAACCTCGAAAGGCCGGTCTTTTCCCGACCTCGCGGCCCCCTGCCCTCGTTGTGGAGCAACCGAACTGAAGCAAACCGACGCAACCTTCGAGTGCCGCGCCCCGGACTGCAAATTCTCATTCAAAAAGCACATCGCCTCGCGGGAAATCTCGATGGACGAAGCCCGCGAGCTGCTCACGAAAGGCATCGTCGGCCCACTGAGCGGCTTCAAATCCCGATTCAACAAGCCCTTCGAGGCCGCTTTGAAACTGGATGACAAATTCAAGATAGCCTTCCAGTTCGACAATGAGGACAGCGACAGCAGGGTCGAACTCACGGAGGACATGCTGGTCGGCACCGCGACCCTGGGCGACGGCACGCCCGCCAAAGTTTATCAAACGGAAAAAGCCTTCTACGTTCCCGCCATCGTCACGCCGAAGGACAAGGACGGATTGCGCATCGGTCGCTCGATCCTGCAACGGGAACTTCCCGCCGAGGAAATCCTCAAACTGCTCAGCGAAGGAAAAACCAATTTGCTGAAAGGATTTGTTTCAAACAAAACCAAGCGCAAGTTCGATGCCTTCCTGTTGTTGGATCCGAAAACGCACAAAATTTCCTTCGACTTCCCTCCCCGCGAACCTCGCGCCGCGAAAGCCGCCACAGAACCAGACGTGGTCAGCTCGCCCGCCCCCGCAGCCAAAAAAGCAGCGAAAAAGGCCGCGCGGAAGAAGAAGGCGTGAGGTGGCAAGCGCCGCCCCCCGGTGAATCCAGGGTGTTGAACGGCGATCAAGCCAGGGAAAGGAATGACAAGAAATGTCGCAATCAAAAGGCAGTAACGATCTCCGAGCGTTCCTGTGGGGGACGGACGCGGATCACCCTGTCGCATCCAACCTTCACCCCGCGCTCTCGTGCGCCAACAACGCCGGTCAGTCGGGAAGGATGATGACCCGTCAACCATCCTGCCCCCACCGGATCGCCAGAGTCAGCGATCCCTGACTTTGAGAATCTCCCTGGCTTGATCACCGAGCCCAGCCCCGGGGCAGATTGAGCTTGACAGTTTACGGTGATTCCGCACTCTTCTTTTTTGTCAGAGGCATTATCTACCGATGCTACCTGGCGGAGAAAACGAGGTGCCAAGGGAAAGCTGGATGATGCGCAAACCCATTCCCGGAATCTTTGAAAAAACACCTAACCAAGTAGCGCGCGATCCATGAATTCTGCCATGATAACAAAACCACACATGAAACTCCTGACCGTCATGATGATTCCACTGTTCCTCATGGGAACAGTGTTTGCCGCCAAGGATTCCCCTGCCGTTCCCGATCTCACCAAGGGCGGAAAGTTCACCGACAAGAACGACCACGACTGGAACCTCGGCCCCACGGGTCTTCGCGGGCTGATGTGGCAGTGGTCGATGGTCACCACCGAGGCCCGGCAGATTCTCGTCACCAAGGTCGACAAAGGCTCCCCCGCCGATGGGCTTGTACAGGTCGATGACGTGATTCTCGGAACCGACAAGAAATTTTCTTCCGATGCCCGCGTGGCATTCGGCAATGCGATCACCGCCGCGGAAACAAAGGCCGCCGCTGGCAAACTCCCCTTGCTGCTGTGGCGCAAGGGCGTGGAAATGTCGGTCACACTGCCACTGAAGGTCATGGGCAGCTACGGCGAACAATGGCCGTACGGCGGATGTGGGAAATCGGCAAAGATCATCGAACTCGGGCTGGCTCATGTCGCCAAAAACATCGGCACCAGCATTCCCGATGAAGTGAACGCCCTGGCATTGCTGGCATCGGGCGACAAATCCTATCTGCCGGAAGTCGCTGAGCTGGCCCACAAAGTCGGACCCAAAGATTTCAAAATCGACGTAAGTGATCGCGGCATGGTGGCCTGGCACTGGGGATATCACAATTTGTTTCTCACCGAGTATTTTCTCGCCACCGGCGACAAGGATGTTCTGCCCGCGATCCGCGCCTTTTCCAATGCCATCGCCCGCGGTCAGAGCGCCGTCGGAACCTGGGGACACGGCATGTCATGGCCCGAAGACAACCATGGACAATACCACGGCGCGCTCGGCGGCTACGGCGCGCTGAACCAGGCCGGGCTGATCTGCCAGTTGTCGATGATCCTGGCGGTCAAGTGCGGCGTCGTGGACGAGGAAGTCAACAAGTCGATCGCCCGCGGCACAAGGTTTTTCGATTTTTACATCAACAAGGGAACCATTCCCTACGGCGATCACAATCCGGGAGAGAACCATGCGGGCAATGGCAAAAACGGCATCGCCGCGATCATGTTCGACGCGCAGGACCATGTCGATGGCGCGGCCTTCTTTTCGCGCATGGTCGTGGCATCCTACGGCGAGCGGGAGATGGGCCACACCGGCAACTACTTCAGCTATCTCTGGGGCGCACTCGGTGCCGGACGCGCCGGTCCCGCCGCAACCTCGGCATTCCTCAATGAAATCCGCTGGTACTACGATCTGGCCCGACGTTGGGACGGCAGTTTTGGTTACCAGGGCGTTGCCAACGATGACAAATACGGCAATTGGGACTGCACCGGAGCCTATTTGCTGGCCTACCTGTTGCCCTTGGAGAAAATCCACATCACCGGCAAGGGAAGACACAAGCAGTCGGATTTGACCGGTAACGCACTCGCGGAAACGATCGAAGCAGGTCGTGGGTTTTTAGTGCCCGACAAGGGCATGGCTCCCTATCACGCCAAGTCAAAAGAGGCGCTCGTGAAGGACCTTTCCAGTTGGTCCCCGGCCGTGCGCAGCAGGGCCAGCGAAGCCCTGGCGAAAAAATCGGACGACACGACGGCACAAACCGTGATCGAAATGCTCTCCGCGAAAAATGCCAACACGCGCTACGGTGCCTGCGTCGCCCTCGGTGCGATGAAAGCCGCTGCAGCGGTTCCGGCGCTCACCGAGGCACTGAGATCGACCGATGTATGGATGCGCATCCAGGCTACCTATGCACTTTCGGCCATTGGCAATCCTGCCCGCAAATCCGCCGACAAGTTGCTCGAACTGGCCGTGGCCTCCGATCCCGCGGATCCGCGCGAATTCATGCAGCGCTATATCGGTTATGCGCTGTTCTATCCCGGCGGTGCGATGGGACAACCCGGACTCTTCGCCAAGTCGATCAGCGAAGTGGAACGTCCTAAACTCTATGCCGCCGCCGAACGGCTGCTCAAGAATGACGACGGTCGCGCCCGCGGCACGGTCACCTCGATTTACAAGCAGTTGAGCTACGAAGAAATCAAACCGCTGTTGCCCGCCATCTATCAATCGATCAAATTCCAATCGCCCAGCGGCGAGATGTTCGCCAGCGGCGTGCGCCTGCGCGGTCTCGATCTTTTCGCGCAGTACCGGATCAAGGAGGGCATGCCGCTGTGCATCGAAGTGATGGACATCGACAAGTGGGGCAAGCACGCGCGCATTCCCGCAGCGCTCGATACACTGGAAAGTTACGGGGCTGCCGCGAAAGAGGTCTTGCCGCAGTTGCGCGAATTGGAAAAACAAATCCGCGCCCACAAGGAAAAGTCCATGGCCAAACACGCCGAACGCGTAGCCGCGATGATCAAGAAGCTCGAGGCCGCGCCCGAGGACACTCGACCGCTGCGCTCGCTCGATTTACCGAAAAAACCAACCGTCAAGTAAGGTGATGCAAACAACCTCCGCCATGCCGTGGCTGCTGGCCATTGTTATTCCGACTCTACTGGGGATCCATGCGGGGATCGCAACGGCGGCCTCTGCGGAGCCTGCGGAAAAGCCCCACGCCACCCTGGACATCGACACGTCGGCGCCATCGAAAGCCGTGAGCCCCTTGCTTTTCGGAGGGTTCATCGAACATTTCCAGGACCAGATCTACGGCGGTTTGTATGAACCGGGATCTCCCCTCGCCGACGCACGCGGCTTTCGCAAGGATGTGATCGCCGCCATGAAGGAGCTGAAACTTTCGGTGGTGCGCTGGCCCGGCGGATGTTTTGTCAGCGGCTATCACTGGAAGGACGGGGTCGGCAAAGTGCGCAAGCCGGTGCCGGATCCGGTTTGGGGGGCCACCGACCCCAATACGTTCGGCACCGACGAGTTTGTCGAATGGTGCCGCCTGGTCGGTTGCGAGCCCTACATTTGCAGCAACGCCGGCAACGGCACACCCGAAGAGATGAAACAGTGGGTCGAATACTGCAACGCCACTGAAGGAGAATACGCCCAACAACGCATCGCCAACGGCCACGAGCAACCGTTCAAGGTCAAATACTGGAGCATCGGCAATGAAAACTACGGACCATGGGAAATCGGCCGCAAGGACGCGGACGAATGGGGTCCACTGGTCGATCAGTGCGCCAAGCTGATGCATGAAGCCGATCCCGAAATCAAACTCGTGGCCGCCGCCACCAAGAAGGAGGAATGGAGCCTGCCCCTGCTCGCAGCGGCGGGAAAACACCTCGATTATGTGGCCCTGCACGAGTATTGGTTTGGCTATCAAAGCAAGAACATGATGCCGCCCTACAAGGACTGCATCATGCGCTCCGAAGGGCCTGAGAAAACCATCCAAACCATGCTCGGTATTCTCGACAAAGCAGGCTGTCGCGGGCGGGTGCGCATCGCATTCGACGAATGGAATCTGCGCGGCTGGCATCATCCGGGGTTCCCGCGCAAGAAAGTTCTCGAACCGGGCGACGCGGAGGCGGCTGCGTTCATCGCCAAGCGCGATATCAACAAAATCCCCGAACAATATTCCATGGCCGATGCGCTTTTCTCCGCCTCGTTTTTCAACTCCTGCCTGCGCCACTGCGATGACGTCGGCATGACCAACATCGCACCGATCGTGAATACCCGCGGTCCGCTGTTCGTGCACCCGAAGGGAGTTGTCAAACGAACCACCTTCCACACGATGGCCATGTATGCCAACCTGCTGGAGTCGCGCGTGGGCAAGTGCGCGGTCGAGGCAAACCGGTTTGGCGGCGGCAAGAATCCGATCGCTGTGATCGATGCCGTGGTCACGGTGGACAAGAGTGGAAAAAAATGGTCGATCGCCTTGGTCAACCGCCATCCCGACCAGACCGCCGATTGCACGGTCAAACTGGGAGAGCACTTGCTTGACGGTACCTTCGCAGCCACGGTGCTGGCCGGCGACTCTCCGGAAGCATTCAACGATCTCGAACATCCCGGACGCGTCGCGCCGGAGCAGACGAAAATCACGTTCACCAACGGCACCGCGCCCCTGCCTCCCCATTCGCTGACCATTGTCCGCTTCACCCGACCCTGATGACGCACCCTTCCACGACTTTCATGAATCGGACCATCTCATCCCTGCTGCTCGTCATTTCCCTTACCGCATCCTCCGGCGCCGAAGAATCGAAAGCACCACCATCACAACCGAACATCATTTTCATCCTGGCCGATGATGTCGGACTGGGAGAAACAAGTTTCACCGGCGCGGACAAATTCAAGACCCCCCACATCGACGCTCTTGCCAAAGGTGGGACCCATTTCGATCACGGCTATTCGATGCCGATGTGCGGACCATCGCGCTTCACCTTGCTCACGGGCCGTTATCCCTTCCGCACCGGGCTGGCGAGCAACAACAGTTTTGGCAAAGCCAACGCCGGCGCCTATCATCCGGCTCAAAAGGAAATCATGATCCCCACCGTGCTCAAGACCGCCGGTTACGTCACCGCGGCGGCGGGTAAATGGGGGCAGATGCCGGAGGAACCGAGCAAATGGGGATTCGATGAATCGCTCGGCGCGGGCAACGGTCAATACTGGAAAGGAAAATACTCGCGCAATGGCAAGGACGAAACCCTGCCAGGGGACAAATACATGCCCGACCTCGTGCACGAGTTCCTTGTTGATTTCATCGGTCGGCACAAGGACCAACCATTCTTTGTGTATTATCCGATGATTCACGTTCACATTCCCATTCAGCGAACGCCCGACAGCAAGGAAGGAGCAAACGACGATCATCTCTATGCGGACAACGTCGCCTACATGGACAAACTTGTCGGCAAGCTGGTTGCGGAACTCGACCGCCTTAAACTGCGCGAAAAAACCCTGATCGTCTTCGCGGCTGACAACGGCAGCATCCGTTCACCAGCTTATACTCCGGTAAAGGGAAAAACAATCTCCGGCCACAAAGCCACCATGCAGGAGGGTGGCAGCCGGGTGCCCATGTTCGCCAACTGGCCCGGCACCACCCCGGCGGGTGCGGTGAATCATGATCTCACCGACTTCTCGGACTTCCTGGCGACGTTCGCAGAGCTCGGTGGCGCGAAACTGCCTGAGGGATTGAAGCTCGACGGACAAAGCATCGCGCCGCAAATCAAAGGTCGGAAAGGAACTCCGCGCGAATGGGTTTATGTCGAACTGATGGGAAAATCGTTTGTACGCGACGCCCGATGGAAACTGGCCAACGATGGCGGATTTTTTGATTTGAAGAATGCGCCATTCGAGGAAATTCCAGTCACAAAAGACACCACCGATGCCGATGCACAATCGGCGTTGAAAAGACTTCAACGGGTGCTCGATGATCACCAGGCTGCCCCCTGGAATGATGATTCCAAACAGGGCAAGAAAAACGGCACCCGGCCCGCTGCGAAGAAGAAGGCGGGATCCTGACCATCGATCTCCGACACACTCATGAACCCATCGGGCATGCGCCACTCTATCCCACAACAGAATCAGCTCGGCACAGTGCTCGCCGCATGCGCGATGCTGGCCGTTGCTCACTCCGCGTTCGCTGAGCCGGTGTTGAAAGCGGATGCGTTCAAACACCATGTGGAGAAATTCAATGCGGAGGACAACGAACTCTACAAAAATGCCATACCCAATGCCAAAGCATGGGACTTTCTCGCTGCCAACATTCCGCTTTTTGAATGCCCGGATGAGGAAATGGAGCGCACCTACTATTTCCGCTGGTGGACCTACCGCAAGCATCTCCGTCAAAGTCCGGACGGATGGGTGGTTACGGAGTTTCTCCCCCAGGTTCCCTGGTCGGGCAAGCAGAATACCATTTCCTGCCCGGCAGGACATCACTTCCACGAGGGACGATGGCTGGCTGACCAAACGTTTCTCGATCAGTATGCCACCTTCTGGTTTCAAAAGGGTGGAAACCCTCGTCTGTACAGCTTTTGGGCGGCGGATGCCATTTATTCCTACTATCTAACAACAGGAAACAAAACGCTGGTGACGGGCCTGCTGGATGACTTGGTCAAAAACCACGAAGCTTGGGAGGAAAGCCGGCTGACAGCCGACGGACTCTTTTGGCAGATCGATGACCGCGATGGCATGGAGGTATCCATCGGCAAAAGCGGCAAGCGTGCGACCATCAACAGCTACATGTTCGGCGATGCCGTGGCCATCGACAGGATCGCGGAACTGGCCGGTCGCGGGGAGCTGGCGGCAGTCTATCAACAAAAGGCGGAGACATTGCGACAGCTCGTGCAATCCAAGCTGTGGGATGGCGACGCGAAGTTTTTCAAAACCCTGCAGCGCAGTCCCGCGGAAATGGTCACGCCGAAAAACTCCCAGGACGGCTCCGTGCCCCGGTTGCATTGGATGGACAGCGAGCACCGGGGGACGCGAGAATGGGTGCAGTATCGTTTTCCGAAAATGCAAAAAATCGACAGCGTGGAAGTCTATTGGGTGGAGGGCGGGCAGGCCTTGGTGAAACCCGAGTCGTGGCGGATCCTCGTCCCCAAAGGCGAAGAATGGATACCGGTGCAAAATCACGGCGAATACTCCGTGGCGCTTGATGTCTACAACAAGGTGGCCTTTGACCCTGTGGAAACTGATTCCATCCGACTCGAAGTGCAGTCCGCCAAGGGAAAATCCGCCGGGATCATCGAGTGGCGGGCCATTGCAGGCGGGAAAAATATCGCCGCCGTGGCGAAGATCACCAAATCATACGACATCAAAATGGGGCGCAACAACAGCATGCAAGCGCTCAACGACGGTGCCGATGCCGACACCGTGGCCGGATGGGTGGATGTCCGCGAGTTGCATGGCTACACTCCGTGGTATTTCAATCTTCCACAACCTGACAAAGGATACGAAGTCGCATGGAAACAATTGATGGACCCCAAAGGCTTTCTCGCGCCATTCGGTCCCACGACTGCCGAACAACGTCATCCGGGATTCATGGTTTCCTACGAAGGGCACGGCTGCCAATGGAACGGACCGAGTTGGCCATTCGCCACCGCGCAGACTCTCACCGCCATGGCAAATGTCCTGCACAACTACAAACAGGATGCCGTCAGCAAGGACGACTATTTCAAGATTCTCGAAATCTATACACGCTCGCATCAGCGCAAAACAGCCGGGGGAAATGCCGTCTCATGGATCGACGAAAACCTCGATCCCTTCACCGGCGAATGGATCGCCCGCAAGCGTTGTGAGGAACACAATGAAAAAATGACCAAGGCGGGCAAGCTGGATCAAGTCCTGCGGGAGCGGGGCAAGGACTACAATCATTCCAGCTATTCCGACCTCATCATCACCGGTCTGGTCGGTCTCCAACCACGGGCCGACAATATCATAGAGGTCCAACCATTGGTGCCTGACGACAAATGGGACTGGTTCTGTCTCGACCACATTTCCTATCACGGCAAAACCCTCACCATCCTGTGGGACAAAACCGGCGACAAATACAAACGAGGAAAAGGACTGCGCGTTTTTGCCAATGACCGGGAAATCTCCCGTTCGGACAAACTCGAACGCGTTACCGGACAACTTCCCAACTAACAAAACCACCAACATGACCATCGCACGCAACAAGTTGAAACTTCCCTTCGCACCGTATCTGGCCGCACTCGCCGTCGTTCTCTCAACAGCCGAGGCGAAATTGGAACTGCCCCGTGTGTTTGGCGATGACATGGTGGTGCAGCGCGACAAACCGGTGCAGGTTTGGGGATGGTCCGACAAGGGCGCTCAGGTCGCGGTCGAGTTCAGCGGTCAAAGCAAAAAAACAACAGCGGACGATAGCGGAAAGTGGCTTCTGGCCCTGGATGCAATGCCCGCAAATGCCAAGCCGCAGGCACTGACAGTGAAAAGCGGCACTGACTCGTTGACGTTCAAGAACATTCTGATCGGCGATGTCTGGCTGTGCAGCGGACAGAGCAACATGGAGTCGGACGCGGGCGGAATCGTCAATTCCGACCTGGACATGCCGCTGTCCAACATTCCGGCAATCCGCTGTCTGACCCTGCCACTGCGCTCCAGTCCGACACCGCTCGACAATTTTCCAATCGAGGAACGCAATCCGTTTTATGTCGAACTCAAGGGCGTCTGGCGTGTCAGCACACCGGAAACGGCGAAGGCATTCCCGGCTGTCGGATATCATTTTGCAAAAATCGTCAATGCGATCACCGGAGTTCCGATCGGCTTGATCGACAACTCATGGGGCGGCAGCGTGGTGGAAACCTGGGTTTCCCGGGCATCGTTGGAACAGATCCCGGAAGCGGTTCCACTCATCAAGCGTTTCGAAGCCGAGGCGGCGGCCTACGACTATGACGCGGAGTTGGCCCGCAAAATGGCTGGCTGGAAACAACACGCCGCGAAAGTCGAAGCCGATGGCAAACCGGCCCCGGAAAAACCCGAGGTGCCGAAGACCTATGTCTATCGACAAAGTTTTCCCGGCGGATGTTTCAATGGTCTCGTCGCACCGATTCAGAAATTCGCCATCAAAGGAGTGCTGTTCTATCAGGGGGAAAACAACTGCGTGGCGGACCAGGCACGACCGAATCTCTATGCGAAAACGTATCCGGCGCTGATCCCTGACTGGCGCAAGGCGTTTCAAAATCCCGACATGCCGTTTTGCATCATCCAATTGTGTTCCTTCGGCGAACCGGATGATGAAAACGAGCCGGAGATGAACATGCTTCACCGCGCTTCGGGTGTCCGCGAGGCCCAGCTCAAGGCCCATCTTCAGTTCAAGAACACAGGCATTGTCCCCACTTTTGATCTCGGACACGTGCAAATGCACTCGCCCTTCAAACGCCCCATCGGCGAGCGCGCGGCGCGCTGGGCGCTCGCCACGGTATATGAAGTCAAGGACATCGTCTATGACCTGCCGATCATGGAATCGTGGAAAAAAGAGGAAAACCGCATTCTACTAACATTTACCAAAAACAGTCACCCGAGTTCACCGTACGGCATGCGGGTCGCACCCAAGGGTTTTGTGATTGCCGGTAAAGACCGCCATTTTTATCCTGCGAAACTGGAAAACGAAAAGGGCGACACCTTCGCCGTCACCAGCGAATTCGTGCCGGAACCGGAAGCGGTGCGCTACGCATGGGGTGTTCACCCGGTGGGCAACTTCGGCAACCGGGCTGGACCGACACCTCCTTTCCGCACCGATGACTGGCCGGCCTGGAATGATTCACCGATCGAACGCAAAGGCCCCGAAACCACGAACCCGGAGGTGCCCACGAAGGAAAGCGCCCAAGCGCAGGCGAAGGAAAGGAAAACGGCGGCTGCCAGGAAATTTCTTGAAGCCGGCGACGCGCCGCAGAAAAAAAACAAGCCGGAGAAACAACAATGATGTCGGACGTCCGGTTCCTTCTCGCGTTGTTTCTCGCAACCGCCCCATTCGCATTCGCCGATGGGGAATCGCTGGTGGACGGTTCCAAACGGGTGGTTTCGCCCCACATGGCCGTATTCCGCGGACTCTCGATGTCCACGCCGATCAAAACGAGCGTCGATGGCCCGCTGCTGGGCAATGGCGACATGGGAGTCTGTCTGTCTGAAATCACCACCAAGGGGGAGGACAAAAAAGTCCGTCAAACCGCCAATGGTCCGCGGTTCTGGCTGTGCAAGAATGATTTCTGGAAACTGGCGCACGACTTCAAAACCGGACCAAGTGGCCCGCGGGTGTTCGGAGGGATCGATGTGAAGTTCCCCGGATTGCAGGGAGGTTCGAACACCGAACAACATTTCCATGATGCGGTGACGGTGTCGAAATGGGCTGATGTGGAAGTGCGATCATGGGTGACGGCGAGTGAGAACATGTTAGTTGTGGAGCTTTCATCCACCGGCAAAGACGTTGCTGTGGACATCAGCCTGTGGGTGCAGGAAGGTGACAACTCCGATGTGACCAAAGGAGAGGAGAACGGCACGATGTGGGCAACGCGGAAGTTTGCGCGCAACGTCGAGATTCCGACGGAAGTTGCCTGCGCCATGAAATTGATTGGGGTGGAGGCCCGGCAATTCACGCTCAAAGCGGGGCATCCGGTGACGGTTGTTGCAGCCATGCAAAGCAAGTTCAAGTCGGCCACGCCGCTGGAGCATGTGCGCAAGCGGACGGGTGGCATGAATGCGACATCCCTGGCCGAATTGAAGAACCGGCACGCCGCGTGGTGGCGGGATTTCTGGGCGAAGTCGTATGTGGAAATCGGCGACCCGATCCTCGAACAACGCTACTATTTGTCGAACTATGTGATGGCGTGCGCGAGTCGCGATCCCGATTTCCCACCTCCTCTTTTCGGCACCTGGAACACGACCGACATCCCCGGTTGGGAGGGTGACTATCACCTGAACTACAACCACATGGCTCCGTTCTATGCGCTGTATTCGTCCAATCACATCGAGCAGGCGGATCCCTATCATGCGCCGATCCTTGATTTCCTGCCGCGCGCGCAATGGTATGCGAAGAATGCACAGAACATCCGTGGCGCCTATTTCCCGGTAGGCATTGGGCCGAAAGGAATTGAAGTCACCCGCAATTATCCGGACGATGGTTATGCGCGCCCGCCGCATTTTGAAAAAGAAGGGCTGTTCTATCATCAGCGCAGCAATGGCGCCTATTGTCTTGTCAATGTCGCGATGCGTTGGCATGCCACCTACGACAAGAACTATGCCCGAAAACTCTATCCGTTGGTGCGCGACATCGCGGACTTCTGGGAGGACTATCTGAAATTTGAAGATGGCAGGTATGTGATCTACCGGGACTCGATTCATGAACGTTCCAACAATGGCAATGATTTCAATTCGATGGTCTCTCTTGCCTTGGTGCGCAATGCTCTGGAGCTGGCCATCGACATGGGCAGGGAGTTGGGCGTCGATGCGAACCGGCATGAAAAATGGCGCCATATTCTCGACCATCTCAGCGGCTGGACCTATCAGGAACTGGCCCTGCCACGACTGCCGACGGAGGACCGCAGCGTTGAAAAACCGAAAGTGAAGGTGTTTCGTTACACCGAAAAAGGCACCGCCTGGTGGCGCAGCAACACCCTTGCCATCCAGCACATCTATCCGGCCGGAGCAATCAGTCTCGACAGCTCCGCCGAGGAACTGCAAGTGTCGCGCAACACCATCGATGTGAGAAACGGCTGGTTCGATGGCAATGGCATGAACAGTTTGTATCCCGCCGCCGTTCGGGTCGGCTATGACCCCAAAGTGATCCTTGCCAAGCTGCGGGAAATGATCGCCACCAAGGCCGCGACCAATGGTTTCATCAAAAGCAATCCGCATGGCTGTGAAAATTGCAGCATCGTTCCCAATACCATCAACGAAATGCTCTGCATGAGTCACAAAGGGGTAGTGAGGCTGTTTCCCGTCTGGCCCAAGGAAATGGACGCGCGTTTCGCGCAACTCCGCGCGTGGGGTGCGTTCCTGATTTGCGCCGAACTCAAGAACGGCGTGGTGCGCAATGTGGAAATTTTCAGCGAAAAGGGCCGCCCTTGCACGATGGTGAATCCATGGCCCGGCAGCCGGGTGATCCTCTCCCGCGCCGACGACAAAAAGCAAACGCTGTCGGGTGAGCGGTTCACTTTTGAAACAACCGTGGGTGAAAAACTGCGACTGCTGCCGGTTTCGGAATAACGGAGCTTCGCAATACGAACCCGCAGAGGACAATACGATGTCGAGATTCACCGTGTTGCGATGGGAACTGGATTCTCAAAATGATTGAAAAATCACCCTTGTTTCGAGCGTATTTTCCACTCAATTTCTTGCCATGAAAACCACAAGTCATCAAACCATCAAGTCAATCATCGCAGGTGTCTGTCTGATCCCGTTTATCGGGTCGCTGCAAGCATGGGAACCCAACGTCAAGGACCTCGACGCCGCGCTCAACAGCGGCGAATTCGCACCCTACAACAGCAATTTGCGCGACTGGCTGGTCAAAAAAGCACCTGCCGATGCGGCCAAGATCACCCATCCGGCACTGACCGCCCTGCTCCAGAATGCGACGGTCGCCCCGGTGCTCGCGCAGTACCAATTCATCAACAAAGTCGGCGTGGGCCAACTCTCGGCTTTTGCCAAAGCGGACCCAGCCAACAAGGAGTTTTTGTCATGGGTCATGAAGAACCGCAATGTCATGGAACTTTTGTTGGAAGGCGCCACACCCGTGCGCATCGCGGCCCGGGATGACAATAGCTGGTCCATTTCCACGAACACGCTCGATATCTGGAAAAAAATCCGCATCGCCGATCCGGACTCGAAGGATGGCGTCTACCTGCGCCTGGCCATGGCCACCGCACTGCGTCCACCCGGCACCGGATCCCCGGGCTCGGGCCAGCAGAAGACCCCATCCGATCCGGTGGTGCGCTACAAGTATTTCAAAAATGCCCACGCCAACAAGGAACTGTTTCCGAGCTTCGACAAACTGACGGTCTGGGACTATCAGTTTGTCGTCAATTCCGGCGCCTCCGAAGCGGACCTGACCTGGGGCCGGGAGATCGTCAACACCTGGAATCCGACATTCAAAATTAATGAGAAGGTCGTCGATACCACATCCTGCGTATGGCGCAGGAATTCCCCGGTTTCCCATGTCGACTACAAAACCGTGCTCGACGGCGGCGGCAAGTGCGGACCGCGGTCGTCGTGGTCTGTTTTCATCTGCCAGGCCTGGGGCATTCCGGCGATCGGTGTCGGACAACCGGCACACGCCTGCGTTGCTTACAAGGCAAACGACGGTCATTGGCAGGTTGCCTACGGCCGGGGCTGGAATGCTTCGAAGCTCGAAGGCATGTCGGGTGAGGAATTCGTGCAGGGCACCGAAGCGCGGCTGTTGACAAATGCGTTCAGCCAGGTGGAACACATGCGCTGGTTGTCGACCGTCATGCCCAGCAAGGAACACAGCGCCGCCGTGCTCGCGGTCGCCAAGAGCATCACCGATGCACTCGCCGTGACGAAACGGGATCTCGAAGCCTCGGAAAAAGTCGCGGAAATGGATGCCGACTCCGGTGCCGTTGTGTCCACAAAAGGCGCGGCGGCAAAACCGCCGGTGGTCGCCGAGCCCCCTTACAAAGCAGTTCCCGGAGTCATTCATGTTGAAGGCTCAAGTTTCTTCGAGACCGGCGGCATCACCGTCTGGGGCGGCGAACCGCGTGTTGGCGTGCTCGACAGCACGACGGGTGGCAAGCAGTTGCTCTTCCCGCAAGGCATGGCCTCATGCTGGGTGGGATACAAAATCAATGTCCCCGAGACCGGCATTTACGAAATGACTGCCAAAGTCGCCACGATCAACAGCGGACAAGCCTTTTCCGTCCGCTCCTTCGGCGCGATGGCAAAAGCGGTGAGCGCCACAGCTACGAATGTTTACAACAATCAGGTAAAGGACCTCGGACCACAGATGGCGATCGACAACAATCCCAGCACTCGGTGGGCCTGCAGCTTGGGTGTCGATGATGTCATTCTCGCACTGGACCTCGGCAAACCGACGAAAATCAGCACGGTGATGATCGATGAGCGCGCCTATGGCAAAATCTCGAAATTCGTGCTCGAATACCAGGACGGCACCGAATGGAAAAATCTCATCACCGGCACCACGATCGGCAGCGACTATGCGCAGGATTTCCCGCCGGTGACGGCACAGCATGTGCGACTGCACACTCTCGACAACAGCGGCAATACCGGCGGACCAACAATCTGGGAATTCAGTGTCGGCTCGGTCCGCGACGGTCAGGTCTGGATGGCATTGCCATGGACAGCCGGACTGTGGCAGACCACGCCGCCGTCGGATATTCGCTTGGTCAAAGGCGAACAGACGATCTGGATCAACGCACCCTATCAGCGTGGTGTTGCGATGAAACACTTCGATCTGAAAGCCAAGGGTAAATAACGCGTTCGTCCCGCAGCAGGCGATGGTTGGTTGACGAAAGCGCCATTGTCGCTCGCTTGACAAAACCGGGACGCTGCGCGATCAACATCGCCGATGAACATCCCTCGACGCCGATTCCTCCAGTCCGCCGGCTGCGGCACAGTGGTCGCCGCACTCAATCGACTGCTGCCGAACTGGTTGGTGTCGCACGCGTCCGCCGCCGATACAATCCCGTCCTTTTTCGGAGCTTTCACACCGCTGCTTCCAAGTCTCGAGGATCGCATCGGCCTGCCGGAAGGATTCGAGCATCAAATCCTCCTCAAACGCGGCGACCTCATCTCGCCGGATGGCGCGCGATTCGGCGATCACAACGATTACCTTGCGTGGATTGTCGAAAATGAAACCCACGGCTGGCTGTGGGTCAATCACGAGAACTCCCATCAGTTGCAGGGTGAGGAGTTGCTGCGGGCCGTCGGCGGATCATGCCTGCGGATTGTCAAGGGTGATTCAGGCGTATGGCGTCCCCAATTTCCTGTGGCGGAAAATTTCCGCGTCGATGGACTCGATACCCGCATCCACCTCACCGGTCCGGCCGCGGGATCGAAGTGGCTCGACGGTGCACGCGAAGTCCGCGGCTCCGTCGCCAATTGCGGTGGGGCAATTTCGCCATGGGGCACGTTTTTCAGCGGTGAGGAAAACTTCAAGGATTTCTTTGGCGACCCGGATCATCCGGATGGTGCCGATGTCGCGGTCCACAAACTACCCGAAGAACTGCACCGGAATTCCCGCCACTATGGCTACATGGTCGAGATCGACCCCGCAACCAGGGAAATATTCAAACACACCGCGCTGGGTCGTTTTGCTCACGAGAATGTCGCCTTTCGCACCACGTCCGACGGTCGGCTCGCCGCGTATCTGGGTGATGACCGCGAGGGATGTTATTTGTTCAAGTACATCTCGAAGGGCCGCTACGATGAGGCCAAGGGCAAAGACAACCGCGAGTTGCTTTACGAAGGAATCCTGCACGCCGCCGATACAAAAAACGGGCGATGGATCCCGCTCGATCCGCAACAAACTCCGAGTCTCCAGGAAAAAGGATTCGACGCGGCGCAGATCTGCGTGCAAACCCGCTGGGCGGCTCGTCATGCCGGAGCAACACCGATGGCCCGGCCCGAAGACGTGGAAGTCCACCCACAGACCGGAGAAGTTTTCGTCTGCCTGACTTCCTATCCCGTCGCCGGAGGTTTCCCCGGTGCCATCCTCGCGCTGCGGGAAGATGCGAACGACGCCGGTGCACTGGCTTTCCAGAGTGAAATCCTGATCGCAGGGGGCAAAGCTAACGACCTGTCCTGTCCCGACAATCTACAATTCACCGAACGCCACGAGCTGCTCGTCACCACCGACTACAGCCAAGGCAAAACAACGCCGCCTAAACCCGGAACCGCATGGAGCGAACTCGGCAACAACTTCCTAACTGCGGTGGAAACGTCAGGCCCCCGGCGCGGCAAAGCACGACGGTTCATGAACGCCCCGCTCGGCGCGGAATTGTGCTCCCCCACCCTCTCACCGGCGGGCAATGAATTGTGGGTGAGCGTGCAGCACCCCGGCGAAATCGGCCTGGGAAGCTGGCCGGAAGCCCCGGGTGGCGAGGCCCGCTCCGCGCTGATCGCGGTGCACCGCAAGGCATGACATGCCAAAGCGATCAAGTTAGGGAAAGTCGCAAACGTAAGGCAGGAAAGGCTCTCCGAGCGTTCCGGTGGTGTGCGGTTGCTTCACGCCACAACGCAAACTACCTTCACCCTGCGTTCCCATTCGCAAACAAAGCCGGTGAGTCAGGAAGTATCATCGCCATCAAAGTATGCTGCCCCCACCGGAACTTTCGGAGAAACTTCCCTGCCTTGATCACACTGCACGCCGTGGTTTTATGCTTGGCAACCCTGCATCGTCCTGCCACGGTTCTGCCGTATGAAAATCAAATTGTTCCCTGCCACTCTGGCGCTAGCCCTGACCGCAAGCAGTTTCGCACAAACACCCGCGGCCGCACCCGCCATCGACTTGGAAGCCCGCAAGGCATCAGTCGTCACCCTGGAGGCCCATATCGGCCAACGCGAAAAGCGCCTGACGGAACTCGGGCAGGACATTGTCTCGCTCGATGGCCGCATCGAAAAACGCGTGGATGAATTGGTGAAAATGCTCGCCTCGATGAGCGATTCCAAGGACTCCAAAACCAAGGTCTCGAAGATCAAACAGGATGCCATCGATGCACTGAGAAAGGGCATCGACCTCTACGCCAACAAACGCCGGGAAGTGCGCGAAAAAATACGCACCGGTGACGAAACCGCGCTGGGCGACTTGGGAAAATTCGATGAACGGATCTTCAAACGCGTCGATCAGATCGTCGAGCTGGGCAAATCATTCCCCAGTCACAAGGATTTCGACAAATACGACTCCGAAAGCGGCTCCTACTGGAACGGCTACTATTATCAAAACACGCGGATCAGCGATGATTACAGGCAGAACAAACGCGACTCAGCGCAGGCGGACAAACAGCGCGACGAAACCAGCAAGGCACTCAAGGAGGGCATCGAACGGCTCGACCAGCGCCGCCGCACAATGAAAGAACTGCTGACCAACCGCACGCTGACCGAATCCGCACGCAAGCTCTACCTCCAGGAACTCGGCCAGATCGATGCGCAAACGGAACATCTCAATTCGCAACTCGTCAGCGTAACCACTTCTCCCGGCGGTGTCGCCACACGTCAGCCGGGTCTTGACGAAGCAAAGGACATCGAGAACTTGCTCGACGACGCACGCAGGGATCTGCGCGGCGATGTTTCGAACCTGTTCCGCTTGTATGACGAATTCGCCGCAAGCCGCGCCCGCTTGGCCGACCTCAAGGAAAACCTCACCGCCCGCAAGGACTGGCTGGAAAAAAACGCACCCGCTGCAAAGTAAGCAACGCGTTCCTCAATCACAAACAAAGCCGGTACGCTCACGCCAAGACCGGCTTTGTTGCTTTGGAACGTAAGAGCGCATCCACGGCGGGATGAAAGCACGAATTCAAACTGGGACGTTACCCGCCGTTGGATGAACCTAGTGTTGTGTCGCAAAAATAAATATACATTAGCAGTCGGGTGCTGCATCATCGGGCATGGCACGGAAAAATACAGCAATTACACTTACGGACGAACACCGCAAACTTCTTGGAACCTGGGTTGCAGCCCATGGCACTCCGCAACAAGTCGTGCTGCGATGTCGCATTATTCTACTCAAAGCCGACGGCATGAGTGACCTTGCGGTAGGGCAACAACTTCACATCAATCGCCACACTTGCCGACTCTGGCGAGAGCG
>CAMAQB010000052.1 GCA_945860285.1 Akkermansia muciniphila | reverse complement strand
TTGTGAGAGTAGGTCGTCGCCAGGTATATGCCCAGCACCTTTTTTGAGAGAAAAATGCTCCAACATTTTCCCTTCAAAAAAGGTGCTGGGCTCTTTTTTTGTACTGAAAGCAGTTCCCTTCAGCTGTCGCCGAATAGAACGCAATCATTGCTTGTGTTCGGAAAAATCCGGACAATCATACCCCGGCAACCGAGGGCTGCTGAGTGTGTAGATCTGAATGTTTATGATAGGAATAACGATTATCTGGGGTGCGGCGGGATTGCTTGTTGGAATTGTTTTCGCGTCGTTTTTTGAGTGGGTTCTTCACAAGTATGTGATGCACAGGCCGCTGGGCAGTTTTCGCTATGCCTTTCGCGCTCATGCGTTGGTTCATCACCAGACATTCAAGGCTGATCACAGCTATCACTTGCAGAATGACGAGGATAAAAAAACCATTCCAATGTCGTGGTGGAATGGGCCTGTGCTGATCATGATTGCGATGATCCCCTATGCGCTTGTTTCGTGGTTGATCGGTGTGTGGATCTTCACGCTTGGGGGGCTGCTGGCATTCGCGCTGTATTACGGGACGTATGAATACCTGCATTGGTGCATGCATCTGCCGAAAGCACGGCGTGTGGAAAAGCCGCGTCTGTTTCAACGCATGAACGGCCATCATTTGCTGCACCATCGCTACATGCACAAGAATTTCAATGTCGTGCTGCCCCTTGCCGACCTGTGCCTGGGAACGCTCATGCTGCGGGCGAAAACCCATTTTGCCCAGGCTGTAGGCCCGGCAGTCCCCAATGTGCAACCGGCTGCGCCCGCTTTGGAAGTCGCAAAGAAAATATAAATCAGGACTGAGTTTGCCAGCCCGCGAAAGTTTGTATGTCCCCCGCGAACTCAGTGACAAATCGTCCGATACTGGCAGGGCGCCTGGGCGATTTGAGTCTGGCCAGGCAGGTGCTGTTTCTCGCGATCTGGCCCTTGTTGGAAAACGCGCTGACTTTTCTTGTCGGGGTGACCGACATTGTTGTTTCGAGTCGCATGGCCACTGGCGAAGCCCGGGTTGCGGTGCTGGATGCGATGGGGTTGGGCGGATATGTCGGCTGGTTTTTCAACATCCTGCAAGGAGCAGTTGCGGTGGGTGTGATGGCCCTGGTCTCCCGCGCCTCCGGTGCGAGGGATACGGTTCTCGCTCGAAGGGGTTTGTGTCAGGGGCTCTGGCTGGGACTTGCCGCAGGTTTCGGCTCACTTGTGCTGCTGCAATTCGGCTCGGCACTGCTGATCCGCAAGATGGAAATGAGCCCGCAGGCATCCGATTATGCGCAACAGTATTTGTCAATTTTGGCCTGGTCGGGTCCGTTCAGCGGCGCGATGATGGCCTTGAATGCGGCGTTGCGCGGATCGGGCGATACCCGTACGCCGTTTCTTTCAATGATCGTCGTGAACGTCGCGAATGCGGGTTTGAGCACGCTTTTTGTTTTTGGTCCGGCACCCTTCGGCGGACACGGGGCGTCGGGCATTGCTTGCGGAACGGTATGCGGGTGGGCCGCCGGTTTGATTTCTGTATCGCTGGTTCTGGCGATGCGCAATGGCGTTGATGACAACATCCTGCGCTGGTCGCGCGAGACGCTGTCTTTTCATCGCGAAACGATGTCGAGGATCATTCGTGTAGGGATCCCGCAGTCGATGGAGGTGGCGGGGATGTGGTTGATTCATTATTATGGCATCCAGACCATATCGCATCTGCCTGCTCACGGAGCGCTTGGCGCGCACATGATCGCCATCCGTGTGGAGTCGATGAGTTTCATGCCGGGTTTTGCCATTGCCACAGCGGCGGCTGCCCTGGCGGGTCAATATTTGGGGGCTGGTTCAAAAGCCATGGCGGTGAAGGTCGTACGATTTTGCTGGAAGATCAATGTGGCCGTGATGGCAATGCTGGGTTTGTGTTTCGTGGTTTTCCGCGAATCGCTCGTCAGCATACTGGCAGGTGACAGTCAGGAGCACCTGCGCATGGCGACACCCTTGTTGGTCGTTTGCGCGTTTTCCCAGCCGGCTTTCGCGACCTGCATACTTTTGAAAACGACGATGCGCGGGGCTGGCGCGACCCGCTTGGTGATGGTGTGGGCGTTTTCCATCATGTTGTTTTTCCGGATAGGCGTATTGAGCTATTGGAAATCCATGGGCACACTCACGCTGGTCGGAGTATGGACGGTATTTGCCATCGACTTGACAGTGCAGGCGCTGATTTTTTCATGGCTTCATTTCAGGGGC
The DNA here is from genome assembly GCA_945860285.1 of Akkermansia muciniphila. GTDB lineage: Bacteria > Verrucomicrobiota > Verrucomicrobiia > Verrucomicrobiales > Akkermansiaceae > UBA956. Next base: position 25,826 of record CAMAQB010000052.1, on the reverse strand, counting down.
AAGTGGCTCGATGCGCGGGTGTAAGTCCCGTTTTTTTCCGCTTTTTTACACGTACGGTGCTGGTCAAGAAGGTCGATTTCTGTATCATCGCGACCCGATGGTTCACGAACCCATAGTAGAAACCCGTGTTTTCGCTCCAGCCACAGTGGCCAACGTGGCATGTGGATATGATGTGCTGGGCTTTGCGATTGACTCTCCCGGCGATGAGATTGTTGTCAGGCATTCGGCAAAACCCGGATTGCGCATTACCCTAATCACGGGTGACAACGGCAAACTGCCCAAGGATCCCGAGAAAAACACCGCGGGGGTGGCCGCCTTGGATTTCCTGCGACATCTTGGCATGCTGGATCGGGGTATTGAGATGGAGATTCACAAAAAGATGCCCTTTGGTTCAGGGCTCGGTTCTTCCGCTGCTTCAGCGGTGGCCGGGGTGTATGCGGTCAACCGCCTGATCGGCGAGCCGTTGACAAAAAAACAATTGCTGCCCTTTGCGATGGCTGGGGAAGCGAGTGCCGACGGTGCCTGGCACGCTGACAACGTTGCTCCGTGTCTGCTCGGCGGAATTGTTTTCATTCGCTCCAACGAGGAACTGGACATCGCGCAAATTCCGGTGCCGAAAAACCTGTGGGCCGCAGTGGTGCATCCCGACATTGAAGTCCTGACCAAGGTGGCGAGGGAAATCCTGCCGAAGGAAATTCCCCTGCAAAATGCGACCCAACAGATCGGCAACCTCGGCGGTCTGCTTTGCGGTTTGATTCAAGAGGACTACGGATTGATATCGCGGTCGATTCACGACGTGATAGCCGAGCCACGTCGTCAAAAATTGATTCCTGAATTTTACAAGGCCAAGCGGGCGGCCCAGGCGGCGGGTGCGCTCGGATTTTCCATTTCCGGTGCCGGTCCGTCGGTGTTCGCGCTGTGTGAGGGTGAAGTGATCGCCCGCAATGTCGGCGACGCGATCTCGCGGGTGTTTACGGAGGTGTCACTGGCGAATCAAATCCACGTCTCGCAGATCAATCCGCGCGGGGTTCATGTGGTGGCGGAACAAACCAACAAGTGACACTGCGTGCTTTATCATTCCACCGCCAATCCCGGATCGAGAGTGTCGTTGAAGGAGGCGATCCTGCGCTCGCTGCCTGCGGACAACGGCTTGTACATGCCCGACATCATTCATCCGTTGGGGGATGATTTCTGGCGCGAGTGGCGTGATCTGTCCTTTGCGGAAATCGGCTTCCGCGTGGCCTCGGCGTTTTTTGGCGAAGATGTTCCCGCCGCAGAACTGCGTGAAATCGTCGATGGTTCGCTGACCTTTGATGCTCCATTGGTGCAACTCGCGCCCGGCGATTTTGTGTTGGAACTCTTTCACGGGCCAACCCTCGCATTCAAGGATTTCGGTGCCCGCTTCATGGCGCGTCTGATGGGCTATCTCACCCGAGGCGATTCGCGCGAATTGACCGTACTTGTCGCCACGTCCGGCGACACCGGCGGCGCGGTGGCTTCCGCGTTTTACAAAGTCCCCGGCACCGGCGTGATCATTCTGTTTCCCAAGGGCAAGGTCTCGCCGTTGCAGGAGAAACAACTCACCGCACTGGGGGAAAACATCACCGCCCTTGAGATCGATGGCAGCTTCGACGACTGCCAGCGGCTGGTCAAATCGGCATTTCTGGACGCGGATCTGAGCGAGCGCCTCAACCTCACATCCGCCAATTCGATCAATCTCGCACGACTGGTGCCGCAAAGCTTTTACTACTTTCATAGTAGTCGTATGCTCCCGCCGGGAGTCGAGCCGGTGTTTGTCGTGCCGTCGGGCAACTTCGGCAATCTCACCGCAGGATTGCTCGCCAAGCGGCTTGGGCTGATGGTGAAAAAATTCGTAGCCGCCACCAACCGCAACGATGTCGTCCCCGGGTATCTTTCCACGGGCCTGTATCAGCCGCGGCCGAGTTTGGCGACGATTTCGAATGCGATGGATGTCGGGGCTCCATCCAACTTCGTGCGGATGCTGGCCTTGTTTGGCAACGATTGGAAAAGCATGGCCGGGGACATCGATGGCATGTCATTTGACGACGACAGGACCCGTGCGGCAATTCGCGAAGTGCAGTCGTTGTATGAATATCAAATCGATCCCCATGGTGCCGTTGGCTGGTTGGCCGCGCGAAAATGGCGGGCGGCACATCCCGGCAATGCGACAATTGTCCTCGAGACCGCACATCCGGCGAAATTTCTCGAAGTGATGGAAGCGGAACTAGGACCCGGTTGTGTGGAAATACCCGAACGCCTCGCCTGTCTCGGCCGTCGTCCGTCGCACGCGGTGCCGTTGGGAGTCGAACAGCAACCTTTCATCTCCTGGCTGCGCGGGCAGATTCGTTAGACCGAAATCATGAATCCGCACATGTCTTGTGCCAACGGGCATTGCCATTCCACTGTTACGTCGTTCCAGGGCAGCTTCAGTCGAGCAGCGTGAAGTGCCTGCCGGGGCATCAGCATGCGCTCGCGCATTTGCGGTGTCCAGCCGTGTTCAATGAAATCCAGAAAGGTCGATTCGTCGGAGCCGTAGATCTTATCGCCGACCAGCGGGTGACCGACGTGGGAAAGATGCACGCGGATCTGGTGGGTGCGGCCGGTGACCGGCAGACAAATGATTTCAGCAAATCTGCCATGAGCGTTTTCCCAGCAATGACGCACCTCGAAGCGGGTCAGGCTCGGGCGGCCGCGTTCATGAACCATGCGTTTGAGCCAGATTGCGCTGGATTGAACGAGACCCTGGCGGATGATCGGTTGATTCACTTCTGTTTCGTCCCAGTCCGGCCAACCATGGACGATGGCCGTGTATTCCTTTTCCGCCTCGCGGTATTGCAGGGTCATCGCCAGTTCGCGCGCCGCGGCGGTGTGTTTGGCTACGAGAACCAGTCCGCTTGTTTCGCGGTCGAGGCGGGTGATGATCGCGGGCTTTCCGCCGTTGGCGATTTCATAGGCCAGCAGGCCTTCCAGTCCGCCGAGCAGTGTGGGTTCGACGCGGCCGTTCGAGGGATGAACGATCAGCGGCGCAGGTTTTGAAATCACGATATAATCCGGGCTCTCATCGATGATGGAGAATTCAAGAATGGCTTCCGGTCCATCGTTCACGGTGGTACGCTAGCAAATCCGCATCGGACAGGCAACAGGCAAGGCAGGTGGTTGACATCCTTCCCGGCTCGCAGCAATCTGTCTAAATGAACAGGGCGGAGGGCAAACGGATCGCGGTGGTCGGCGGCGGCCCGGCGGGATTGTTTGCCGCGGAAACGGCAGCTTCTGCCGGTGCGGCGGTGACGCTGTTCGAAGCCAAAGCGTCGGTCGGCAGGAAATTCCTTGTCGCCGGTCGCGGTGGACTGAACCTGACGCACGCAGAACCACTCGGGCCATTTTTCCAACGCTATAGCGGACCGGAAATGCCGGTGGCCTTGTGGGAATCATTGCTGGCGGATTTCGACAACCAGATGATCCGCGAGTGGGCGGCGGGGCTGGGAATTGAAACATTCCAGGCATCGAGCGGTCGCATTTACCCCGTGGAAATGAAAGCCGCGCCGCTGCTGCGCCGCTGGGTGGCCCGACTGCGCGACCTCGGTGTTGTTCTGAAAATGCATTGCCGTCTTGTGGCTGTCAGCGCGAAAAAAGATGTCGAACTCACCTTCGCCACTGCCCAGGGTGAGCAGGTGTTTTCAGCGGATGCCGTGATTCTCGCGCTCGGCGGAGGGTCCTGGCCGGTTACGGGGTCGGACGGTGAATGGCGGCACATGTTGGAAAATCTTGGCGTGGCGGTTCGCCCGCTGGTCGCGGCAAACTGCGGATGGGAAGTCGCCTGGCCGGAGAGTTTGGTGGGAAAAATCGAGGGACAGCCGCTCAAGAACATCAAGGCTTCCGCTGCGGGACAACAGGCGGCGGGGGAGTTGATGCTGACACGTTACGGCATCGAAGGGGGAATCATCTATCAACTGGGACCCGCCTTGCGCGGTATGGACGAACCTGAGATTTCCCTCGATCTCAAGCCGGATTTTTCTCCAGAGGCACTGCGGCTGAAAATGGAGTCGGTGAAAAAAAACGCGATCATTGAGGCCAAGTCCCGTTGGCGGCTGTCTGCGGCGGCTCACGCGCTGCTTGTCTGGCGCGCCGGGGTGTTGGCGATCAATGATGTGGATTCGCTTTCCTTTCTGGTCAAAAACCTGCGCCTGCCTGTTCTGCGTCCGCGCCCGCTGGCCGAGGCGATTTCCTCTGCTGGAGGCGTATGCTGGACATCGATCAACGAGGGACTGGCATTGAACGGGCATCCGAACGTGTTTGTCGCCGGTGAGATGATCGACTGGGAGGCCCCTACGGGAGGATACCTGATGCAGGGTTGTTTTGCGAGCGGTCGTCGCGCGGCAATCAGTGCGCTTGCTTTGTGAAGGATTCCCTCTAGATTGGCATGCCTTTTTATGTGGAAAATTCTCATCATCCTCGGGCTGCTGCCTGTGATAGCCTTCTGGCTTGCGCGTTATCATCTCTATCGGAAAACCCTTGAGGCGGCTGGCGGCAACGATTGCCGGATCAGCACGGAAGACTTCGCCGAAAAAGTCGGTTACTCCGGGAGGATTCCGCGCATCCTGCAGGGCAAACGGTCGGCTGCGTCACTCGCGGAAATCGCGATTCTTGCCGCATATCAGCAGTTGCGGACAGGTCACGAAAAACTTGTCACGATGCGCATGCGGGCGGATTCCTTCGCACAGATCGTCGCGCCCTTTTCACTGCTTGTCGCGGTCTTCGCGATCATCGTCGGCAAGCAGGCGCTGATCTGCCTGACTGCTGTGGTGATGGTCAATGCGGCCGCCGCGTTGATGAAATTCTCCACCCGCGCCATTGCGATTCATGCCGCCACGGTGGCCGTCGAATTGGTCAGACGCGCGCGCGTTCCGCGGCAGTCCGATGAGGCCCTGATCGAAACCTGCACCCGCGCGATCTCATGGAAATGATCGCGGGAGGCCATGTAAAAACCGGTTCCTGAGGGCGAAAGCGATCGCTATTCACCTGTCGCAGTAAAAAACACATGTAGAACATTCTCACCGGTTGACAACGATCCCCAACTGGTCAAACTCGCATCGCCAAGGTGGAGAAGCTTTTTCTTCAAGATGATCATTCAATCCTAAAACCATTGCCGTGTTTTCCAACGAAGACTTTATTCTCCCATTGCTGACCGAGGCAGGCTTGGTGAGCGAACATGTTGTCAATGCCGCCCGCCAATCAAGCGGAACACAATCGGTCATTGAAAAACTTCTTAAAGCCGGTCACGTCAGCGAGGAGGAAATTGCCGGGGTGCTTGCATCCAGCAACGCTCTTGCCTACTACGACCTGGCGAACAATTCGATCCCGCCGGAGGTGGCCAACAGCATCACGGACGAGGTGGCGCGGCGCTACCGGGCGGTGCCGGTGTACGACGACGGTTACACGCTGACCGTGGCGATCGCCGACCCGTATGATTTTGAAACCATGGACGCCCTGCCCCATGTTCTTGATCGCGATGTGAGCTTCGTGGTGTCCACACCCGATGCCATCCAGCAGATCCTGAAGAGCATCTATGGTTCCACCGAAATCGCCAATGCTGCGGAGAGTGAGGACACGACCGCCGCCGATGGTGATGCCCCGATCATCAAGCTGGTGATCAACATGCTCGTGGAGGCTTTCAACCACCGGGCGTCCGACATTCACATCGAACCGCTCGAGACCAGCGTGCGGATCCGTTATCGCGTCGACGGCAAGCTGATCGAGGTGGCCAATCATCCCAAAAAACTTCTGCCCGCGATCATCGCCCGGCTGAAAGTGATGAGCACCAGCATGAGCATCGCTGAAAAACGCCTGCCCCAGGACGGTCGGATTCAGATCAAGGTTGCCGGGAAGGATGTCGACCTCCGGGTTTCCTCGGTACCTTCCAATCATGGCGAGTCGATCGTCATGAGGATTCTCGACAAATCGGGCCTGGTGCTCGGGCTGCCCGAACTGGGATTCTTTTCCGACGACCAATCGACCTTTGAACGCCTGCTCGCGCTGCCCGACGGCATCATTCTCGTCACCGGTCCCACGGGTTCGGGAAAAACCACCACGCTCTATGGTTGCCTCAACGTCATCAACCGGCCTGACAAGAAAATCATCACCGTTGAGGATCCCGTCGAGTATGAAATGGCGGGAATCAACCAGGTGATGGTCAAGGCGGACATCGGCATGACATTCTCGAACGCCCTCCGCGCGATGCTGCGCCAGGCGCCGAACATCATCATGATCGGTGAGATCCGCGATGCGGAGACCGCGAACATCGCCATCAATGCCTCGCTCACCGGACACCTTGTTTTTTCCACCCTACACACCAACGATGCGCCGTCCGCCGTCGCCCGTCTCGCGGATATCGGCATCAAACGGTTCCTCATTGCCTCCGCCGTGCGCGCCGTGCTCGCCCAACGACTTGTCCGCAAACTTTGCCCGGCTTGCAAGGCGCCGATCGACCTGTCGGACAAGGAATTGCGCGCGCTGCGTTTGGATGCCTCGCGCATGACTGACGCGACCATCTTTGGCCCCGTGGGATGTGAGAAGTGCCGCAAGAAAGGCTTCCGCGGCCGGATGGGGATTTTTGAAATTTTCGAGATCGATGACGAGGTGCGCCACCTGATCAGCGCCGAGCTTTCCTCCTCACAATTGCGCAAACGCGCCCGCGAGATGGGCATGCGGTCGATGCGCGAGGACGGGATCCGCAAGGTGCTCGCCGGCCTGACCTCGGCCCAGGAGGTGATTCATGTCACCATGGCGGACTTCGATTGATTCCATCACACCCGTTCTTTTCCAACAAAAAAAATTTCACATCATGGACAACCAACAGGTTCTCGACCTCTTCATCAACCGCGGCATGATTGATCGTGTCCTGGCAACCGACATCCTTGCCGAAATTGATCACAGCGGCAAGGAAATCGGTGAAATCCTCGCCGATTATCAGGTCATCAATCATCGCAATGACATCTGGCCGATGATTGCCTCGGAGCTTTCCTGCGAGATGGTTGATCTAACGAATTGGTCCCCCCCGGAGGAAATGCTGGCATTGATCCCCGCCGGTCTCGCGCGGCTTCACGGCGCGCTGCCGGTCAATCTGACCAACGAAGGGCTCTTTGTTTGTCTTGTCGATCCGCTTAATCCGCAAACAGTCGAGGACCTGCGCTTTGCCCTTGGCCGGGAAATCCAGCTCATGGTGGCGCCCGATTACGTCGTCGAAGACCGCATCAGCGAGGCGTACGGTGGCGACGGCAAAGCGATGGAGGACATCCTCAGTCAGCTCGAATTCGGCGGCCCCTCGGGACAGCTTGGTGGCGATCTGGAAGCCGAGGTGAACTCGGCGCCCATCATTCGATACGTCGATCTGGTGCTCTACCAGGCAATCAAGGAAAAGGCCTCCGACATTCACTTCGAGCCCTTTGAAAAGGAGTTCAAAATCCGCTACCGCATCGATGGTTCGCTCTATGAGATGGCACCGCCCCCGGTTCATCTGGCACTGCCGATCATTTCCCGGGTGAAGGTGATGTCGAACATGAACATCGCCGAGCGCCGCATTCCGCAGGACGGCCGGATCGTGAAACAATTCGGCGACAAGCAGGTGGACATGCGGGTTTCGTCGCTGCCCACCCAGTATGGCGAATCGGTGGTGCTCCGCGTTCTCGACCGCTCGTCTGTCAACCTCTCGCTGGAGAACCTCGGATTGCCGCCCCATATTTTCGAATACATCACCGAGACGATTGAAAAGCCGAACGGAATTTTCATTGTCACCGGACCGACGGGTGCGGGAAAAACCACCACGCTCTATGCCGCGCTGCGCCGCATCAATACCATCGATTCCAAGCTGCTGACCGCGGAAGACCCGGTGGAATATGACATCGACGGCATCATTCAGATTCCAATCCACGAGGGCATCGGGCTCGATTTCCCGAGAATCCTGCGCGCATTCCTGCGTCAGGACCCCGACCGCATCATGATCGGTGAGATGCGCGACATCGACACCGCGCAGATTGCGATCCAGGCGGCGCTGACCGGTCACCTGGTTCTATCGACGCTCCACACCAATGACGCGCCGGGTGCCGTCACCCGTTTGATCGACATGGGATGCGAGCCGTTTCTTGTTGCCGCATCATTGGAAGGCGTGCTTGCACAACGTCTCGTCCGCACCATTTGCAAAGACTGCAAGGCACCGTATGAGCCCAATGAAGCCATTCTCAGCCAGCTTGGAGTGTCATCGCACGAAATCGGCGACAAGAGTTTCTACACCGGCCGCGGCTGCGACGCCTGTGGTCAATCCGGTTATCGCGGTCGTCAGGGACTTTATGAACTGCTCGACATCACCGATCCGATTCGCGAATTGATCATCGACCGCGCGCCATCGGTGGTCATCAAACAAAAAGCCGTGGAGTTGGGCATGCAGACCCTGCGCGAGGATGGTCTCCGCAACATCTACCTCGGCAATACGACCATTGAAGAAGTCCTGAAATATACGTAAGCCAAAAACAATCAATCATGCTGAATTAAATTTATCCAGAATTGGCAAAAATTTCATCGCATTACTTCGCACATCTTGTAATAAATTTTCCCCGTAATAATAAAACATAAAACCGCCAACTTGATCACATGCCGAATTTCCAATATCTTGCCATGGATGCCAAAGGTGAACAGACCTCGGGCACAATTGAAGCAGCAAATGAATCAGATGCGCTGTCGAAGCTCCGCTCAAAAGGATTGTATCCCACACAGATTGCCGAGGCGGGCAAGGTGGTGAAGAAATCTGCGAGAAAGAGCGCCGCCAAGACTGTCGGCAAGGGCAAGACTGGTGGTCGGCTGAAGCCGAAAGTGCTGATGATTTTCACCCGCCAGTTGGCGACCTTGATCGACTCGGGTCTGCCGTTGTTGCGCGGTCTAACAGTACTTGGCAAGCAGGAGCCGAACCTGGTTTTGCGAGGCACCATTTCCGCGCTCGGTGATTCCGTACAGGGCGGTTCGACATTCTCGGAGTCGCTCGCGCAGCATCCGAAAATTTTCAACAAGTTGTATGTGAACATGGTGAAAGCCGGAGAACTCGGCGGTGTGCTGGAGGTGGTTCTCAACCGTCTCGCCGAATACCAGGAGAAGGCGCACAAGCTGAAAAACAAAATTGTTTCGGCCATGGTCTATCCGGTGATCGTGATGTTCATCGCGGTGTCGATCCTGCTGTTCCTGATGATTTTCATTGTTCCCAAGTTCAAGGACATGTTCAAGGAAATGAACGACACGGAATTGCCGTTGATCTCCCAGATTGTATTCGGTTTTTCGGATTTCCTGATCCAACCGTCAATCTGGATCATCCCGAACGTCGTCTGGCTGCTGCTGTTCGCCGTGGGTTTGTATCTGGGAATCGTCTCCTGGGGTCGCACGCCGAAGGGCCGCAAGGCCATTGATGCCATGAAGCTCAGGCTGCCGATTTTGGGTGACATCCAGCGCAAGAGCGCGGTTTCACGGTTCTCGCGGACCTTGGGAACGCTGGTGACTTCAGGTGTGCCGATTTTGCAGGCGTTGAACATCACCAAGGAGACGGCGGGCAATGTGATCATTTCCCACGCGATCAGCCAGGTTCATGAGGCGGTGAAGGAGGGGGAATCGATTGTCACTCCGCTGCAGGCTTCGGGGGTTTTCCCGAACATGGTGATTTCCATGGTCGATGTGGGCGAGGAAACCGGGCAACTTCCGGAGATGTTGCTGAAAGTCGCGGATGTTTACGACGACGAGGTTGACAATGCCGTAACCGCGCTTACCTCTATCCTTGAACCGATTATGATTGTGTTCCTGGCTCTTGTGGTGGGATCCGTCGTGTTCGCGTTGTTCCTGCCTTTGATCAAGATCATCAACACCATGGGCGAGCAGTAATGCCGCCCGCATCCCCCCCAAAAAACCAATCATTATGAAAGTCATCAAGCCCGTCCGTCAGGATATCAGGCATTGTGTCGCCAGCGGTTTCACCCTGATTGAATTGCTGGTCGTGATCGCCATCATTGTCATTCTCGCCAGCCTGACCATGGCCGGGCTGGGTGTGATGCAGCGCAAGCAGGCCACCTCGAAATGCCAGACGCAGATCGGCATGCTCTCCAATTCCCTAGAGGAATACAAAATGGACTTCGGCAAATATCCGGTCGCTGTGGGCAATGGATCGAATACGTTGTACAAAGCGCTTTACTGGGACGGCGTGGGCGCGACCGCCACGCAGAAAATCTATCTTCCCGAGTTGGACCCTGCCAGCACGAAGCAGAAGTGGAGCAGCAATCCCGTGGCCTCGGCGTCGAACACGATCAAGGATCCCTGGGGCATTGACTACAACTACCGCTCGGGCTTGACCGAGACCGGCGAGGTGAACAGCAATTGCATCAATCCCGACTTCGACATCTGGTCCTTTGGTCCCGATGCTCAGGAAGGCAGCAACGGCGACAAGAAGTCCGCCGACAATATCACCAACTGGAAATAGCCGCGTTGCACGACGCGTTTCATACGAAAAAACGACCGTAGCGTTCGCGAAGTTGTTGCTGCCATTTTTCGATGAACGCCAGGTCCCTGACGCAAATCCAGGCGGCTTCGTGGTCGAATGCTCCGGCTTCGAGCCGCGGAAAAATCGCGGTTTTTTGTCGGGTTAACTCGGCCAGTGCCTGCTGCTGCTGTTCGACGGATTTTTGTCCCTGCTGCATTTCTGCCGCCATCATGGCTCTGGCCAGTTGGCTTTGGCATTGCTCGTGTTTCCGCAGAATTTTGTCGGCTTGCTGAATCGTCGACCCCACCGCAGTGAACCAATCGAGCAACTCCCCATCAACCACGCCCCGAGTTTCGCCGCCGATGCCGGACAGTTCCAGCCAGTGCCGCAGCCGCCTTGCGGGGCTTTGCAACAGACGGTAGGCCTCGCTCAAGTTGGTGTCGGCAGATCCGATTTCAAGGAGATCGTCTGCTCGATTTTTGCAAGCAATGCGATAGGCTTCCCGCAATTTCTTTTCCTCCAGCGTCAGCGACCGCGGCAAATCCAGCAAGGCAAAGGCATCGATCATGGCTGCGGACTTGAAATTGGGCGATGGATCATGCCGCGAAACTTTCTCCACAGGAACAGGTGACCAGGGCATTGGGATTGCTGACCTTGAAGCCGCCTTGTTGGAGGTCGTCCGACCAGTCAAGTTCGCTGCCACTCACAAACAACGCGCTTTTCGGGTCGATGACGACATTGACCCCATTGCTCGGCACCAGGATGTCGCGGTCGCGCGGGCCATCGACGAGATCCATCTTGTATTGCAATCCGCTGCATCCTCCGCCGATCACCGCGATGCGCAGTGCTCCGTCGAGTCGTCCTTGCTTTTCCAGCAGGCCGCGAAGATGGGTGGACGCGGCATCCATAACCCGCACCAGCTTCTCATTGCCCACCTTGAAATTGATTGTCGACATGTGCCGGAGCCAAGATGCTTGAGAACCCGCGGGATGTCAAACCGCGATCATTTTTGCCCTTTTCATTTCGAGTCGGTCGGATATGCTGGGCCCATGCCGCGCGGTAAATTTCGTCCCATTTCGATTGCAATGATTTCTTTGCTTTTGATCGCATCTTGCGGAGGTAGTCCCGACCCGATGCCGAAGGGCGCGAAGAAGTCGGCCACGGCAAAAGAGAACAAAGCACCCGCCCCGCAACCGCTGCCGGGGCCGATTCCGCAAACGCCTCCACCGCCCGTGATCGCCGAGTCGGCAATTGTCGTGGATCTTGGCTCCGGCCGTGTGCTCTATGCGAAAAACGCCGATGTCGTGCGTCCGGTTGCCTCGACGCAGAAGATTGTCACCGCGCTTTGTGTGATCGAAGGAGGAGACATCGACAAGCAGGTGACTGTTGCCGCCAGCGACAGTCAGTGCGAGCCGACCAATTTGGGCATCAAAGCCGGTGAGACGTATTCGCGTAGGGAATTGCTCAAGGTGTTGATGGTGAAAAGTGCGAACGACGTTGGCCGGGCTTTGGCGCGGGATGTCGGCGGCTCACAGGAGAATTTCGCCGCCTTGATGAATGCCCGCGCCGCGCAATTGGGGATGCGGCAGTCGCATTTCGTGAATCCCCATGGCTTGCCCGATCCTCAGCAGTTTTCGACAGCCCGCGACATGGCGATTGCAGCCCGCCAGGCCTACCGTTCGCCCCTGCTGCGTTCCTATTTCGCCACCAAGGAAATGACCTTCCAATTCAATTCAGGTAAAACGATCGAACTGGAGAACACCAACAAGATTCTCAAGACCGTTCCTTATTGCAACGGCATGAAAACAGGCACAACCAATGCGGCAGGCCGTTGTCTAGTGTGCACCGGAGAACTTGGCAATCGCGCCGCCGCCGTGGTGGTGCTCAAATCCAACACTCCCAACGTCTGGAAGGATTCCGAAAAACTCCTTCGTTGGGCTCTGGAAACACCCACCCGTTGATAGAAATCATGCTGGTATCCTCGACGTTCACATTGAAAGCGGGCGACAAAGCCCCGGGTTTTTCATTGCCCGATGCCGATGGTCGAAACTTCGCTCTCGATGAGGTCCGCGGCAGCAAGGGAACGCTGGTGGTTTTTCTCTGCAACCACTGTCCCTATGTGATCCATCTCGCCCGCCAGCTCGGCTCTTTCACCGCTGCGGCCGCCGCGCGCGATGTCCATACCGTGGCCATCAATGCCAATGATCTCACCGCCTACCCCCAGGATGGTCCGGGGCCGATGAAGTCCTTTGCCGCCGTCCAAAACTGGACTTTTCCCTACCTTATCGATGAATCGCAGCAGGTCGCCAGGAACTACGGTGCCGCCTGCACGCCGGATTTTTTTCTCTTCGATGCACAACTGCGTTTGTATTATGCGGGCCAGTTCGATGATTCACGTCCGAACAAAGGCTTCGCCACCGGAGCGGATTTGCAAGCCGCTCTGGACGAATTGTTAGCAGGTGCACCGCCGCCGGTGGATGTTTTTCCCGCCAGCGGTTGCAACATCAAATGGAAACCGGGACAGGAGCCTGCGTATTTCGGCGGCTGAGCAACGCCCGAGTATCGAATTTCCTTCTCGCGTCCAACAGCGTCGCCGGGTAGAATCAAAGCCAACCCGAGAGCCCGAATACATGCGGTGTCGGAACAGTCATTGAATGGATATTTTCACACATGCGCTGCTTCCGGTAATCCTGGTGGGGGCGATCGCGAAACGACCGGATTTGCGGGGTCGGTGGCAACTCGTTTCCATCGGCATTGCCGGAGCATTGCCTGACATCCTCTGCCCACATTTGTCCCTGGAAGCGAGAATGGCGAGCTGGTCGCACGGCATCTCCTGCTGGTTTATGCTGACAATCGTGATGCTCATGATCTCGTATTTCAGCAGGCGAAGAATTGCCGCAGGTTTTGCATCGCTTCTCTCCGGCGCTTATTTTCTGCACATGATGTGTGATGCCATCTCCGGCGGCGTGAATTTTTTCCATCCATTCGGTAATGGCAGCTGGGGCGATTATTGGGTTGACCCTATTTGGTGGATTCCTCTGGATATCGCCTGTTTTCTGACCGTTTATTTCATGTTCAGAGTGGCTCCCCGGATGAGGGCGTTGAAACAATCCGGGCAAACATCCCTGCAAGGGGGGTTGTTAGAGTCTGCAACGGATTCAAATGCCACCGGGTGGGATTCCAATGAACGGTGATTCTATTTTGCAATCATCGCGCCACTTCCACCACCATGATGCCCTACAAAACTCCCGACATTTACATTGAGGAAATCAACTCCTTGCCGAAATCCATCAACCAGCTCCCCACAGGTATTCCGGCGTTTCTCGGGGTGACGGAAAAGCAGCCGGAGCCGGTGACGGGATTTCACAAGATCCACTCGCTTCAGGATTTCGAGAGGCTGTTTGGTTTTTCCCCGCCTAACGAAAAACCGGCGCAGGGTCAGATTCCGGAAGCGGGGTTCCTGCATGGTTCGGTGAAGTTGTTTTTCGACAACGGCGGCCGCTCGGCATATGTGTATTCGGTCGGCAACTCCACAACCTCGATGACGGCGCAGGACTTCATTATCGGTCTGGACATCCTGAAAAATGAAAGGGAACCGGCGCTTCTGCTGTTTCCCGATGCGGTGAGCCTGGGCAATGGCCTTGCCCGGGTGCAGAACAAAGCCCTCGATCATTGCGGGGAAGCCGGCAACAGATTTTGCATTCTCGATGTCCCGTCGCACGACTCCCTGCTCCAGGGCACCGCCGCATTCCGCGATTCACTGGTGAGCAGGCATCTTGACAGGGGAGCTGTCTACGGTCCATGGCTGCATGCTTGTTCGCTTGAGAGCAAAAGGGAGGAAATCAGCGCAAAGAAAAATGCCTTGGAAGAAGCGATGCGTGCCTATCGATCGCAGCTTGCTTCCAGCGGTGCCGACTCGCCTGCCGCGAAATCCCTGGCGGATGAAGTGAGTGCGGCGCAACGATCGCTGAACACGACCAGTCCTTGTTTGTTCCCGGCCAGTGGTGCCGTTGCGGGTGTCTACGCCGCCGTGGATGCGCAGCGCGGCGTGTGGAAAGCCCCGGCCAATGTGGCGCTCTCCGGCGTGGTCGGGCTGAGCGAGATCATCAATGATGTTTCACAACAGAATCTGAACATCAGCCCTGACGACGGCAAATCGATCAACGCGATCCGCAGCTTCGTTGGCAAAGGTTTCCTCATCTGGGGCTCGCGCACGCTGGCCGGCAGCGATAACGAGTGGCGCCATGTTCCTGTCAGGCGACTGTGTCTGATGGTTGAAGAAGCGATCCTCGAGGGAACCGCGTTTGTCGTTTTCGAGCCGAACGATGCGAACACCTGGATCAAAGTAAAAGCCATGATCGAGAATTTTCTAACAAATTTATGGAAGCAGGGCGCACTTGCGGGATCGCGGCCCCGGGACGCGTTCTTTGTCAGTGTGGGTCTCAATACCACGATGACCGCGCAAGACATTCTCGATGGGCGGCTTATCGTTGAAGTCGGCCTGGCCGCTGTGCGCCCGGCAGAATTCATCATCATCAGGTTTTCCCATACGCTTCAGCCGCAGTAAACGTGTAACGTCTCCCCGCGTTCACGATTTTTCTGAGAAGCGATTTCGTCACATTTTTTTCTTTGACCCGAGCGTCGGGATATCCATGGTGCAAACGCAATCTGAAATAAATCAACATGAGCAAATATCGCAATCCTGTTGGCTGGTTTGAAATCCATGTGCAAGACATGGAGCGGGCCAAGGCCTTTTATCAAAACACTTTCCAGGTGACCTTGGAGCATCTGGATTTCCCCGAGTATGAAATGTGGATGTTTCCCATGCATTGGGAAGCACCAGGTGCCGGCGGGGCCCTATGCAAAATGGAGAGTAAGGATTCGGGCGCCCAGGGAACCATCATTTATTTTTCCTGTGCGGATTGCGCTGTCGAGGCGGATCGCGCCCTGCATAGCGGCGGACAGATCGTTCAGGCAAAACGTTCAATCGGCCCGTACGGCTGCATTGCGATCATTCACGATACCGAGGGCAATCTGATCGGACTTCACTCGACGCAGTGAGGATGTTGATTCCCGTTAGTGGTTGGATTCCGCACTTGTGGTTTTGGATTATCGCGGCAAAATGCGTGGCGACCACAACCCCATGAAACAACAACAAAGAATCCATGGATGCACGGGCCCTGCCGTCTTTGCCATTGTTTTGCTCACAGTTTCGGGACAGCTCTGCACGGCGGAGACTGCCGATTCCGCCGAAGTGAAGGCACCGGTTGTCGAAGCACCTGCGATGCCGGGCTATCTCAAAGGGCATGAATCGCTTTATGCCGTGGACCCCCGCGCCGCAGCGGTGGAGTGGCACCGCAATGCGAAGTGGGGATTGTTTGTGCATTATGCATTGGCCAGCCTGCGCGGCGTGAATGCGGAGGATTCGCTGAAAGCCAAGGTCGCGGGCAAGGAGGAATGGAAAAAACAGAAGCAGGGCACGCCGGAGGAGTATGCCAAACTCGCCGCGACCTTCACTGCGGAGAAGTTCGATGCCAATGCCATCACCGATCTGGCCGTCGCTGCGGAAATGCGCTATGTCACCTTCACGACCCGGCATTTGGGTGACATGCATTTGTTCCGCACCAAGGTTTCAGATTTCACCAGTCTGAACGCCCCCGCCAAGCGCGATCTGGTGGCCGAGATGGCCGTACAGTGCCAAAAAAAGGGACTGGGCTTGTTTTTGTATTGTCCACCCGATGTGGCGCGGACCGAGCCGGAGGAAACCTATCAAAAAAACCGTACGATGATCCGCGAGTTGCTCACGCAATACGGTCCGATCGCCGGAATCTGGCTCGATGGCATTGGCACGTATTACGAGGACCCCAAGACGTACAGCCGCATCAATGATCTCTATGCGCTGATTCGTTCGTTGCAGCCGCAGTGCCTGATATCATTCAAGCAGGGAACGGGCACCGAGGATTTCGTTGCTCCCGAGGGACTGATGCACGGGAAAAGCGGACCGCTTGCGGAAAAGGCATGGGCAATGAATGCGGGGAAACGCGGCGACATTTGCACCAACATGCAGACCTCGCCACCGGCATGGATTTACACCGAAGGATGTGAACACTTGAACGGCGCACAGGTTCTCGATTTGCTGGCTGATGCCTTCGCGCAAAAGTCGAACCTCACGATCAACACCGCGCCCCTGCCCGACGGGTCGCTTCATCCGGCGGATGTGATTGCCTTGCGCGAAGCCGGGGAGAGCATCCGCAAAAACGGCTTTCCCGCACCCATGTTGATGGACCGCTCGGAGAGAAAAAAAGTGAAACGCAAATAATCCTCCACAAGATGCAAGAATCATGATTTTCCTTCAGGGGATCAATCCGAAGAAATTGGTTTTTTTCGCCGCCTGGTTTGTCATGTTGCCGGTTTGGTCACCAGCAGCCGGCGAGTCCGCCGCGAAACCCAACATCATTTTTATCCTCAGTGACGACCTCGCGCAGGGCGATCTCGGATGTTATGGACAGAAGTTGATCAAGACTCCGCGACTCGACCGCATGGCCGCGGAGGGAGTGCGTTACAATCAGGCCTACTCCGGCACCTCGGTATGCGCCCCCTCTCGTTCGTCGCTGATGACCGGACTGCACATGGGTCATTGTCCGATCCGTGCCAACCGCGAAATCAAACCCGAGGGCCAGATGCCGCTGCCGGCCCAAACACTAACGGTTGCCCAACTGCTAAAAGAAAATGGCTACGCCACCGCCTGCACCGGCAAGTGGGGCATGGGTTTGTTCGATACCTCTGGCAGTCCGTTTAAGAAAGGTTTCGACCGTTTTTTCGGCTACAACTGCCAGCGTCACGCGCATTCGTATTTTCCGTCCTACCTTTACGACAACGACAAACGAATCGCGCTCGACGGCAAGACGTACTCCCAGAATCTGATCCAAAAATCCGCGCTTGAATTCATTCGCGAGTCTGAAGAGAAATCCTTCTTCCTCTTCTATTCGATCACCTTGCCGCATGGCAATCATGAGATCGATCAACTTGGAATTTACGCCGACAAACCTTGGACCGAGTTGCAGAAAACCTATGCTGCGATGGTCACACGGCTTGATCACGATGTGGGGGAAATCCTCGACCTGCTTGCCGAACTCAAAATCGACAATCGCACGCTGGTGATGATCGCCGGCGACAACGGGTCATCATTCAGCCCTGGATCTGAGATCGGCAAACTCTTTGATCAATCGATGGGAGGCAGGTTGAGAGGTTGCAAACGCGGCATGTATGAAGGCGGACTTCGCCAGGCCGCCATCGCCCGCTGGCCGGGCACGATTCCCGCCGGACGCGTCAGCGACGAGCCTTGGGCGTTCTGGGATTTTCTGCCAACTGCCGTCGAATTGGCAGGCGGCAAGGTTCCTGCCGGGCTGCAAGCGGATGGTCGCTCGCTCGTCTCATTCCTTAAAGGAGGCCCCGCGCCGCAGCGCGAATGTTTCTACTGGGAGCTTCACGAGGGCAAACCGATCCAGGCCCTGCGTTTCGGCGATTGGAAGGCGGTGCGCAATGGAACCGGCATGCCGCTGGAACTTTACAATCTCAAGACCGATTCCGCGGAAACCAAAAACCTGGCAGCGACACATCCCGAGCTGGTTGCCCAAGCCGAGTCACTTATCAAGAAGTCCCGCGTCGACGATCCGAACTGGCCGATGCATCCTGGGAAAAAATAAGCGCAGGTCCATTGAGCAACTCCCGCAGCCTGGATTTCAATCGCAGGGCGCTTCGTTGGGTGGAATCTAGCGATGTGAGACAGCGTGTTCCGCCCCGTGACTTAGCAGAATGAATTTTGCAATCGTGCTTGTGCAAGCCGCGCAACGTGTTGTAGGAATTCCTTGCGTTCACAAAACCGACGTGAAGAATTCCTTGCTTTGACCATGGATATGACTGCCCCCGGAAAACAGAGATATTGCAATGCTTTGCAGCCTGCCAAGAGCGTCAATTCCGGCGCTCTGACGCTGCGAAACAAAACGAACATTCTCCATGTCGCTCCATTGCTGCTCGCCGTAATGCTCAGCCAGTGTGGGGTACCCGTTCCGCCGAGTTGTTCGCACGTGCCCAAATCCTCGCAAGTCCCCGCCGACTCTTTGATCGCAGCGGCAGCGGCGGAATGGGGCAATCTTTCCTCCTCGTCGCAAGGTTCCGAACGGCGCGCGTCGACGGAGCGCTACAATGCCGCCGTTGCGAAACTTTTCGACCAACTCCGCTGCGGTTCCGCTTCATGGGAATCGCGCGCTGCTACGATAGGAACACGCATCGCCGGTGCCAGCTCCGCCGATGTTGATCCTACGTCGCTCGACGCTCTCTTTCCCTCATCCACAGTGGGCAATCAAAAACTCAACAATCGCCAAACCACGGAAGGAGTCGGGGTGCCTTTGGTCGGATGGAAAAAAACGTCACCCGTGGGACAACACCGTGAGAAATTCCTTCTGCCCAACGGTTTGCCGTACAACATCACCGCCGTCCTGGCATTCGAGGGCGGCGCGCCGGTGTGGCATTTCCAAAAGAGGTTCAAGCAGGAGGAAATCAAGATCGGCGGCTCCACCCGCACGCTCGCAGCGGACTGGTCGGCTCCCAACGAGTTTTATTGGAGCATGTGTGAACTGGACGATCTGCTGGTCCAGAACGTCATCCTGCCCGACCGTTTCACCGAGGAAACCGGCATTTATTTCCTGCAGCCGTACGATCCGAACAAAATTCCCCTTGTTTTCGTGCACGGTCTCGTTTCGAGTCCGGATGCCTTCAAGAACGCCATCAACTCGCTCGTTCCCGAACCATGGTTTCGCAAGAATTACCAGATCTGGCTCTACAACTATCCAACCGGAAACCCATGGATCTTCAGCAGCCTGAATTTCCGGGAAAAAATGCGCGAAGCCTGTGCCTATGCCCGCTCCAAGGGCCCGGATCAAAACCTCAATCGCATGGTGGTCGTGGCCCATTCCATGGGTGGTCTGCTCACCCGTTCCAGCATCACCGATCCGGGAAATGCGTTCTATAACGAATATTTTGACAAACCAATCGATCAACTGAAGATCTCGCAAAACAGCCGCCGGATGATCCGCGACGGCACACTTTACGAACCGCTGCACGAGCCGCGTCGCGTCGTGTTCATGGCTGTGCCGCACCGTGGCAGCCCGGTGGCGACATGGGGACCATCCGTATGGTTCTCGCGCCTCATCCGCTTGCCGAAAACCCTGACAATCGGTCTGCTGGACACCGCTCTGACCACTGTCGGCAAAGTTGCACAGGGAGAAGCTCCATCCGGCCAGATGACCTCGATCGGCAGCCTTTCTCCCAACAATCCCGCCAATCTCGCCCTCAACAAGCTGCCCTTGCCTCACGGCGTCACCTTTCATTCCATCATCGGCGACCGGGGGAAAAGCGACACTCCGAACAGCAGTGATGGCATTGTTCCCTATTGGTCGTCGCACGTCACCCCGGTCGCCTCGGAAAAAATCGTTTCCAGCAACCACGGTGTGCCCGACAACGCCGATGCCGCGGTGGAACTCAAACGCATCCTCAAACTCCACTTGGGCATCAAGTGACTTTCGGAAACGTTCCGATGTAACAGCAATCCCGTCCCGCATTGTTCCGAGTGGCACTTCGGCGTGCCTACCTGCGTGAAGAATCGTCCGGACACGGCGATCAAGCTAGGGAAAGGATTGACAAGAAATGTCGCAATCAAAAGGCAGGGAACGATCTCCGAGCGTTCCGGTGGGGGGCGGTCGCGGATCACCCTAACGCAACCTACCTTCACCCCACGCCCTCGTGCGCCAAAAACGCTGGTGAGTCAGGAAGGAAGATGACCCGTCAACCATCCTGCCCCCACCGGATCGCTAGGGACAGCGATCCCTGCCTTTGAGCATCTCCCTGGCTTGATCGCCGTGATCGTCAGGAGGGCATAATGCGCTTTACAGACGAAGGAGGAACTTTTAGAAAAGGAGCATGACTTCGTCGGAATCGCCCTATCAACCACCTAACAACCAGATGATCAATCAACCGCCTCCGGATCTTGCGGTCGGCAACATGCGCGAGCCCGGCGCGATCAAAACCTTCGGCGTGCTGCATCTGGTGATCGCAGGCCTCGGCTTCCTCGCGGTGCTGTTCAACGCCGTGGCGGCCGTGTTCAGTGATTCGCTGTCCAAATTTCAGGCGGACATACCCGGACAGAATTCCCGACTTCCCGAGATCCAAAAGGCCTACATGCAAGAAATGCTGCCCTTCACCTGGGCTTCAATCGCTTTCTCACTGATCCTCACCGTGATGTTGGTGCTCGCTGGCATTCATCTGCTGAAAATTCGCGATAAAGGTAGAGTCCTGTCACTGCGCTACGCCTGGACATCTCTCGCCATGAAGGCGTTGCTGTTAATAGGCACAATTATCATCGTCATGCCCGCGACGAAACGCATGACCGAGCAAATGTATGAAGGAATTCCAGGCTCTGCTGCCGTGAACGGGATAATGCCCGCCATGCAGCTCCTCTCGGTTCTCGCTACCTGTATCTACCCGGTGATCGTGCTGGTGATGATGAAAAGTCCCAAGATCAAGGAATATCTGCGCGGTCGTTAGGCGGTCACCGCGCCGCGGTCATCGTTGATGCCGGATTTTTCGAGGAAATACTCGTAGCCACCGGAATAGCGGGTGACGGTGCCTTGGTTGATGTGCAGCGTCGTCGCCGCCAGCGAGCGGATGAAGTGCACGTCGTGGGAAATGAACACCAGCGTGCCTTCATAACTTTTCAAGGCGGAGACGAGCGAGTCGATCGATAGAATGTCCAGGTGGGTGGTCGGTTCGTCCATCAATAGCAGGTTCGGCGGATTGACCAGGAATTTCACCAGATTCAAGCGGGATTTTTCACCCCCTGAAAGCACCGGCGTGCGCTTCTCCACGTCGGTGCGACGGAAGAGGAACGACCCGAGAATCGAGCGCGCCTCGTCATCGCGCAGGGTGGGGCAGGCCGCCATCACTTCCTCGAGCACGGTGTTGTCGGCGTTCAAGGATTCGGAGCGATGCTGGGAATAGTAGCCGATTTTCGTGGCGTAGCCGATGTCGATCTTGCCCGAGTTGATGGGAATCACCCCGGCGAGGATTTTCAACAAGGTCGACTTGCCCGCTCCATTCGGACCGACGAGGACAATCCGGTCGCCGCGTTCGATGGTGAGGTCGAGATCATGATAAATCTCCCGGGTGCCATAGGACTGCGAGATTTTTTGAAGTTCGATGACTTTTTGGTTTGATCGCGGCGGCTGCGGGAAACTGAATTTGAATGCCTTGCGCGGCGTGCGCGGTTTTTCGACGCGTTCGAGTTTTTCCAGAAACTTCACGCGCGACTGCACCTGTGATGCCTTGGAAGTGACCTGGCGGAACCGGTCGATGAACTCCTGATGTCCTTCGATTTCCTTTTGCTGGTTTCGATAGGATTGTACCTGTTGCTCGTAGCGTTGCTCGCGCTGTTGCAGAAAGGCCGAGTAATTGCCGGGGTAGGTGATCAACTTTGCCGCATCGGGATCGATTTCCACCACCGATTCAACCAACGCGTCCATGAAGTCGCGGTCGTGGGAAATCATCAGAATCGCACCGGAATAGTTCAGCAAATAGCGCTGCAACCACAGCAATGAAAGCAGGTCGAGGTGGTTGGTCGGCTCGTCGAGCATCAACAGGTCGGGCTCCATGACCAGCAGTCTGGCCAGATAGGCCCGCATGATCCAGCCACCGGAAAACTCGCGTGCCGCTTTATTGAAGTCCTCCTCCTTGAAGCCGAGGCCGTTGAGGATTTTTTTCGCCTTCGGTTCGAGTTGATAGCCGTTGAGGTGGTTGAACTGATCCTGGGCCGTGGCGTAGGCGGGGTCGCCGTGCGTGTCGTTCGCTTCGTGTTCCCGCATCGTCCGCAGCAGTCCCACCATCTCCGGCGAGACACCCATGGCGATCTCGATGACGGTTTCATCACCCGGAGAACCGGCTTCCTGGGCGAGATAGCCGGTGAGCGAGTATTCGTCGCGCTCGATGGTTCCTTCGTCGGGACTTTCCTCGTCGAGAATCATCCGGAAAAGTGTCGATTTCCCCGCGCCGTTTGGTCCGACCAGAGCCACCCGTTCACCCCAGTTGATGGTCATTTCCGCTTCGCGCAGCAGCGTGCGACCGCCAAGGGTTTTGGTGAGTTTGTGAACGGAGAGCATAGGACGACGCGGAAAGTGCAGCAGAAAGGGCGGATGTTCAAGAAATTATGGAAATGATATGGTTGTGATTTGACGGCATGCCGACTAGGCTGCTGTGGCAATGAAACACTGGTTGATCAAAAGCGAACCAGAGACGTTTTCCATCGACGATCTCGCAAAAGTCAAACGTGAGCCCTGGAGCGGAGTGCGGAACTACCAAGCCCGCAATTTCATGTGGAAAGAGATGCGCATCGGCGATCCCGCCTTGTTTTATCATAGCAACGCCAAACCGCCGGGCATCGTCGGTCTGGCGCGGGTGGTCGGCGAGCCTTACCCCGACCCCACCCAATGGGATCCCGGTTCGGAGTATTTCGACCCGAAATCCACCGAAGACAATCCGCGCTGGTGGCTGGTGGACTTTGCCTTTGAAAAAAAATTCGCGGAGTTGATCCCACTGGAAAAACTGCGCGGCATCGAATCATTGGCCGACATGGTGATCCTGCAAAAGGGCACCCGGTTGTCGATCACTCCCGTGGCAATAAAGCATTTCAATGCTGTGATGAAACTGGCCAGGTGAATGAGTTGTTGCACCATCCCCCCGCTCTGGCGATGGCGCTGCTGGGCGCCGTCTGCGTGGGACTGGCGAAATCCGGCTTTACTGGCATCTCCCTTGTTTCGGTTTTCCTATTCGCCGATCTTTTTGGTGCGAAAAATTCGGTTGGGCTGGTGCTGCCACTGCTGATCATCGCCGACCTTACCGTGTATCCGGCATTTCGCCAGCATGGTTCGTGGAAGCCAGTCTGGAAAATGCTGCCGCCCGCGCTGGTTGGTCTTGCCGTTGGATACTGGGTGCTCACCGTGATCAATGACGAACAGGCGCGCCATGGCATCGGCCTCTCCGTGCTGGTGATGGTTGCGGTGCAATTGCTGCGGTCATGGAAACCCCTGGCCTTCGACACAATGGCCCATTCGCGCGGATTCGGTATCGCAGCGGGAGTGACCGGCGGCATGGCAACCATGATCGCCAATGCAGCGGGTCCGGTGATCCAACTCTTCCTGCTTTCGAAACGCATTC
The DNA here is from genome assembly GCA_945860285.1 of Akkermansia muciniphila. Classification (GTDB taxonomy): domain Bacteria; phylum Verrucomicrobiota; class Verrucomicrobiia; order Verrucomicrobiales; family Akkermansiaceae; genus UBA956. The sequence goes on along the minus strand of CAMAQB010000052.1, from coordinate 2,038 downwards.
CAAAAATGGAATTGATCGGTATCAGTGCGCGGTTTTTTCTGCTCATCAATTTGCTCAAGCTACCAATGAATATCCAGCTCGACCTGATCAACTGGGACAGCCTGCAACTAAACCTGCTGCTCGTTCCCGCCGTTTGGCTTGGCATTTTCAGCGGTCGGTATCTTGTCAAAAAAGTGCCCCAACGCATTTTCGAAATGCTGGTGATCTTCTTCTCGGTGCTTGCCGGCGGGAGGCTGTGTTTTTTCTAACGAAAATTGCGTAGCTCCTCGAAGTTTTGATATGCGAAATACAGCATGAAAATCGGCATCATGATGCCGATTTTGAGCACGATCAAGGTGATGGCTGCCAGCACCGCGACACCAATGCTTACTTGCAGTGCGAGTCGGCGGCGCTTCGGACCCATCACGGCGAAAAGCATCTGGCCGCCGTCTAGCGGATAAACGGGGATCAGATTCAGCAGCGCCCAGAAGATGCTAATGCTAGCCAAATCCCCAAGAAAGCCACGAAACGAATCGGAAAGCCCCTGTAAAAAATAAAGCGCCACGAAGCTCGCGATCCCTAGGATGATCTGCACCAGCGGCCCGGCGAAGGTCACCAGGAAACTTTGCAAGCGGGTGAACTGTGAGCCCGGAAACGCAGCGATCCCGCCAAAACTATGCAGAACAATGAACGGCCGGGCTTTGTAGAATTTTCCGGTGAGTGCATGGCCGAGTTCGTGGATGAAGATCGAAATGAAACCCGCGATCACAAACAAGGCGATGCCGAGTGCTTCATTGGCCGTCGCGCCTTCCTTTCCGAAACCGGATCCCAGCAAGGCCATGATCACCCAGAACCAGGGCTGGATTTCCACGGGAATGCCAAAGAACGTAAATCGTATCATCGGCGGTCAAGATGCCGTGCTTTCCCGAAAATGCAAGCTCGGCCTGTGATGGAAACGTTCGTCGCGTCCGACGGAATGCCATTCCCGCCACGCAAATTCTTGACCGCTTCGTTTCCGTCCGTCAACATGCAGCGGTGCAATTTGCAATTCTCGGCAGCGGTAGCGGCGGCAACGCCACATTGGCTTCGGCCAACGGCTTGAACATACTGATCGATGCCGGACTCAGCGCGCGCCAGTTGACGACACGGATTCAAATGATGGCGGTCGACTGCATCGATGCCATCCTCCTCACTCATGAACACGGCGATCATGTGCGCGGACTGAAAACGTTTCTCAAGAGCCGGGACATTCCCATTTATGCGACCAGTGCCACCGCACATGTGCTGCGCGAAAACGGCATTCAGGCGAAATGGAAAACCTTCGAAGCTGGGCAGGGATTCGCGATTGATGATCTGCGGGTCGAGAGTTTTTCGATCCTGCACGACGCGGTCGATCCGGTGGGCTATGTGATTCGTTCGCAAACGAAAAACCTGGGGATCATCAGCGACGCGGGCCACGTCACCCAAAGTGTGATCGAACAACTCAAGGGCATGCACGGACTTTTCCTTGAAGCCAACTACGATGAAGACCTGCTGGCGTCCGATACCAAAAGGCCGTGGAGCATCAAGCAGCGCATCAGCTCGCGGCACGGACATTTGTCCAACAAACAAGCCGCGGAGCTGTTGCAAAGCATCGGACATCAGCATCTTCGCCATGTTGTGTTGGGTCACCTGAGTGGCGATTGCAACGACAGCCAGCTCGCCACCGCCACCATGAAAAACGCCCTCAAGGTCAAAGGTCTGGGGGATGTCGAAGTCTGCTGCGCCTGCCAGGACGAACCACGGGGCTGGTGGCAGTTGTGATAAAACCTGCTCCCAATGACCCGGCATGCGCGCGTTTCTTCACCACCCGATTTTGTAAACCTCGAATCAGCAGGTCGCGGAAAACGCGTGTCCGTCCCGTCCTGAATGACAGGGCAAACGCATTTAAAATTTGAGGATTTTCGCCAAGTAGGTGTTATCCCAGCCTGCGCGCTTCACTCGTCCTTTGATTCCTCTTTTGTTTGTGGATTCCCGCCGGATTAAGTTCATTGCCAGACCTCGTGTCGTTCCCAGGTTT
>CAMAQB010000051.1 GCA_945860285.1 Akkermansia muciniphila | reverse complement strand
CAGATTACCCGGATTTCAAAGAAGTAAAAAAACGTAATGATTCAGGTAGTACCGAAGGAAGAAGAATGCAAATCTGTGGCCGTCCCTGAATCTGCGGGAAAACATCTCCAGGATCGTTATACTCGCCGTCATGATAATGTGTGATTCTGCTGTTTGGCATTTCAAAACGGATGGGCAGATAAGAAACAGGCTGGAAGCCTGTTTGCCGAGACAGGCGAGGACGCCTGTCTTCCCAAGGTAGCAGGTGAAGAAACAGGCTGGAAGCCTGTTTGCCGAGACAGGCGAGGACGCCTGTCTTCCCAAGGTAGCAGGTGAAGAAACAGGCTGGAAGCCTGTTTGCCGAGACAGGCGGGGACGCCTGTCTTCCCAAGGTAGCAGGTGAAGAAACAGGCTGGAAGCCTGTTTGCCGAGACAGGCGAGGACGCCTGTCTTCCAAGGTAGCAGGTGAAGAAACAGGCTGGAAGCCTGTTTGCCGAGACAGGCGAGGACGCCTGTCTTCCCAAAATGAGCATTGATCTTTACTCCGAACCGGTTCATTCCACCACCAGCGCGGCGGCTTTTTGTGCGTCGAGTTCGATGCATTGCCAGGGCAGACCGTGCACATTGAGGTCGGCCATGAAACTGTCGGGGTCGTATTGTTCCATGTTCCAAACCCCCGGTTTGCGCCATTTTCCCTCCAGCATTTGCTTGGCTCCGATCATCGCCGGCACACCGGTGGTGTAGGAAATCGCCTGCGAACCGACTTCGGCGAAGCATTGTTCGTGGTCGCAGATGTTGTAAATGTAGATCGCCTTGGCTTTGCCGTCTTTGACTCCGGAAATGATGTTGCCGATGCAGGTTTTTCCTTTGGTCGTCAATCCCAGGTCGCCGGGGTTGGGAAGCACCGCTTTGAGGAACTGCAGCGGGATGATGTCGATGCCCTGGTATTTCACCGGGTCGATACGGGTCATGCCGACATTTTGCAAGACTTCCAGGTGTTTCAGGTAGTTCGGAGAAAACGACATCCAGAATTGGGCGCGGCGGATTGTCGGGATGTGCTTCACCAGCGACTCCAGTTCCTCGTGATACATCCGGTAGATTTCAAATGTGCCCACGCCATCGGGGCAGGTGAACGATTGATGCCTCGACATCGGCGCGGTTTCGACGAAACCGCCGTCTTCGAAGTGTCGGCACGCGGCGGTGACCTCGCGGATGTTGATTTCCGGGTTGAAATTGGTGGCGAAAGCGTGGCCGTGATTGCCGCCGTTGACGTCGACGATGTCCAGCGTGTGGATTTCATCGAAATGGTGTTTCAAGGCCCATGCCGTGAACACATTGGTGACGCCGGGATCGAAGCCGGAGCCGAGCAGCGCCGAAAGGCCGGCTTTGGTGAAGCGCTCCTGATAGGCCCATTGCCAGGAATACTCGAACTTGGCGACATCGGGTGGTTCGTAATTCGCGGTATCGAGATAATCGACACCCGCTGCAAGGCAGGCATCCATCAGCGGAAGGTCCTGGTAGGGCAGGGCGACGTTCAGCACCAGGTCGGGTTTGATTTCCTGCAAATACGCCGTGGTCGCGGCCACGTTGTCGGCATCGATCGCCGCCGTGTGGATGACCACCCCGCTGCGCGATTTCACCGATGCGGCGATGGCATCGCACTTGGCGATCGTCCGCGAGGCCAGGGTGATTTTGGTGAAAACCGCCGGGACCTGGGCGCATTTGTGGGCGACCACGCTGCCGACTCCGCCGGCACCGATGATAAGAACATGTGACATGCCGCAGTGATATGGGGCGGCGTGGGAATTTTCAAGTGCCAAGTTTCCACGGCTTTGTTGCAGAGCGGCGAGGATTGGATTCACCGGAAATCGGATGATTTTTTCAAATTGTACTGACAAATCGAGGCGTCTCTGGTGTTACCTTGTTGCGGGGTGATCCCCCGGCAAGTATCCAAAACACAACATATGAAAATCAACTCCAGACAAATTGGAATCGGAAAGCGTTCAAGTGGATTCACCCTGCTTGAAATGGTCATCGTGCTTGGCATCATCGGGCTGATCATCGGCGGAGCGATCAGCGTGATGAAAGGCGTCGGCGAGGGAGCCGCGATCCAGCGGGTTCGCGGTGACTTCAGTGCTCTCGGCAGCGCCTTGAAAATGTATAAAATCAACAACGGTTTTTACCCGTCGCAGGCCCAGGGCTTGAAAGCCTTGGTGACCCGTCCGGGCGGTGCTCCCATTCCCAAGTCCTGGACCGCACTGGCTGACAAGGTTCCGATGGATCCATGGCAAAACGAGTACATGTATAAATTCCCCGGCAGCAAGGTCGCGACCGAATGCGAACTGATCACCAAGGGCAAGGACGGTCAGCTCGGCACCGACGACGACATGTCCAGTCAGGACTAGTCTTACCCTATTTCTCATGAGCCCCGTTTCCGCAATCCGTAAAACCCGCAAACATGCGCGAGGTTTCACATTGCTGGAACTGGTGTTCGTGATGGTTGTGATCGCACTGGTTACGGGAGGGGCGATAGGCATGTTCGTGATCAGTTCATCGGAGCGGCAACTGAAAACAGTCGCGGCGGACATGGAGTTGTTCAGCAAGAGGGCGCGGACCCTTGCACTGGTGCAACAAATCCCCTATGCGATTACCTTTTCCGAGCAAACCATGCGGCTGGGGCCTTTGGTGGAAGCGGGGTATTCCCAAGACCAACTGAAAGAGCGGGAGCAGTTCGAAAAGGATCGGGGAACGGGCGGCACCACGCCGAAGTTCACCCCGGTGCGCGAGACCAAGACATTTTCCGATTATGATATATCGGTCAAACGCTGGGGCGGGGTGAACTGGTATTCCACCAAGCGGGCCGACCCGCAGGTTTGGCGCTTTGATCCGAATGGCATCTGCGAACCGGTTTCGGTGCGGCTGGAGTACAAATCCGGATGGGTGGAAATGGACTTCCATCCCTTGTCGGGCGGGGTCCGCGAACAGCGAATGGAGGCGCGAAAATGAGAACGAACACACCAAAACCTGCCCGCAAGGCGAAGGGCTTCCTGTTGCTTGAGGTGGTTCTGGCCCTTGGGGTTTTTTCCCTTGCCGCTGTCGGGTTCACAATGGCTCTGCATAAAGCAGCTGATGCGGCGGACATGACCGCGCGGGAGATCCAGGTCACCCGGATCCTGGAAAGCGCGCTTGACGAGGCCATTTCGATTCCGGTGATCGAGGAGGGCGAGGCCACTGTGGATCTTGAAGAGCGCAACATGCAGGTGCTCACCCGTTATGAAAAAATGGAGGAGATGGAAAACCAGGACGGCCAGCTTCTTCAGGAAATGTGGCGGGTCACCGTGACGGCGAGTTATGTGGAAGGCGGCAACCGGCTTGAGCGCAGTGCCATCACCTGGAGATACGGGAGGTTGTACCAGCCATGATCGTTTGCGCAAAACAACGACGCGGCTCGCGCGGTTTCACGCTCATTGAAGTGGTGATTGCAATGGGCATGCTGGCTGCATTGATCATCCTTTGCTCGCGGCTGGCCGTGGCCAACATCCAGCTGGCCAATGGCATTACCTCAAAGCAGACGGAAAACAACCTGCGGGAAAGTTTTTTCGACATGATGAAATTGCAGCTTTCCTCGCTGCCGGGGAATACCCGCATGGAACTGCAGACCACCAAGGGAATCAAGCCATACGAATACACGCTCACTTTGCAAAACGTGCCCCTCGCTTTTACGTGGGGCGGCGTGGAAAAGGTCGCCAAAGCGATTGAAATTTCCGGGGTCAAACGCCGCGACGGTTTTCTCAACGTGGTGATGCGCTACTACGAATACGAAATTCTGTCCGATGCCGAAAACATTGCCAAAGCAAAAAAGGAAGAGCCATTTGCCGAAGTGGTGTTGATGGAAGACCTGCGCTTCATGGAATGGCAGGCGCTCGACGGTCGGACCATGCAATGGCAGAACGACTGGGATTTGCAGGGTCGCCTGCCGCTGCAAATGGAGTTGGTTGTCGCGCAAGGAGCCTATGGGGACGAAATCCGCCAGGTGTTCTGGATCGTGCCGAAAGTCAGCCCGCAGACGGTGGTGCGTTCCCTCGGTCAGGGACAACAGCAGGGGGGGGGGCAGACTCCAGGAGGAGGTGGAGGAGGGGTGGTGGTCCCCGGCGGGGAAATTCCCGGAGGCGGAGGCGGAGGCGGTCCGGGCGGTGGCGGCGGTCCGGGCGGTGGCGGCGGTCCGGGCGGTGGCGGCGGTCCGGGTGGTCCTCCGCCGGGCAAGTAAAAATGGGAAAAAACTTCAGGAATCATGAGAACAACAGCGAAAAAACAATACAGCAAACACCGCGGCATCGCGTTGTTGGTGGCATTGTGGTTGATCGCGGTGATTTCTTTTGCCTGCCTCACTGTGGTGATGCTGCTTAATTTCGACCTCGATATCGCCGATTCCAAAATCAACGGCTTCCGCGCCCGGCAGGCGGCGGAGATGGGCATCGCCGTGGGGGCGAACCCGGTGGTGAAGCGCGACGATCCGATTTTGCAGGCCAGCGGCGAGGACGGCGCTTCGTTCAATGTGCAACTTCGCTCGGAAGGCGAGCGGTTCAACATCAATCATTTGTTGCTGGTCAGCAATGACAAGAACCTCATCAAGGAGATCTTCATCCACTGGGGCATCGACGAGGATGCTGCCCAAGGGGTTGCCGATGCCTTGAAAGACTGGGTGGACAGCAATGACGAAACCGAGCTCAACGGCGCGGAAAAGGAGGACTATGAAAAAATGGGTCGCATCAACCAGCCGTTCAACCGGCCGTTTTATTCAATCGATGAAATGCGGCTGGCGCGCGGCATGGAACTCATCGAGCAGGTGAAGCCCGACTGGCGGGATTGGTTCACGGTGTGGAGTGCGGGCGGATTGGATGTCAATGAAGCCGACTCCGAAAAAATATCCATCGCCGCCGAGTGCAACATCGAGGATGCCGATGCACTGGTGGAAGTGGTTCGGGGTGCGGATGGGGTGCGCGGCACCGAGGATGACGCTCCTTTTAAGAGTCTTGGGGGTGGACAAGGAGGCCAGAGTGTGCTTGATCTGCTGCGCGTGCCTGAATTTTATGCCCCGATTGTGAACCAGCGTCTTGCCGTGAACGACACCACTACCAGGATTGAAAGCATTGGTACGGCGGGGGAAACCCGGCGAAAAATCATTTTGGTCGTGCGCAACCGCACGGGCAGGCCGGCCATTTTACAGAAAACCGAGGAAATCATACCGTGAGCAACAAGGGAGACATCATCGCACTGGTGCCGGGCGCGTCCGGCTGGGAAATCTGGGAGGGGCCGCCGCCCTCCGGATTTTTGCGCAAGGAAGTGACGCAGGCGGAACGGGCGGGCGAGCTGGGCAATCTGGGCGCGACCGACCTGGTGATGTTTTTTCCGGTCAAGGATGCCACGGTGATGCCGTTCAAGACCACCACGAGTGATGAAAGCCTTTTCGCCGAACTGGCCCAGATGCACAGTGAGAGAATGGGAATTCGGGCCGATCCCGGTGCGGGACAGTTGATCGATGAATTCGTCATCGAAAAAGGGGAGGAAAGTGCCGTGCTCGCGACGGTCGTGCTCCGTTCACCCGTGGAGGGCGATTTGCCGGTCCGCAGCCCGAAGGAGTTCGATTATTCTCCGCGTGCTTATTCCTTTTCCGGCGATGGCATTGCGGTTTGGAAGGAATTTTCCCACTGGGTATTCGCTTTCTATCAGGATGGAAAAATGCTGTATGCCCAGTCGACATCGAACGACCAGGAGCAACCGGATGAGGCCTTGCTGCGCGACATCAAATTGGCGATCGTGCAGTTGTCGTTTCAGGGGATTTCTTTCACGCCCAAGGATGTCAGGGTCTGGCATCCGGCGGGCGAACTCGGCGAGGCCGGTGCCTTGGGGCACGCGTTTGGCTTTCACGCTTCCGTCGGTCGCCGCCCCGACCCGGTGATGTCGAAAGTCCCGAGTAAACTGCTTCCGGCGGATGTGCATGCGGAGCGACGCGCAGCGGCCAAACGCCGGCAAATCACCGGAGCCTTGGGCATTGCGGCCGCACTGGTGCTGGGATTTCTTGGCTGGGGTGGCTGGACACTTTGGAGGGATATCCGGGCGACCAACGCGCTGACTGCCGAGGCGGCCGCGGTCCAGCCCGAGGCGGATGCGTTCAATGCCCACAAGAGCCGGTGGGCGGAACTCGGACCGCTGGTCGATGAGGAGCAGTGGCCGGTGGAAACACTTTTCCGCATCACCCGCTGCATCGCCCCGGGCAGCCGCGTGCGCCTGCGCGAGGCGCAAGTCAGCAACAACGAACTCCGCATCAAGGGCCAGTGCGATCAGGCACCGCCCATCGGCGCGCTGAGCCTAGCCATCAACAAAAGCGATCAGTTGAGACGATTTAAATTCAATGCGGCACCGCCCAGCAATACGGCCAAGGGCTGGGAATTCACCATCGAGGGAACCGTGCCTCAGGAACAACAATAAGAATATCGCTGCGAAAATGTTAAAGATCGACAAACAGACTGGCCACGTGGCGGTTTTACATCTTTGGGCAGCAGCGCCCGCCATTCATTGACCCGATGTCCGAACGAGAACGTAAATTACTGCTTTTTTTTGGTGCCGCCGCCGTCATCCTGCTTTGCTTTTGGGGTTACAAAAGCTATGTGGGCAAACGCCTGCAGATTGAAATGAAACGGCAGCAGGCCCAGCAAACCCTGGATCAGGCGAAGTTGTTCATGAAATCGCGCGATGCCGTGGCCGATGAAATCGAATGGCTGGCCAAACACGAACCGCAGCCCGAAGCCGGTGAGCAGGTTCCTTCGAAACTTCAGGCGCTTGCCGCCGCAGAAGGAACTCGCGCGGGCCTGACAATGAAAAAGCAGGACATACTTGCCGCCACGCAGAAAGAAGGTCAGGAAAACATGCACTACCGCCGCGCCCAGGTGAAATTCACTGTCACTGGAGAGGAGAAAAAAATCTATGCATGGTTCGATCGCATGCATTCCCCTGATGACTTCCGCGTGATATCGGAATTGGCTTTCGTCACCAACCGGGAAGATGACTCGCTGATCGATTGCGTGGTCACCTTTGACCAGTGGTATGTCCCTTTGCCCCCGGAAATTTGATCAACGAACTCAGCACACCGTGAAAACGTCCTTCTTATCCCTGCTCATGCTCATGCCCTTGCCGCTGCTGGCGAGTGCGCCCAAAAAACCCGTGCAAAACAAGTACGCCGCGCTGTGGGTGAGTTCTCCGTTCACAACACCGGCCCCTCCGCCCCCGACCGTGGAGGCTCCCAAGGTAGATCCCCTCGCTGATTGGTCTCTGGGCGGGGTGACCAAATTTCCCGAAGGATATTTCGTGATCCTGCTCAACAAGAAAAAACCCGAGGAAAAGGTCACCATCCAACCCGGCATGCAGTCGCAATTCAAGGTGCTGGAAGTGGTTGATGGCGGCATGGACTATACCGCCACCACAGTGAAGCTCCAGCATGGCAGTTCGCAGGGAGTGGTTTCTTTTGATAAAAAACTGCTCGTCGTCAAAGCGGCTCCCGCCGCGCAGGCAGCCAAACCGCAGGTTGGCGTGCCGCAGTTTACCAACAACAACCCGCAGGCTCCCCAAGGCGGCCATAGCGAGCACCAACCGCGCCAGCGCACCATCACACCTCCCCAGCCCAATCAGGCGGGATCCTCTGGCGGGCAGCAGGGGTCTTCAAACGGACGCCAATACAACGGTCCGAGAATCCGCTAATCCATTTTTGAATTCATCTTATGTCGAAACGCATCATTTATTACGCAGGGCTCGTCTCACTATTGCTCGCCTGGGTTCTGGCCCAGACTCCGGAGGAACAGGCCGCCGCCCAACCTGCTCCGGCGGAGCAGGTGATCCCGGCCCCGCCAGTGACTCAACCGGGGGCCGTGGCTCCTCCCGCCGTCCCGCTGCCACCGACCCCGCCGATTCCGGGCAATCCGTCCAAGCCGCCAACCACTCCCAAACCCGTGCCCAACAAGGCCGCGAGCCCGGAGGCCAATGGCATCACGGCGGAGGGCAAGCTGCCGACCATTCCGGCGGGACAGAACAACAAAGCCGTCAAGGCACCACAGCCGGCGGACATCTGTGACTTCGCATTCAATTTCCCCAAACTCAATGCCGAGGGCTTGGGGTTTGTGTACCGTCAGTTGACGGGGCGTCGGGTGGTCATGACCGCCGATGTCAAGGACCTGGAAATTTACTTCGTGCAGCCGCCTCCGATCACATACGGAGAAGCGACCGATTTGTTGAAAGCCTCCTGCCTGATGCATGGTTTTGTTTTCGCACCCGGAGGCGAGGGTTGGGACAAACTAACCACCGCGACCCAGGGTCCCAAACCGGGCACGGGAGACATTCCGCTGGTAACCAGTCCGTTGGGCCTGCCTGAGGGTGACGAGGTGGTTCGCTATGTGATGACCCTCAAGTACATGAAACCCGATGAGGTTTCGCGCGTTTTCCAAACCGTTGTGACCCAGTTCAATACCTTCGGATCGGTGGTCGCCGTCCCGAACGCCTCGGCATTGATCATCACTGAAAACACGTCGTTGATCCGCTCGCTGATTGAACTTCAGGCGAAAATCGATGTGCCATCGTCCGATATTCAAACCAAATTCATCAAGGTCCAATTCGGCGATGTGGAGGAACTCTCGGCGACGTTGAATGAGATTTTCACCCAGCAGTCTTCGACGCAAGCCACCGCGGGAGTGCAGCGGGTGGGGCAATTGCAGCCACCAACGAACAATGTTGGCGCTGTCGGTCAGAACACTCTCACGCAGGGCGGCGGAGCGAGTTCCAGCGGGGCGGGCGAAGCGCCACCGGTGCAAATCGTGCCTGATCTGCGCACCAACCGGATTTTCGTGATGGCCCGTCCCATTGATCTGGTATTCATCGAAACCTTGATCAAGGAATTCGATTCTCCCTCCGATCAACGGAATTTCCTGCGCAGGAAACTGAAGTTCCTCGCCGTGGGCGATTTTCTCGATGTGGCGAGCGACGCGCTCAACCGCGCCTTCGGCGGTTCAGCGGGCAATTCCGCAGGTGGCGGCGCAGCCGGCGGTGCCGCAGGTGGCCGTGCTCCTACCAGCACATCCAGCGCAGGACGTTCGTCTTCGAGCCGGTCATCAGGCAGTTCCAGCAGCCAGTTTGGCGGACAGTCGGGAACCCAGAGTGGCAGCCAGTTTGGCGGTGGTGGCAGCTCGGTCGGCGGCATCGGTTCGTCCGGCGGGCTGAGCGATCCGCAAACCAACACCAAACCGGTTTCTGTGCTGGTGGGACGAACACTGCTGGTCGCTGACAACATCACCAATTCGATTGTCGTTCAGGGTCCTCCGGCAGGTGTTGAGATCATCAACAACCTGCTCGATGAAATTGATGTCAAGGCCGATCAGGTGATGATTTCCACAGTCTTCGGCCAGTTGACCTTGGGTGACGATTTGGAATACGGCATTGATTGGTTGCGCGACCTGGATAAAACGATCGGCAAACCCGGTAAAAAAGGCATTGGAGGTACAGTGGGTGCGATTCTCCCCGATTTTACCGATTTCGCAAGCAGTGCCAACAAAGGTCTGGGTGTTTACGGGACTATTGGTGATCAGGTGTCCCTTTACATCACCGCTCTGCAAGAGACGGGCAATTTCAACGTGATTTCCCGTCCGACGATTTTCACTGCGAACAACCAGAAAGGCACGATTTCCAGCGGCACGCAGATTGCTGTGCCGTCTAACAGTTTTTCCAACGGTAATGTTGGCGGCCAGAGCACCAACATTGAATACCGCGATGTCGTATTGTCCCTGGAGGTCATTCCGCTGGTCAACTCCGCCGACGAGGTGACTTTGCAAATCTCGCTTGTCAGCCAGGGCGTGGGAGAAAACCGCACCATTGGTGCCGGTGCCAATGCCTATGAGGTTCCCGACATCATCAGTCGTGAGTTGTTGACCACGGTGACCGTGCCGAACAATCAAACCGTGGTGCTCGGTGGCTTGATCACCGAGGAAAACACCAAAAGCATTTCCGGAGTGCCGATCTTGTGCCAGATTCCCGGCCTTGGAAAGTTGTTCTCCACCACCAAGGATTCGAAAAGCCGCAATGAACTGCTGATTTTCATCCGCCCCAACATCATTCGCGACAGCCGCACGCTTGACCAGGCCAACTTGGATATGGACAGCCGCTATAGGATCGCGCCCGATGTCCGTGCTTTCGATGCCCCGCAGCCCAGCGTGCTGCCGATCAAGCCGGTGGAAGTGATCGAGGACGGCAAGGGTGTGGTTCCCGAAAAATCCACTCCCGCACCCCGCAAGGCCTCGAAAAAGGTCTCGCTGGGGGCTCCTGACATCGACTACAATTCCGCGCCCAAGGCCAAGCCGGTGAATACCTGGAAGTGGTTCGGCAATTGAAGCACTCCGGCTTCGGGGTGAAGGAAATCACCCGCAGGGGTGATCTTTGCCATTGTTTTTCAGCAGTGCGGGAATTAGGTTTTTGCCTGGAAAAAGAAAATGTCCGAATTCGCCGTTGATATCCGTGATTTGGTGAAGGATTTCCCATCCCCTTTGCGGGGTGTGAAGGCATTCCGCGCGGTTGACGGCGTCTCGATCCGGATCCGCCCGGGTGAGGTTTACGGATTGATCGGCCCTAACGGATCGGGGAAATCAACCACGATGAAAGCTTTGTTGGGATTGCTGGCTCCGACGGCGGGAAGTTGTGCGATCTTCGGCAAGGATTCCATGAAGGTCGATTCGCGGAACGATGTCGGTTTCCTGCCCGAAAACCCGTATTTCTACAAGCACCTGACTGGCGCGGAAACCTTGCGTTTTTACGGCAGGCTTTGCAACATTCGCGGTAAAATCCTCGAAAATCGGGTAAGCGAACTTCTGGATCTTGTCGATTTGGCCAACGCCCGCAACCGCCGGCTGGGAGGTTATTCGAAAGGCATGCTGCAACGCATCGGCCTCGCCCAGGCATTGGTGCAGGAGCCGCGCTTGCTGATTCTCGATGAGCCGACCGCCGGAGTGGACCCGCTCGGATCGCGACAAATCAGGGACCTGATTCTGAAGCTGCGCGATCGGGGGATCACCGTGTTTTTGTGTTCGCATTTGCTTGAACAAGTGCAGGAGGTTTGCGATCACGTCGGCATTATTTTTCAGGGTCGCATGGTCAAGGAAGGCAGGCTCGATGAACTGATCGCGGTGGAAGACCAGCAGGAGATTGTCTTGAAAAACGCCAGTCCGGAGTTGATCGCGCGCATTCAGCACATGGTCGGTCGCTCGCCCGGCACCAGCCTGGTCAGAATCGGTCCCTCGCGCACCACCTTGGAGCGCCTGTTTTTGCAAGAAACCCAGGGGGGAGGGGAATAGCACGATGGAAGAAAGGACATCCAACCGATGGTTGCAACCGCGCCGCGTGGCGGTATTGGCGATGAATACTTTCACCCAGTTGGTGCGGATGAAGGTGTTTTATTTCCTGATGGTTTTCGCCTTCATCGCTCTGGCTTCGCAATTTTTCGATCTGCCGCAATACAATGGGCCCGAAGCCGTGGGCACGGGTGAACTGCAGTTGCTGAAAGGCTGGTGCATTGGTGTGATGAAGTTGTATTCGATCGTTTTTGCCATTACTGCAACCGCCTTGCTTCTACCAAAGGATGTGGAGGATCGGACTCTGTATACGATCCTCGCCAAACCGGTGCCGCGGATCGACTACCTTGTCGGCAAACTCGCCGGCGTGCTTTTGCTGATTTTGGTCTCGCTGCTGTTCATGGACGGAATCATGTCGCTGCTGCTGGAAGTGCGGACGCGCCACGTGATGGCGACCCAAATGGACTTTGCAATATCGCGGGGCTGGACAGAAGAGGCATTGCAGTCGCTGCGCAGGGACATCAGCGCGCAAGGGCTGACCTGGTCGCTTCAGGGCGGCGTGCTCGCCGTTTTTTTGCAATCGGCCGTCATCGGTGCCGCATCCCTGCTGCTTTCGACCTTTTCAACAAGCACGCTCTTCACCACCGTGGTGTCGTTCCTGGTTTATCTGGTAGGCTCATTTCAGGCGGATGCGGCGGAATTTTACCGTGCCACTTCCGAAGCGGGCACCACGGGTTTTGCCAGCCTGGCGCTGAAGCTCCTCTCGCTGGTGTTTCCGAATTACCAGCTTTTCAATGTAACCGACGTCGCGATCCAGGGCCAGGCGGTGGGTTTTCAGGCCATCGGCTCGCTTGCCGGGTTGAGCTTGTTTTACGTGGTCCTCTATACCTTGCTGTCGTGGATCGTTTTTTCCGACAAGGAATTTTAATCGTCATGCGCAAAAGCCATCGAAAGCTCGTCGCGGTTTTGCTGATCCTGCTCTTGGCCGGATTCGTCAAATCCCCCTGGGAGCGGGCGATGACGCGGCGTTTCATGGCCGACCAACTGCTGATGAAACCGCTCGACATCGAAGTTCGCGAAAAAATCGGCCAGACCGGAGCGGCCGTGGTGTTGGGAGGCTTGCGGCCGGTCGTCGCGACTTTCCTGAACCTCCGGGCCTACGGTTCATTTGAGGACCGCGCCTGGGTTCGTTTGGAGGACCAATTTCAAACGCTGGTGGCTCTGCAACCGCAAACAACGTACTATTGGGATGTCGGAGCCTGGCATTTGTCCTACAACGCCGCCGTTGATTTCAGGGAGTCCGAGACTCTGCCGGCTCCGCGAAGAGAGGCGATGTACCGCGAGTATGTTCTCAAGGGACGGGCGTTTTTGGAACGAGGGATCAGGAACAATCCTGATGACTGGACGCTGCTATCCAGTCTCGGTCGTTTTTATGGCAATCCTGATAAATTTCCGGACTACGCCAAATCCGCCGATGCCTATCAAAAAGCCTGGCTGTCCGGGAAGGCCCGACGTTACGAAGCCCGCGCCTGGCTCTACAGTCTGGCCCGTGTGACAGGCAGGGAAAATGATGCCCTTTTGCTCGCGCGCAAGTTGTTTGAAACCGAACAAAACCGTGTGGCGACCCTTCTCTGCCTGCTTTTTGCCCTCGAGTCCGCCCAAGTGGATGCGAAACCCACGCTTGACCTTGTTCACGGCATTTTCCCTTCGGAAAAAGATGCGTTGCTGATGTTGAGAACCTATCGGGACAACAACGCCGAACAACTGCCCTTGACCGGAGTCGATTATGCCATCACCTTCCTGGCATCGCGACAAAAACCATCAGACCACTGATTTTTTTCAAATCCACGTGTGGTTTGTCTCGACAGATGGCATACGGTTCCTCCATTTTCCCCCGACTCACAGTCATACTCCATGCGTATCGCACTCTTCGGTGACATCCACGCCAACCTCGAAGCCCTCGAGGCCGTGCTTGCTGATGCCCGCGAACAGAATTGCACCGACTATGTGTGTATGGGTGACTTGGTTGGATACAATGCCAATCCGGCGGAGTGCCTGGAAATCGTCAGGTCGATGAACTGTCCGGTGGTCAAAGGCAATCATGATGAGGATGCCTGCGGCACGCATTCGTTGGATACGATGAATCCGGTCGCCGCCAATGCACTGCTGTGGACAAGGCAGCAATTGAACGAGGAACAATGCGACTGGCTGCGCAAGCTGCGGATGGTGCGCCAGGTGGCTGATTTTACAGTGGTTCACAGCACTCTTGATCAACCAACCAATTGGAACTACGTGACCAATCGCTTTGATGCGATGTCGAATTTCTCCTATCAATTCACCCAGGTTTGCTTTCATGGACACACCCACGTTCCCCGCGTTTATGTCAAGGATTCCAAGGTGCATGAGGTCAATGCCGACTCCGTAATCATCGAGCCCGGGGCGAAGTATTTCATCAATGTGGGATCAGTGGGTCAACCGCGCGATGGCGACTGGCGCTCCTGTTATGTCATTTACGACATGGCCCATCATCTGATTGTCTTTCGCCGGATTGAATATCCACTGGAGATCACTCAGAAAAAAATCATCGATGCAGGTCTACCGGAGATGTTGGCCAGCCGCCTTGCCGGCGGGCGTTGATTTTTTAAAAAACTTTCATGTTGACTGAGCCGCGCGACTTGCATACTACATGTCCCATAACAAAATATGAGCGAACGCAAAACAGACCTTGTGTCACGTCCCACACGATTTCATGGTAGGATGCGTCATTATCACAAATCGTCCCGGGTGACGGATCATTCCAATTGGGATGAGTGGGTTGGTGATAAAATCAAGTCCCCTTGGAGGGATAAAATGGACAGAGTCATTGTGACGTTGGGTACTATGGCGGTCGGAATCGCGCTGCTGGTTGGTGTGCTTTTTGTCATCTTTATGGTGATGAAAAAAATTCTGCCCATGATCGCAAGATGACAAGTCATGCTTTGACAAGTTGGCAAAATCCACCTAGTTTTCGCCTTCCGCATCAACAAGGCGGTTTTTAACACATGGGCAAGAGCCTTTTTCAAAAAGTTTGGGATTCACACACGGTAGGGACGCTGGCCGACGGCAGGACGCAATTGTTTATCGGCACCCATTTGATTCATGAGGTAACATCGCCGCAGGCATTCGGCATGCTGCGCGATCTTGGTTTGCAGGTCAAATATCCGCAGCGCACCTTCGCCACGGTGGATCACATAGTTCCCACGATCAATCAAGACGCACCCCAGGATCCGCTCGCGGCGGAAATGATGCAGGCGTTGCGAAAAAACTGCGACGACTTCGGAGTCACATATTTTGACCTCAGCTCCGGCAAACAGGGGATTGTTCACGTGGTTGGTCCCGAACAGGGAATCACCCAGCCCGGCACGACGATTGCCTGCGGGGATTCCCATACCGCCACACACGGCGCTTTTGGGGCGATCGCATTTGGTATCGGCACGACGCAGGTGCGCGATGTGTTGGCCACGCAAACCATGGCGTTGGAGCCCCTGAAAGTGCGGCGCATTGAGGTCAACGGCCAACTTCATCCGGGTGTTTATGCCAAGGATGTGATCCTCCATATCATCAGGCTTCTCGGTGCCAAAGGCGGAATCGGCTATGCCTACGAGTATGCGGGAGACCTCTTCGACCGCATGTCGATGGAAGAGCGCATGACCGTGTGCAACATGTCGATCGAGGGAGGGGCGCGCTGCGGATATGTCAATCCCGATGCCAAGACCGTTGCCTACCTCAGCGGCAGGCCCTATGTGGACATGGACAACTTCGAGGCCACAGCGGCCCGCTGGCTTTCTTTTGCTTCGGATGCCGATGCGCATTACGACGACATCGTCCGCATTGATGCTGCCGGGATTGAACCCACCGTCACCTGGGGTATCTCTCCGGATCATGGTGTTGCGATTTCGGAAAACATTCCCGATCCCGCGAACGCCGTGACGGAGATTGAAAAGCAGTCCATTGAAGAGGCGCTTGCGTATATGAAAATCCCCGCCGGCACACCGATCAAAGGAGTGAAAATCGATGTGGCATTTCTTGGTTCCTGCACCAATGGCCGTTTTTCCGATTTCCAGGAGGCCGCGAAGTATCTGAAAGGCCGCAAGGTGGCGGCAGGCGTGCATGCGATTGCCGTGCCCGGTTCTCAAATCGTGGCCATCCAGTGCGAAAAAGCGGGGCTCGATCAGATTTTCCGCGATGCCGGATTTGAATGGCGCGCCGCAGGCTGTTCCATGTGTCTGGCGATGAACCCGGACAAACTGGTCGGCGACCAGCTCTGCGCTTCCTCATCCAACCGCAATTTCAAGGGCCGCCAGGGCAGCTCGACGGGCAGAACCGTGCTGATGTCGCCGGTGATGGTCGTCGCCGCCGCCATCGAGGGCTGCCTCGCCGATGCGCGCCAGGTTTTTGGATTGGTTCCCTGACCAACATTTTGTCGACCGTCCTTTTCAAGTCAATTTTCCAACAATCAAAGCATTCAATCCATGGCACTAGAACAAATCAAACAAGTGAGCGGGCGGGGCGTGTTCGTTCCCGGCGCCGACATCGACACCGACCGCATCATTCCGGCGCGATTCATGAAATGCGTTACTTTCGATGGCCTCGGTGAGTACGCCTTTTATGATGTCCGTTTTGATCCGCAGGGAAACCCGACGACCCACCCGCTCAATGACCCCCGCTTTGCCGGTGCAGGAATCCTCATCGCGGGGTCGAACTTCGGTTGCGGATCGTCCCGCGAACATGCGCCGCAATCCCTTAAAAAATACGGCTTCAATGCGGTCATCGCCGAATCATTTGCCGAGATTTTCAATGGCAACTGCACGACGTTGGCGATGCCCTGTGTCGTCGCCTCGGTCGCGGATGTCTCGGCTCTGCGGGCCGCAGTGGAGGCGGATCCGCAAATGCAGATCACCATCAATCTGGAAACTCTGCGGATCAGCACGTCCGCCGGTCATGACATCGCGGTCACGATGCCGGAGTCGGCGCGCGATGCGCTCACCGCTGGTCGATGGGATCCGATTCAGGAGTTGTTAGACAACAATGATCGCATCGAAGAACGCGCCCGCGCTTTGGGATATGTTTCCCATTGAGCCCGGGATTCCCATCCAGCAAAAAGCCATGATCCCGCTCACCTACAAGGATCGCATCATCGCTCCTTCGTTGCTTGCCGCCGATTTCGGACGCATCAGCGAGGAAACGTCGCGCGCGATCCGTGCCGGTGCCGACTGGATGCATTTGGATGTCATGGATGGTCACTTTGTCGATAACATTTCCTTTGGCCCGGCCGTGGTGCAGGCCGTTCACGAAAGCAACGACGTTTTTTTGGATGTGCATCTGATGATTTCACGTCCGGATCATTTTTTCCCCCGGTTCGTCGCCGCCGGGGCCGATTTGATCACGGTGCACGTGGAGGCGGATCACGATGTTGCGAAAACCCTGCGCAGCATTCGTGCGGCTGGTTGTCTGGCTGGTCTCGCCCTCAATCCCGCCACACCGATCGAAGATGTTTCCCCCTTTCTCGATGAAATTGACCTGCTGCTTTGCATGACCGTGGTGCCGGGATTTGGCGGACAATCGTTCATGAGCGAGGTATTGCCGAAAATCTCGCGAGCAGCGCAATGGCGTCAGGAGAGGGGGCTGGTTTATCACATCGAAGTGGATGGCGGCATCAATCCCAGTACTGCCGGGCTTTCGATCGCGGCAGGTGCCAATGTGCTGGTCGCCGGATCTTCGGTCTTTTCTTCCGCAGACATGGCGGCGGTGATTAGCGCCATGCGCGCTTGACCCGGCATCATCCGTGAAAACCGGCTTTGACTTGTTGTGCTGTTCGAGACGGCAGTCCAATGATGCGGTTCGCCTTACCTGTTAAAATTGGTGATGAAATAAATGCCAATATCCTGCAAATTGTATTTACAAATGCAATTTTCCACATTATAGTGTCTGTGCTGTAAAAAACACATTTAAGCCCTTGAAAAGCCCGCGTTCACTCTTAATCAAGCGACATCTTCGGTATGGCCGGGGATTCACCCTGATCATTACGATCAGTCTTCTTGTGTTGCTGACCTTGATTGGAATCGGCCTGTTGAGTTTGTCCTCGCTTTCTTTGCGTGCATCGACCCAGTCCCGCGCACTTTCGGAGGCGCGCGGCAATGCCCGTATGGCGATGATGATCGCATTGGGTGAATTGCAGAAATCGCTGGGTCCGGACAAGGCGATCACCGCCACTTCCGAAATTCTAACCGGTTCCAATCCTGCCTCGGCCTCCGTGGGCAAGCCGAACCTAACAGGTGTCTGGTCCTCCTGGAATTTCGACCCCAATACTTCGGATCTCAATTACATGGATGAAAAAGCCAAACGGTTCCAGCGCTGGCTGGTTTCGGATGCGAATCCCAACGCGGTGACCAGTTCAGGATATCCGTCGCTTGCTTACTCGGCGGACGCGGTCGAACTGGTCGGCAAGGCATCGCTTGGCGGGATTGACGAAGAATCGCAGAAAGTCAAGGCAGGCAGGGTGCCGATCATCAAAAATGGAATAAAAACAGGAAACTACGCATGGCACGTGGCAGATGAATCGGTGAAAGCCCGGATCAATTCCTACCGAAACCCGGCGGAAAACGATACGCTTTCCAAAAAACGGGCGTTGCTCGCGGGTTATCGGCCAGATGTCACCGGCGTCCTTGCCAGTGACAAATCGCAATTGAATTTCCTGCCGACCGACCTGGATGCGCCGAACTACAAGCTTGCGATGGCGGAATCAGGCAAGCTGATCGACCTCAAGCAGATGGACATGAAATCGGCATCGCCGCAGATCGGCAAATTCCGCAATGACGTGACGCCCTATACGTTAGGCGTTCTGGCGGATGTCCGCAACGGCGGGCTCAAACAGGATCTCACCTCAATGTTCGAGGGACCGTCGCTTCCCGGAAAGTATGATGGCAACAAATTGTATGCATCGACACACGGGATCACGGGTGTTTCGGACCCCAACTGGTCGATGCTTTCCAGTTATCACAAATTTTACAAAAAACTCACCGCCGCCGAGAATGCCCCGCTCAGCTATGTCGAACCCTCTGGTCCGATCAGCCTGGATTCTCCGCAGTACCTTCCGCAGGATTATTATCCTGCGCCGGTCATTGCCAAGGTGGAGTTGTTGTTCACTTTTGTGACCCGCGACGCTCACTGGGGAGGTATTAAAGCACTGGGATTGCAACGAATGGGCCACATGGTTTACACTCCACTGATCACCCTGCACAATCCCTTCAATGTGAGCATCTCCTTTGATCGCCTGCAAGTGTCCATCCGCAATGCTCCTGTGGCCTTTAATTTCACTGTGAACGGTTTGCCGCAGAACAATGATCTCACCCAGTTGAATGAATTTTACATCAACAACGGCAAGATCGACCGGCGTGGCCAAAAGAACTTTGTTCTCGATATCGCCAATTGGACAGATCCCAACAGTCAATCGCCGAATGGTCCGATCGTCTTGAAACCCGGCCATACCATGGTGTGCGGACCTTATCTGAATCCCGCAGCCAGTTGGGATAACAAGTTGGGGTCGAAGTTTGATGATTGGGAGAACAATGCGACGGGAAAAGATGAGGCCAGTAATGAGCCAGCCCAAGCCATCAAGGGAAAACCTGGATTTCAGGGGAAAGCCATTGGTTTCGACATCGATTGGCTCACGCCATCCATCTTGAATCCCGCAAACAGCAATGATGACAACCAAGGGGTGCTGGGATTGAAGCCCCTTGATCTGATCTCGATCGAAGCCGCGATCAAACCTCCCAGCATGGGGGTGCAAGACCGCTTTCAGGTTGCCGCCACCATCACCACGAAAGGCAAAACGATTCCCTACGGAGGATTGGAGTTCTATTACGGCGACGAGGCGACTCTCAACAAATACTTTTCAAAACCTTTTCGTTTTCCCCAACAAGGAACCTTCCGTGCCGACGAGGCCTACCACTCGAATGCCACTCCTCTCGCCCGGCAGGGCAATGCCAAGTCATTCGCCCTTTTCTCCGCTTACGCCCGCACCACCAACGGAGGTGTCTATGAGACGAACAAACGGGTGGAAACTCCGGGAGCCCTGAATGCGCTGCGCGACGGACGTCTGGCAGGCAAACCCTATCTGGATCACAACCCGGCGATCGGGGTTTCCAAAATGGACATGCAGAAGGACGTGCCCGGCATGTTTTCGCACGAACTCAATTTCGTTCCGCTGAATGGCAACGTTGATGACGTCTTCGAGATCGACGCGGAAAACCGCAACAGCGTGGTCACGGGCAATACCATTCCCAAGGGACTCAAATCAGGCACTTACCTGGAAGTGGCCACGGGGCCGATGATCACCATCGCCGATTTCCGACGCTCCAATGCGCTCACCAGCAATTATCTTCCCAACACCGTTCAACCGGTGGCGAATTCCCGCTGCAGTCCTTTGATGAGCACCAACAAGGTGGTGGAGAAAAACATCACCGCCTATGCACTTCTCGATCATAGCGTGCTGGCCAATCACGCGCTCTATGACCGCTTCTATTTCTCGACCATCGCGGCGATGAAGGACAGGGATGTGAAGACTGTCTTCAATCAATACATGGATGGCAAGGCACCACTGTGGTCGCAGGCTTTCCAGCCCTATTTGCCCCCCGGTAAAAAGATCGAAGCCGCCAACACCGAGATGTTCACAGCCGGCAAGCACAGCCAGGATGCTTTCCAACTCGCCGCCGAATATCAGATGATTCGCGGGCCCTTCAATGTGAATTCCACGTCGATCCAAGCCTGGAAGGCGATGCTTTCCTCGCTGAACAAGTCGGAAATCCCCGTGTTCTGGCCGAAAAGTTTGAAAGTCGAGATCGACAAACCGTATGCGGTGCCAGTTTTGCCCATGTCGCTTGTCAACGGTGGCGCTGCGTCGCTGGCAGTGGTCAACAAAGCCAACATCGAGGATGTCAAGTGCAACCAGTGGAATGGCTACCGCGAGTTGTCGGAGGTGCAATTGGACAAACTGGCGACGGAAATCGTTGCCCAGGTGAAAGCCCGCGGGCCCTTCCTTTCGATGTCAGAATTTGTCAACCGGCAGATCGGTTACAATTCCGAATTGACCCGCAGCGGTGCGCTGCAAAACGCCATCGACAAGTCGAAAATCAACGACGGCTTTTTCACCACGCAGATTCCGTTGGCGGTCGCCGACCTCAACAAACCGCTGCTCTATCGGAATAAAACGCTGGAAAATGTCATGGGCAATCCTGCCGAGGGGGCTCCGGGATGGATCAGCCAGGGCGACCTGATGCGGATCATCGAACCTCTTGCCACGGTCCGGTCCGACACGTTTGTAATCCGCACCTGCGGTGAGGCAACCGATGAAAACGGCAAAATCACCGCCCGCGCTTTTGCGGAGGCGGTGGTGCAGAGGGTTCCCGATTACGTGAACCCGGTCGACCGGCCATCGGTGAATGTTTATACCACTGCCACGGCCAACGCCACGAACAAGTTTTTCGGAAGACGCATCAACATTGTCTCGTTCCGCTGGCTTTCCAGTCAAGAGGTTTGAACCTGGCCATTTCCTTATGGCCACTGCTGTTTTTCGTTGCGTGAGAAATGACCTCGCGCTCAAATAATCAATCGGGGTTTCAGCCCTAATGGTTTGACATTCCATGTCGCACGGTCATAGTCAGCCTTTTGTGGTCGTCTGCAAATTTTATGAAATGCTTGCCGCTGGTTGTATTGTCATCGCTGTTGACCGTGTTTCCGTTGATGGCTGTCGAACGGAAACCGAACATTGTGTATATCCTTGCTGACGACCTTGGTTTTGGTGACGTACACTGTTTGAACCCGCAACGAGGCAGGATTGCGACACCGCATCTTGATCAACTCGCAAAGGATGGGATGACATTCACCGATGCCCACAGCGGAGCTTCGGTATGCACGCCGACGCGTTACGGACTTCTAACAGGAAGATATGCCTGGCGAACCCGTTTGCAGGCGGGTGTCCTTGATGGTTCTGACGATCCTCCTTTGATTGCGGCGGATCGGCTCACCGTGGCATCCTTTCTCAAGCAA
The DNA here is from genome assembly GCA_945860285.1 of Akkermansia muciniphila. Taxonomy (GTDB): domain Bacteria; phylum Verrucomicrobiota; class Verrucomicrobiia; order Verrucomicrobiales; family Akkermansiaceae; genus UBA956. Next base: position 7,285 of record CAMAQB010000051.1, on the reverse strand, counting down.
CAGGGCTACAACACCGCTGCCATCGGGAAATGGCACCTTGGTTTCGGATCACAGCCGACCGTCGATGCGGATGTCCCGGACAAAAATGCCGCCAAATTGTTGAAAAAACAGGGCGGCAAAAAAAGTTCGCCCGGCGGACTTGGCCTGCCTGTGGGAACCAGAATCATCGAGGGACCCACAGCCCGTGGTTTTGATTATTTCTGGGGCTGTTCGAATGCCCGTACCATGTCCGGATTGATCGAAAACGACAAGGTGATCGAAAAAATTGAACCGCTTGAGATGTTGCCGAAACTCTCGCGGCGAGCCGTCGATTACGTTTTTCAACATGCGGAAGCCGCCAAATCGGGCAAGCCGTTTTTCCTTTATCTGGCGCTGACATCGCCTCACACGCCGATTGTTCCCAGCAGCGAGTGGCAGGGGAAAAGTGGTCTCGGTGCCTATGGCGATTTTGTCATGCAAACCGATGCGGTTGTCGGTGACGTGCTCACGGCATTGGAAAAATCAGCCCTTGCGGACAACACCCTGGTAATCTTTACCAGCGACAACGGTTGCTCGCCCGCCGCTGACGTCAGCGGGTTGGAGAAACAAGGCCACTTTCCCAGCGCCGGATTCCGGGGTTACAAGGCGGACATATGGGACGGTGGTCATCGTGTGCCATTCCTCGTGCGCTGGCCTGGCAAGGTGAAGGCGGCAACACAGAGCGCGCAGGTCATTTGTCACACTGATTTCATGGCCACCTGTGCGGACCTGCTTGATCTACCATTGCCCGGCACTATCCCTGACAGCGTGAGCATTCTTCCGGCGCTGATGGAGCGCGATGAAAAACCACTTCGCGAGGCGATCGTTCATCATTCCATCCATGGCATGTTTTCGATTCGTCAGGAGAACTGGAAATTGGAACTTTGCCCCGGTTCGGGCGGCTGGGGCAAACCGGGAGACGGCGACGCCCAGGCGCTGTCTCTTCCGCCGGTGCAACTTTACGACATGAAAAGTGATCCCGCGGAAACAAAAAATGTTCAGGCCGGTCATCCGGACATTGTTGCGAAACTGACCGCACTGCTGGAAATGTATGTGAACGAGGGTCGCAGCACACCCGGCAGCCGTCAGACCAATGATGTCCCGATCAATCTTGTCAAAACCAGCAACAAAAAAGCGAAAAAATGAGCGCCGGACGCTATCTTGCAGCATTGCTTGCACTGACATCACTTTGTTTTCAAACATCCCATGCGGAAGGGACGAGCAAGCTGAACATCCTTCATATCCATGCCGACGATCATCGCGCCGATGGACTGCGTTCCTTGGGCAATCCCTTGTTGTCCACGCCCCATCTCGACACCTTGGTGGAGCATGGGATGACGTTCACCCGATGTTACACGATGGGTTCCTCAGTCGGGGCCGTTTGCCTTCCCAGCAGGACCATGATGTTCACGGGTCTATCATGGCTGCGCGCTCCCGGCAGGATGAACCCTGCGGCAGCTCAGGTCGGCAGTGACCGGTTGCTTCCCAGCCTGATGCGCAAGGCTGGATATGAAACGTTCCACGCCGGCAAGGGTGGCAATGAATTCAGCCAGGCAATGGCGGCGTTCGACACCAATCTGATCATGGATGATCACGGTCCAGATCTCCGTCGTGGGTCCTCCGAGCGCCATGCCGATGCAGCGATCAATTTCCTCAAACAGCACGACAAAGCGAAGCCGTTTTACATGTACATCGCCCCCCCAGTGCCGCATGATCCTCGGGTAGCAGCCCCGGAGTTTCATCGCATGTATGACCCGGAAAAAATCCCGCTTTCCGCCGCCTTTCTGCCGCAACATCCCTGGGACAACGGGGAGATGAGCGTGCGTGATGAACAGCTGGCCCCCTGGCCGCGCACTCCCCAAAACACCAAACAGCAGCTCGCCGATTATTACGCCTGCATCACCGGGCTGGACCATCACGTTGGCCGCATTTTTGAACAGCTCAAATCGACAGGTGAATGGGACAAAACGATCATCGTCTTCACGGGTGACAACGGGCTATCGATGGGTGATCACGGCCTGTTCGGGAAACAGAACCTTTACGAGTTTGGCGGAATGCATGTTCCCTGTGTCATGGCGGGTCCCGGCATCGTGAAGGGCAGGAGCGAAGCGCTGATCTACCTCATGGATTTGTTCCCGACCTTCTGCGAACTGGGCGCGGCAGAGATTCCGGAAGGTGTGGAAGGCCGGAGCATCGTGCCTCTGCTCCATGGCGAAAAATGCAAAACCCGCGAGGTGCTTTATACCGCATACCGGAATTGTCAGCGCGCTGTCCGCAATGATCGCTGGAAGCTCATTCGCTATCCACTGGTGGATAAAACCCAGCTGTTCGATCTGCGCAGTGACCCCCATGAGTTGATCAATCTGGCCGGCCTTGCCGAAAATGAGGAAAATGTTAGAGAAATGATGCGCCTTCTGAAAGGCGAGATGAAGAATTTTGGCGATGACTGTCCATTGCAAATCCCCAATCCCCAGCCCGCGGATTGGTCGCCCGCGCCGAATGGTTCCGCACCGAAAGCCAAACGTGCCGACAAAAAAAATCCGAGCAAAGCCGGAAAATGAAACCGACCGAACAATCATCAGCGATCAACCGTCGCACCTTCACACGCGCCACCGCCGCGATGGCTCTCACGTCGATGTTTTCGGAAAATGTAAATGGTCAACCAGAGGCGATTCCGGTTCATCAGGCGACAGGGACACGGGTGGGGGAGGTGACGGACCACAGTGCCATTGTTTGGACGCGGCTCACCGCCGCAAGCATGCGGGTTGAAGGGAGCGGCAAGCAAGAGGAGGGTGCCTGTCCGGGCGCTTCGGGGCGGGTCCGTGTTCGTTATGGTATCAAGGATGAATTCGGCAGTGCAAGCGAGAGCACGGACTGGGTCGAAGTTGGAACTGCAACGGACTTCATTCACCAATTCGTCTTGCAAGGACTCCAGCCGGACACCCGGTACTATTATCTGGTCGACTCGATGGATGCCGATGGAAAACATCATGGGTCATTTGCCGGGAGTTTTCTAACCGCTCCTGCTGCTGCAAGACCCGGCAACCTGCGTTTTTGCGTGATGACTTGTCAGGGATACCACGACCGCGGAGATCAGAATGGACATCGAATTTATCCATCGATGCTCGCCTTGCATCCTTCTTTTGCCTGTTTGACGGGCGATCTTGTTTACTATGACAATGACAAGCCCAGGGCGACATCCGCAGACATCGCCCGTTATCATTGGCAGCGGATGTTCAGCCTGCCCCGCCTAATCGAATTCAATCGACAGGTCGGCACCTATTGGCTGAAGGACGACCACGATACGTTGAATGACGACTCATGGCCTGGCAGATCCATGGGAAGTTTCACATTTGCCGAAGGGCAGAAAATCTTTCGACAGCAGGCTCCCATGGCAGATGGTCGCAGTTATCGGACTTTCCGCTGGGGGCGGGACTTGCAGATATGGCTGACTGACGGACGTGATTTCCGTTCACCGAACAATACGGCGGATGGTCCCGAGAAGACGATCTGGGGTAAGGAGCAAAAAGCATGGTTCAAACGCACGACCATGGAGAGTGATGCCACGTGGAAGATCCTGATCAGTCCCACCCCGATGGTAGGGCCGGACCGGCCTGGCAAGAATGACAATCACTCAAACGGTGGATTCAAGTCGGAAGGCGACGAGTTGCGAGAATGGTTCAGAAAAAACCTGGGTACGGATTTTTTCGTCATTTGTGGTGATCGTCACTGGCAGTATCACTCCGTGCATCCGGAAACCGGCCTGCACGAATTCAGCGTGGGTCCCGCCAGCGACGAACATGCCGGTGGTTCACCCGGAGTGAATCCTGCCTACCATCGATTCCACCGCGTCAAGGGCGGTTTTCTCTCAACAACCCTGAAACGGGTCGGCGACAAAAGAATCATCACGTTCCAGCATCATGATATCGACGGCAAGGTGGTTCACGAGTGGAGCACGGAACGGAACATCAGTTGATGGACGGGATGATCAGGCCCGTTGCGGACGATTCTATTTTTCCGGGTCGAGATGCTTCATCAGCCGGAACAAGTCGCTGTTGGTCGTGAAAATGACAGTTGTGTCGGATGACATGGTTTTTTGATAGGTTTCCAGTGTTTTCAGGAACTGGTAGAATGCGGGAGCCTTGTCGCTGCTGTTGTAGGCTTTTGCATAAATCTCCGTGGCTTCGGCGTCCGCCTTGCCCTTGATTTCCTGTTCTTTTCGATAGGCTTCCGATTGGATCTGCAGCAGCTCTTTTTCCGTTCTCCCCTTGATTTTTTCCGCTTCACCCTCCCCTTCCGAAACATAGCGCGCGGCGATCTGCTTGCGTTCGGACTCCATGCGATCATAGATTTTTTGGATCACGCCGGCCTTGTAGTTGATGCGCTTGAAACGCACGTCGATCAACTCAATGCCCCACAGCTCAGCTTTGGGTTTTGCGGCGGCGAGGATCTCCTGATCCATCACGTGACGGCCGAACTTGATCGGTGCAAGGACGCCGATCTTGCTGTTGGCATCGAGAATGTTCGAGGGCACGCTTTTGCGCTCCTTGTCGCTGCGGATCACCTCGATCAACTCATGCTTGGCAATGATGCTGCGGGTGGCCCCGCCGATCGCGTCATCCAGTCGTGACAGCGCGCTGCGTTCGTCGCGCAGGCTTTCAAAATACTTGATGGGATCGGCGATCCGCCAGCGTGCGAAGTTGTCGACCGTGATGTAGAGCTTGTCCCGGGTCGGCATCTCCGCGGAATGACCATCCCATCCGAGGATGCGTTTTTCAATGCGGTTGACCTTTTGGATAAAAGGTTTTTTAAAGTGGAGTCCCGCTTCGTTCTTGGCCGGGTCAGGACTCTGATTGATCGGTTCGCCCACTGGTTTGCCGAACTCGGTGATGATCACCTGCTCTTTTTCATCGATGACATAAGCGCTGCTGGAAAAAACCACCAGGGTGGCCATCGCGGCTACATAGAAATAGATTCTGGGAATGTCCTTCATGGCTTTTCGCGTGTGGGGGCTTGGCTTTGTTGCAGGTTCATCAGGGGAAGAAATTGTTTGGCATCCTCATCAATGATGATTTTGCTGCCGAGTTTGGGAAGCACCTCGTTCATTGTCTCCAGATAGAGCCGCTGCTTGGTGATCGCTGGAGCCTTTTCATATTGGATCAGGAGTTCCCGGAATCGCGCCACATCGCCTTCCGCCTGATTGGTTCGTTGCAGGGCGTAGCCCTCCGCGGCAGACACCAACTGTTCGGCGAGTCCCCGGGCCTTGGGAATGACCTTGTTGTTTTCGCCGTTGGCTATGTTGATTTTTTCCTCACGCTCCTGTTGCGCCCGGTTGACTTCATCAAAGGAATTTTGCACCGGTCGGGGTGGATGAACGTTTTTTAGCTGGATCTGTTCGATGCGAATTCCCATGTTGAAAATCGTCATGGTGTTCTGCAGTTTCTTCAAGCAGTCGGTTTCGATGTCCGTTCGTCCGTAGGTCAAGACCTCGTCCACGGTACGGTCCCCTATGATCTCGCACATGACGCTTTCGGAGACATCACGCAAGGTCGATGCGGCTTCGCGGGCGTGAAACAGATAGAGCTTGGGGTCGGATATTCCATATTGCACAACCCATTCCACCTCGGCTGCGTTGAGATCACCGCTCACCATGTCGCGCTCCAGATCGGGTTCCTTGCTGCCCTGGTATTCGTTGGTCGCACCGTCGGTGAGAAATCCAAATTCCAGCTTCAACTGCCTGCGTGTCGGCACGATGGTGACTTTATCCACGAAGAACGGAATTTTGAAGTGCAGGCCGGGTTCGGCTGTCATGTGGTATCGTCCCAAACGCTGCACTATGGCGGAAGACTCGGTGTTGACAGTATAGTAGGAGGAGAACACACCCACCACGCAAAGTATGAGAATGGGAATGAACAACAGGGAACGCGGGGAAACACCGCGCATGTGGCCAGGGGGTCCCGCCGGGAATACGTCAATGATTTTTTTCATCGGTGGGTAGCTTATGCCCTGCAATCGCGGAAGCAAGTGGAAAATCCCCCTGGTTTTCTCATCAAAAGGAAAAGGCCGGGACAGACCCGGCCTTTGTGGTAAATCGTTAGATCGACAGTTCAGCGCAGAAATCCGCCTGAACCCTGACCCGAAGATTTTTTCAGATCGTTGGCTTCATCGTTGTTCTTCTTCTGTTTCGGTGCCTGTTCCACTCTTGGCTCCCTTGTGCGGGGTGCCTCTGTGGAGTGTGATAACGAACGCCTTTCCTGAGGGCTGAGGTTTTGTGGATTGGGGCCATCGTTGCGAGCGCTCCGGTCGATGCCCTCGAACACACCTCCGGTGGTGTTGCGAGGTTTGATATCCGGTTTATTTGTCACGGGAGTCTGAGGAGTGTAGCGGTTTCCGGATGGCTGTTTTCCCGGGTTCTGGTATTGTTGACCGCCCCAGTTTGGGCCGTTGCCCGATTGATTCATAGACGATGACCCCGGGTAGCGGTTGGGCTGACCGGACGGCACGTAACCACCGCCGTTCCATGAGGAGCCCTGCGTGGGTTTCGTCGGGGGTTTTTGAAGGTTTTGCGAAGCGCGGTCATGCAACTGGCTACGCTGGGATGCATTCATCCATGAGGACGAGCCGCCTCCGGAAACCTGGCGTGACCAGTTGTTCTTGGTGTTGGAGTAGTTGCGAACCCTGTTGTCGTAGTGGTCGAGATTGTGCACTTTGACGATGGACGGTGGAGGACAGTATCCTGAACCGTGCCAGTTGTGAGGATGCGGCACACCCCTAACAGGAACGGGCAGATAGCCCACGGGATAATATCCATAGAGATAGGGGTCATAGTAACTACCGCGGTAGCGGTCGTAATAGCAGTAACGATAGGGATCATAGGACCAGCGGGGGTCGCCCGTGCTGATGAACACACTCGAACTGTATCCCCCGCCACCATAGGAGCCATAGCCTGAATTGTAGTTGCCCGAATAACTTGCAGAGCCTCCATAGTAGGGGTCGACATAACAAGAACTGAGAACAAGGGAAGCGGCAACGGCAGTAAATAGAAGTGAGTTTTTCATGACCAAATTTAGACGCTGGAGAATCGCGCTTATTCACCATAATGCAAGAAAACATTTTTTGGCTGTCGGCGAGTGTTCAAAACTAGATTTTTTGTCTGATCAAAACTAGACAGATGATAACGTAAAATGGCCGAGGACCGGCGGCCATGTTAACTTTGGTGAATGATCGGTAATCCAGAGCTTCTGCCGAGGGTGGTAGATGACGGTTA
>CAMAQB010000050.1 GCA_945860285.1 Akkermansia muciniphila | reverse complement strand
AAGACGGCGGGCAAGCCGTTCCGCGCCTTCGAGGTGCTCAACCTCGGCCGCTACGAGCGCCAGGCCTACCTCAACGTCGGCGGGCGGCTCAGCGGGAAAAAGAAGGAACAAGCCCTCGCCCGCAAGGAACAGGAATTCCGGGAATTGATCCTCAAGGCCTACCGCGCCGAGCCACTGCCGGATACCGCGTTTTTCCACGGCAAGAACGGCGGGCGCTTGGTCGTCGTCGGGCCGATCAATCTGCCGGTGGGCCGCCTGTTCGTGGAGGAAGTGATCATGGAATGCCGCAAGCGCGGCGCCACGCGGGTGGACGTGTTGGCCTTCGAGTTCGAGATGGGCCTGTTCCCCGCCGTGCTGGAGGAGTCCAAGCAGAAGGGCATCGACATCGCGCCCAAGACGATCCCGCCGGAAGTCTTCGACAAACGCGCCGTGGAGAAGGGCCAGGTCCGCTTCGCCGACATCGCCTACGTCGAGGCCACCCCACGCTACGATGGCAAAAACAAACTCGCCCTCAGCATCGAGCTCACCGATTTCTCCGTCCACTATTCCCAAGGCCTGGTGGACTCCATCACCGCCGAACTCAAGGCCGGCAAGAGCGAGGTCGCCTGCGATGCCGGGCAATTGGTGAAATTCAGCAAAGACAAAGACGGCATCGTCAAGCGCGAGGTGCTGACCAAAAAATGGACCGATTGGGTGGACTACTGGGCCGTGGATTTCCACTACGAGAGCCGCAAGGAAATCATCAAGATGGCCAAAAGTATGGGCGTGGAAGGAGCTTTACCCGGCGTGGTCGATGCCGCCAGCGGCGAGTTTCTCGAATTCGAAGAACGCTGGACCGGAGCCTACATCTTCGAAAACGAGTGGCAGAGCTTCCGCACCCGCCGTGACCGTGATCTGGAAATGACCACCGTCACCCACACCTATGCCAAGCCCGGACGCTACACCGTCGCCATCAAAGTCATCGACATTTTCGGCAACGACACGATGACGCTGGTGCCGGTGCACGTAGGCTAGGCAATCGCAGCAGTCACTTGTGCCTGCGATGTCAGCGCCGGGGGCCTCACTGGTCCCAGCTTGGGTCTTCGATGTCCTCCCAGTCCTTGCCGATGGTGCGTACCAGTTCCACCGGCAGGAAGACGAATTCATCGGCCCGTTTCTGGGCAGGGTCGAGGGTGAATTTCACCATCCGACGTTGGTTGCCGTTTTTGGCGTGAATCGAGATGTCGGCGAGAATGGTGAGTTTGCCGTCGTTGGCGGATGTGACCTTCAACAAGCCGGGGATTTCATAGCGGGCTCGCGACACACCGGGTTGTTCGAGGCGATCGCGAAAATCGGAACGTTTGTTCAGATTCGCCACCGGATACCATTCGTGGCGACTCGACTTTTCGGTGCTGGTGTGAATGCGGTGAACCACCAGCGATTGATGAAAACCTGACCTGCCCGTAGCCTCAATGCGCCAGCGGAAAGGCCCTTCCATCGTCGCCACGGCGGCGGAAACCACCATCGCGCTGAATGCAATCGTCCCGTTTTCAGTGCCCTGCGGATTCACCTGCATGCGCACCTCAGCCCCGTTGATTTTCACTGCGGGTCCACCCGATGCATAGGTGTTCTTTTTTGCAATCAGACTCGCACAGTTTGACAAGCCCGCCGCCATGGCGATGATGGCGCAGCGCAAAATGATCCAAGACATCACCGAACAGACTTTCCTTGCTTTCATCGAATCCAATTTCACGGGGTTGGCCATTCTTATCATGCTGCTGCTGATGTGGAAGCTCGAATTCATCGCCAGCATTCTCAACCTGAAGGCATTTGCTCCCGTCATCCCCTCCCCGTTGCGCGACGTGTGGGCGGAGGATGCCTATGAGAAAGCGCGGGAATATTCCATCAGTTCGACGAAGTTCTCGCTGATCGAATCGACTTTCTCGTTAGCTTTGGTGCTGGTGTTCTGGTTTGCGGGTGGATTCTTCTGGTTTGATTCACTCGCGCGCCAGTGGTTCTCAGGATCGCCGATTCTCATCGGCATGGTCTTTCTCGGCATGCTGTTCCTCGGCCAGTACCTGCTCACGCTTCCGCTGTCGATCTACGACACGTTTGTGATCGAGGAAAAATTCGGCTTCAACAAAACCACGCCGAAGACCTATATCATCGACCAAATCAAAAGCCTCGCCCTCGCCGCGGTGTTCGGGATTCCATTGATCGCAGCGGTGCTGTGGATTTTTCTGAACGTTCCGCATGCCTGGCTGTGGGCGTGGTTGCTGTTCTCGGCGTTTCAGTTGGTCATGATGTGGCTCGCACCCGCAGTGATCCTGCCGCTGTTCAACAAGTTCGAACCGATGCCCGACGGCGAGTTGCGCAGCGCCATCGAAGTCATGGCGAAGAAATGCGAATTCCCGATCTCCGGCTTGTACATCATGGATGGCTCGAAGCGCTCGACCAAGGCCAATGCGTTTTTCACCGGCTTCGGCAAAACGAAGAAAATCGCGCTGTTTGACACGTTGCTTGAGAAGCACGACACCGCGGAACTCGTGGCGATTCTCGCCCATGAAATCGGTCACTTCCGCTGCAAACACATTCCACAACGACTGGTCGCATCGATCCTGCAATCCGCGGTGATGTTTTTCCTGATCGGACTCGCCACCGATTCGCATGGTAAATTTTCGCGCATGCTGTTCGATGCCTTCGGTGTGGCGGACATCTCCCCTTACGTCGGGCTCGTTTTGTTTGGTCTGATCTTCGCTCCTATCGGGCGACTGCTGGGGATCGTTTCAAACCAATGGTCGCGGCGCCATGAGTTCGAAGCCGATGCCTACGCCGCCGAGCACACGGGATCACCTGTATCATTGATGTCCGCATTGAAGAAGCTGTCCACTGACAACCTCAGCCATCCCACACCGCATCCACTCCGGGTCGCGCTTGATTACTCGCATCCGCCGTTGAGCCAGCGGCTCGAAGCCCTGGCAGGTCGCATGCGTTAGAAGGCACGTATCATTTGCCGCGCCCGGGGCCAGGTTTGCGCTGCTTTTGTTCCTTGCGCTGTGGATTTTTTGTCGGGGCTGCTTTTTTCGCAGCGGCAGCTTTTGTTTTGTCATGCTTCCCTTTTTCTTTCGTTCCTTTTCCTCGCGGCGTGCCGCCTGGCTTGCGCTGCGACTTTTGCGGCTTACCCGATGTTTCGCCATCGATGGTGAAATCGACAAACTTGCGTTCGAAGTCGACCTTGCCGACGCGCAAGCGGACAGACATTCCCGAGCGGAACTCGCCGCCACTGCGACTGGTGAAACGAAGTCGTGCGGCATCGAAATACCAATCGCCCTCGGGAAGATCCTCGCGCTTGACCACTCCCTTCATGCCGATGGCGATGGCCTCGACGAACAAGCCCATCGGTCGGACCTCGGTGATCATGCCCTCGAACGTCGGCGCATCTTTCGCATCAGCCGCTTTGCCAAGCCATTCCATCAGCTTGAGCTGTTTGGTCTCGCTCTCCGCACCGGCGGAGGTGCGCTCGGTGGTCGAAATGTGCAGGGCGATCTGGGTCAACTCGCGCTGCGAAGGAGTGCTGTCGCAGTGCTTGGGTGCATTCGACAACGAGGACTGCAAAGCGCGGTGGACGATCAAGTCCGCGTAACGCCGGATCGGACTGGTGAAATGACAATAATCGACTTTTGCCAAACCATAGTGCCCCAGCGGATCGACGTCGTAGGCGGCGCGCTTCAAGCTTTTGAGCAGCCCGAGTTTGATCACATGTTCGTCGGGATTGCCCTTCGCGGCATCGAGCAATTGCTGCACATGCACACGATTGCTCAAGTCGCCGACCTTGTATCCAAAGCTACGGGCCACTTCCGCGAATGAATTGAGCTTGGCAAAATCCGGGTCTTCATGGACCCGATAGACAACCGGCTTCTGCTTGCGTTTCAGCACCAGAGCGACCGCGTCATTCGCAGCCAGCATGCACTCCTCAATGAGCTGGTGACTGCTGGTATGAATCACCTCGCGCACTTCGCAGGCCTGACCTTTGTCATCGAGGATCACGCGGAACTCGGGAAACTCCAGGTCGAGCGAACCGTTCTTGTAGCGCAGTTCCCTCATGCGTGATGCCATCTTCCACGCCTCCCGAACCATCGCCGTGGCTGCGGCATCGCCCGATTGGTCGCCGTCCAGCATCGCCTGGGCCTCTTCGTAGGAAAGTTTCGCCCGACTGTGAATCACGGCATCGAAAAACTCGGCCTTGCCGACACGTCCGCTTTCATCGATTTCCAGCAGCGCACATTTCGTCAGACGATCCACGTCCGGTTTCAAAGAGCAAATGCCGTTGCTCAATTCCGGTGGCAGCATCGGCAGCACGCGGTCGACGAGATACGTGGAGTTGCCGCGCTTTTGCGCTTCCTCGTCCATCGCACTGCCCGGTTTGACATAGGCGGAAACGTCGGCAATATGCACGGCGAGTCGCCAGCCTTTAACCGTCCGTTCCACCCAGATCGCATCGTCATGATCCTTGGCATCCGCAGGGTCGATGGTCATGACCAGGCGGTCACGCCAGTCCTGACGTCGTTCGATCTCCTCGCGCGGAATGATTTCCTTCGTCGCATGGGCTTCGGCCATCACCTTGTCGGTGAATGACGTGCGCAGTCCGTTACGATGGATCACCGAGAGGATGTCCACGCCGGGATCGCCCGGCCAGCCGAGCACCTCAACCACCCGGCCCTTCGGTTTGTCCTGTGGTCGATCCCAGTTGTCGAGTTGCAGCACCACCATCTGGCCGTTCTGCGCCGTGCTGTCGACACTCAGATCAATGGAACCTTTCAGAGCGACATCGTCGACCTCAACCCAGGTGAATTTCGACTTGCGCCGGAAGACGCCTACCACCTTGCCACTGCGTCGAGAAAGCACCTCCATCACCTGAACCTTTGGTGCCATCTCTTCGGGATTCGCCACTTGGGGACGCGACGTTCGCCGGAGTTCCGGGCCTTTGCTCGAGACCCTGACCAGCACCTTGTCGCCTTCCAGGGCGGTGCCGCAGTCACGCTGCTCCGCGCGAAACCGGTCGAACTTCGTGAAGTCCATGGCGGCGTTTTCCGGAGCGTCGATATCCGCATAGACCCAGGCGAAACCTTTTGGCGAAAAGCGAATGGTGCCGACAAATTGCTGGGGTTCCCTCGCAGGAGCAGCCGAAGACCTTGGCGGGAGTTCCAGCCGCGACTTTTTTCCTTCCCTGACTTTACCGTCGGCGATCAGTTTTCGCAGAATGTTGCGCAGCGCGGCGCGATCATTCGAATGGATTTCCATCGCCCGGGCGAGTTCCGCCTGTTCCATTGCCCGGTAGTTCGGCGCCGCCATGAACCGCAATACGGCCTGCTCGTTAAGCTTCATTGAAAACACTCTGCACCATCCCTGCGGAACGGGCAATGGCAAAGTAGCGCGACGGCAATCACTTGATCATTTCCGGCAGGCGATCACTTTGCGGTTGTGGCCTGGGAAAGGAGGAATGCCATCAGGTTTTGGAAATCCACCGGCAACAGCGTGTCGGCGAAAACTTCCGGCATCAGCGATGTTGCGGATTCGGTGCGCTCGGCAATCATGGTTTTCTCGACTGACACTTCCTTGCCTGCGGCATCGACGAAAATGATTTGGGCACCTTCTTCCCGTCGAAACAACCCCGTAAGCGCGGAGCCGTCCTTGAGGGTGAAAATGCTGTAGCGAAAGACCCGGTCGACATTGCGATTGGGATCGAGAACATCCTCGCAAAGCCGTTCAAGGCCGCGATGACCGATTCCGTCCAGTTCGGGACCCACCCTGCCGCCCTTGCTACCGATGCTATGGCAGACGGCACAGTTGATTTGAAAAACCCCGGCACCTTTTTCCACACTGGCTGCGCTGTTGGGAAACGCCGCCTGTCTTTCCCTCGCTATTTTCTGCAATCGTTCGTCATTTGTCCGGAGTTTTTCCGTTAGCTCCGCCAACCGCGATGCAAGCTCAGGACGAACGGCGAGGAGTTTGTCCTTAACCGTCCGCTGTGCGAGCAGCGATGCCGGAGCCTGCCCGTCGGCAACTGCTTTCATCAGCAGATCCGCTCCCCCTGCGCTGCCGCAGAGCGCGCTGGCGATGATCAATGCGAAGCGCTCCGGGGCCACGCGCAGGGAATTGATGAGCATGTTGCGGCTTTCCCCAGTGTTGATCAGCGCGAGCGATTGAACGAGCTCGCCACGACTTTCAAGCGGGATGAGCGGATCATTCAGCAACGATTCCGCTTCAGTTAGATGAGCAGGCGCATTGAGTGCCAGCAAGGCCCGGATGCAGGCCGACTTGACTTCGATGTCACCAGTCGAACGGGTTGCGAGTTCAACCAACGATTTTTCGAGTCCGCGAAGCTCCAGTTTTGCAGCCATTGCAGCAGCAGTCTTCTGTCGCGCGGGATTCGGTGGATTAGTCGGCAGCAACATGCGCCCCGCCAGTTGACCAGCCCAGGATTTCATTTGATCGCTCGGTTTCATTCCCCGTTCTTCCATGCCTTGCGACATGGCCTGGAACAGGTTGACTTGCGTATCAAGGTCGTAGGAGGAATCTCCTTCCAAGAACCCGGCAAGGGCATCCATTGCGGCCACTTCACCATAGCGGGCGATGTGTTTCACCCATTGTTGATTGGGTTTCCCATCAACCGGAAACTTGGAAAGATACTTGACGAAAAAGGAAGCCGCGCCCGCGGTGGGCAACCCCAGCGTGACATCGGCGATGGCATGGGCATCGGCATCGGACAGCTTGAGTTGATCGATGAAAGAAAAACCCTCCGGCAGCAGCAACTGGTCGCGCAGGGCCTTCCTGACCTGATAGACGAGATGGGTGTCATCATCCGGGGCACGATGCCGCAGGGCCAGCAGCGGTGGAATGTGCGCGGTTGAAGGATGCCTTGCCAGCGCATCGGCGGCGGCGCGGGCGACGCATCCTTCCTTGTCTTTCAATCCATTGTAGATCAATTCCAGCTCGTCTGGTTTCCATGTCGGGCGTTCCACCAGAATGCGCATGGCATGGGTGCGCAGCAGACGGTCCGGATCAGCCGCCGCGGAAGCCAGTTCGATATTTGTTAGAACGCCGAGTCTTTCAAGAATCCACAACGCTCCAGCGCGAAGGTTCAGGTCGGCATGCGGACTTTGCGCGGCAGAGCGAACGGCTTTGATCACATCTTCCCCCCCCTGATCGGCGAGAGAGTTCAACACGGCGAGGCGATGGGCGAGACTCGGATCGCCAAGGAGGGATACTTTTTCCGCGACGCCCAATGACGCGAAATCCGGGCGCTTGCGCAGTACCGGCTTCCCTTCCGCATCGACTCTCACCACGCGCCAGATTCGCGCGCTGTTGCGGTCCCGGCCCGGATGATTGAGGGGCACCTCGACATGGGCGATGATACGATTGTAAAAATCCGCGATGTAAAGTGCGCCATCGGGGCCGAATTGCACATCCACCGGGCGGAACCATGGGTCCTTGGAAATGACAAGGTCGGGCATTTCCACGGCCAGACGCGTCGATCCATGCTCATCCACCCGGTCGCGGTTCACCCGGCTGGTCACCACATTGCCGAGCAGGAAATTGCCCTGGTATTCCGCAGGCCACAACGGCTCTTCGCAGGTGATGAGACCGGAAATCGCGGTCGATCCGTGGTTGTGCGTGAGCATTTGCGGTGCGTAACCAAGACCATCGTGCGGTTTGCCAAAAACCGGATAGAAGCCGCCGTAGATATTCTGATAGATCGGCATCGAGTGGCAGTCCGAGGTGAACAGATTGCCAAGCGGATCAAAACACAAGCCGAAGACATTCGCCTGACCGTCGCCGAATTTCTGGATGCTCGATCCATCGGGCCGGAAGCGGAATGTTCCTCCGCTCATTTGGAACGGCTTGCCGTCGCTTCCCTTCATGATCGAATCATTCGCCACTCCCTGACCTCCGTACATCCAGCCATCGAAGCCGCGGCGGAAATTGTTGGCCAGGTTGTGGTGGTCCCTGGTGGCAAAAGGACCAAGCACCACGTCGCGTCGATCCGCCGTGCCGTCGCCATCGGTGTCCTGCAGCCGGACAATGTTGGGAATGGTGAAAATGATCGCACCATTTTTGTAGGGAGCCACCGCGTCCGGCATGATCAATCCATCGGCAAACACCTGATTTTTTCCGGCGCGGCCGTCGGCGTTGAAATCGGATAGTATGCGAATCCGGTCGCGCGGCGTTTTGTCGGTGGCGGATTCGATCGGATAGTTGCTCGTTTCCGCCACCCACAGGCGCCCGGCGGCATCGAAGCTCATCGAGATCGGTTTGCCAATGTCCGGCTCCGCTGCCACGAGTTGGATCTCGAATCCCTCCGGCACCGTGAAGGACTTCCTTTCATCGTCCGGGCTCAGCCATGGAGTGGACCGAATCATTTCCGCAAATACATCCTCGGCGCGGATGTCCGCGGTTGCCGCAAACAGCGTGAGCATGGCAAGAGCTGCTTTCATCGGGGAAACCATCTTGTTGTTACTTGTCCGCAGTGAGTTCGGGTATGGTCCACAACTCACTGCGGTCCTTGAATTTCTCGCGCAGGCTGCGCACTTCGTCGGCGCTTACGGCGGGTGCATTGTTGCCGAAATTGGCGCGCACGTAAGTCAAAACGTCGGCGATTTTCTGATCGTCAAGACCGCTCGGCGGCATGGGGATGGGATTGCCGGTGCCATAGGGCTCCCCTTTTACAGTGATAGGACCGGAAAGCCCGTGCAGGAGCATTTTGATGGGTGCTGCTTTGTCGCCATTGACCCATTCGCTACCGGCGAGCGGTGGATAGATTTTTGCCAATCCCTGCGCGTTGGCCTGGTGACAGTTCAGGCAAAGCGAGTCGTAGATGATCTTGCCGGGATGTTCAGGTGGTGGGATCGCACCACCGATCCGGGTCACGAAATCGCGCTGGGAGTTGTCGCCGCCGAAAGTCAGTTTGCCGATGGCGGGTTGCCATAGCGGTTTGAGCGCGTTGACGCCTTGTGTCAATGCGTAGTCGATGAACTTGTCGCGCGGTTGTGTGGATGCCACTGCGGGGATTTCAACTGCCTCGGGCTTCGCAACATAGGTCGATGCAACGATGGCCTCGAGCCGCACTCGCGCCGCGGGATCGGCGGCGCGCTCTTTCAAAAGCGCAACAGCTTCGGGATCACGATCCGACCACATGCCCGCCATCCGTGTGGCATAGGCGCGAATCCGGGCATCCTTGCTGGAGAGAAGGCGCTTGAGCAACCCGGGTCGCGCGACTTCATGCGCTTCGTAAATGCCGAGTG
Source organism: Akkermansia muciniphila (assembly GCA_945860285.1). Classification (GTDB taxonomy): domain Bacteria; phylum Verrucomicrobiota; class Verrucomicrobiia; order Verrucomicrobiales; family Akkermansiaceae; genus UBA956. Next base: position 19,995 of record CAMAQB010000050.1, on the reverse strand, counting down.
CACGACGGAGCAATGCTTCGTCGGCAACCTTTTCCGTCCACGCATCCAGCGCTTTCACCACCACGTCGGTTGGTTTCCAGAAAAGGAGCCGCTGTGCCTGATAGCGCGTCCATCGTTCCGGCGAGCCGAGTTGTTCGAGCAGAGCGGGCACGCCCATCTTGGCGAGGTCGGGCTGCTGGATGGCGGGGTGGCCTTTGGCGCTGACCCGCCAGATGCGGCCATGAGTCTTGTCGCGTTGCGGGTCGCGGTAGCTGGCCTGGTAGTGACCGATGATCGGGTTGTAGAAATCGCAGACGTAAATGGCACCATCAGGCCCCTGACTCACATCCACGGGACGGAAGGCATTGTTCGACGAGCGCAACAGCACCGGCAGTTGCTCGCTGCGAAATCCGGAGCCGTCATCGATCATTCGATGAAGCTCGACCTTGCTCGCCATGAAACCCGCGATGACGGCGCAGCCCTGCACATTGTCGGGCAGCGCCTTTGAGCCTAGCAGGTCGATGGAGACGGTCTTCACATCGCTTTTAAAGATCCCGCCAATCGGGTGGTAGTCGCCTGGTGTGAAACTCGTCGCCGCCCGCACAAGTCCCGGCTGGCTGTAATAGCCCTCGGGACGGTCGCCGGCCTTGTGGAAAATGTTTCCTGCATCGTCGGTCACCACACCCCAGCAATTCGCGGCGGACTTGGCATGATTGAAAAATCCTTCCAGGCGCATCGTGCGCGGGCGCAACCGCCAGATGGCCGCCTGATCGAGACGTGCGATGCCCCATGGTGTTTCGACGTGTGACAGCACATGCAATCCTTGCGAGAGCCATAACGAACCTTCGTCCCCATGGCTGACCGAGTTGATCAGCTGGTGGGTGTCGCCGACACCGAAACCGGAAAAGATCACGCGTCGTTGATCGGCCTTGCCGTCGCCGTTGGTGTCGCGGAAATGCAATAACTCGTCGTAGTCGCAAACATAGACGCCGCCGTCACCCGGTTCGACACCGTTGGTCATCGTCAAGCCGTCGGCATATTTCCACGCCTTGTTTACCACGCCGTTCTTCAGTTCGCACATCAGCACGAAATCATGCGGCGGCGCGCCGACCTCGAGATGCGGATAACTGGGCGAGCAGGAGACCAGCATGCGGCCTTGCTCGTCCCACGACATCTGCACCGGCTTGACGATGCCGTCCTTTTCGGAAGCAACCAGGCTGACCTCGTAGCCATCGGCCACGGTGAATGTGGCGAGTTGCTCCTCCGGCGTGAGCACCTTCTCATTTGCAGGCGGCGTGAATGCCGGTGGTGGCGGGACATTCTCACCGCGGGCTATTGCAGCGATCCTTGCATCGGCGGCCATAATCAGCGGTCGATGCTGGGCAAACGTTCCTTTCAAATCGGGCTGGCCCGCCGCAGGCCGACCGAATGGCTGACTGGCGCGATCGCCATACGCGAAATTCCAGTTCGACGGTCGCCAACACTGCGACCACAGGCGGTTTTTTTCAATGATGGCGGCGTGCAATTCGGATGCCGGAGCATAGGGAAAAGAGGCCCAGAGACCGGAGTTTCCTGCTTTGCCCGGTGACATGCCGACACCGAGTTGTTTGGCGATCAACTGCGCGGCGCATTCCAATCCAAATTCATTCAAATGCAATCCGTCGGTAAGGCTGCCGCGCTTGGGGAATCCTTGTTCATTCAAGGTGGAGAGATCCACAAACAAAGCACCGCGCTGTTTGGCAATCCCGCGGATGGCATCGGCATAGGCGCGAACATCGTCATTGCGCTTGCTGAGATCCGGAGCTAATGGCAGCGAGCCCTGAAAAGGCATGGGCGAGACCAGAACGAGGCGCACGGTGCGCGTGGAAAACTCATCGAGCAACCGATGATACGCAGCCACAAATTCCGGCAGCCTGGCCACGCCATCGAGGGCCTCCATCTGCCCGAACTGGGCGATCACCACTGTGGCTCCGACCGCATCGAGCTGTTGTCTCCAGGTGCCGAAATTCAATTCGCGTTCCTGCAGATAGACCGAATCGGCATCCACCGCCATCGAACGAAACAATGGTTTCTGTTTGGCGAAGGCCTTGGTCAAAGCGGTCTCCAGATACGCGGTCTTCGACTCGCGCACGAAATTTGTTCCGCCCGTGAACACCACCGTTTCATTTTCCCCAAGGGTGAACTTGCCATCGGGAAACGGAGTCGTAACCGGCGCGACGGCCTTTTCCGCAGCAAAGCGGTTGAATGGCTCAGGCAAGGGATCGGCGGCGAAGGCAAAAGCACCAAAACAACAAAGGGCTAACAGCGGATGACGTTTCATACAATACATCAATAGTGGGATAAACAGTTACGCAAAGCCGGGCTATTATGGCTCGGTGATCCACACTGTCATCGGCGTTTTGCCGCGATTCTGCCAGGTATAGTACGGCACGGCGGTCAGCTTGTCCTTGCCGGTCCCGTCCGACGTGATCACCGAAACACCGCCTAACAAGTCCTTGCGGAACTCCGCAGTCAACGTCGCTTTTGCGGGCAGGCCGACCGTGAAAACATCGGCACCGTTCTGATCCATTCCCTCAAGGCAATAGACAATCGGACCGCGCATCAAGGCAACCTTGCCCTTGTTTTCCTCCACTTTTTCGTGGGCATGGACCCTTTGCACTGCCATCGGCAGATTCAATTCGACCACGTCGCCCGGCTTCCAGACGCGTTTGACATGAAGGTAGCCGTCACCGCCTGCCGCCTGCTGCGTCGCCACGCCATTGATGGTCAATGTCAGCGCGGACGGTTTGGCATCGCTCACCCGATAGAGATCGCTCGGCCACGGTTTGCCCAGCGACCAACCGGGAACGCGCAGAGCCAGTGAAAATTCCTTCGCCGCTGCGGGCGTGACCGTGATTTTGATTTTGCCATCCCAAGGATATTCGGTTTGTTGGTTCAGTTTGACCACACCAACATCAGGCAACTTCACCTGCGCCTCGCCGGCCACATACAAATTGACGAACACCTCATTCTTGCCAAGAGCATAAACCAGGCCGCCGACCTGGGGAATGATGCGGGCGAGATTGGTCGGACAACATGACAAGCCGATCCATGATTTGCGCTCGGTGCCGCCGGAAGACAGCGGATTTTCATAACAAAATTTATCCCCTGCGAGGGATATCCCCGAAAGCACGCCATTGTAGAGGCTCAACTCCATGACATCGGCGTATTTCGACTCCGCTTTGAGCAGGCACATGCGATGCTGCCAAAGCACGCTGGCGATCGCGGCACAACTTTCGCAATAGGCCGAACCGTTGGGCAGCAAGTAAGGATCGCCGAAGCCCTCGTCGCCATATTGCCCGGTGCCCATGCCTCCGTTGACGTAGGCCTTGCGTCCGACGATGTCATTCCAGATGCCGTCCAGCGCTTTTTCATAACCGGGTGCCTCACCGAAGCGCAGGATATCGGTCATCGCCGAATACATGTAGCCTGCCCGAACCGCATGACCGATCGCCTCATGCTGATCGACCACAGGTTTGTGATCCTGCATCCGGCCGTTGCGCATCCGCAACGTGGCATGGAAAAATGCCCGGCGCTGTTCGGGAGTCAGTTCCCCTTCCGGTTTGACCGGCTTAACGATGGTGCTGGGATCAAAAGGCTTGCGCGAGGTGCCGTGCGCATAACCGCGCTCGTCGAGGAAAAATTTCGCTAGATCGAGATACTTCTTTTCGCCAGTGGCGCGATACAATTTCACCAGTGCCAGTTCCACCTCCTGGTGACCGTCGACATCGTATCGCTTGCCCTCGCCGAAGACGCTGCCAATGTTGTCGGCAAAACGTTTCGCCGCATCCAAAACCGTCGGCTCGCCGGTCAACTGTTGATGTGCCACCGCCATTTCGAAAAAATGGCCGGCGTTGTACATCTGATGCTCGAGACGCAGATCATCCCAGCGCTTGTCCTCGTTCTGACCGATGAAATACGTGATCAAAAAGCCGTCCTTTTGCTGCGCCGCGAGGATCGTCTCGATGATTCCGTCGATGCGTTTGCGCAATGCGGGATCGTCCTTCAATTTCAACGCAATCAATCCGCCCTCGAGGGCCTTGTACAAGTCGGAATCGAAGGCGTGATGTCCTTTGAGCGGAATGTCTCTGTTGCCGGCCGCTCTCTCAAAATTCGAGATGTGACCATCCGCCTTCAGAGCGTCGAGGGCGTGGGGAACGGTCACATCCCGCGAGGCATTCACACGCGGATCCCAGAATCCTTGGCGCAAGTCCACCTGCGAGGGAGCGACTTCCTCCAGGCCACGCAGCGCGGGCACGGTCGAAGGGGCGGCGGAAATCAGGGCAAGCGGAAGGCTTGAAACCAAGGCACAGAGAAGGGCGAACGGCAGGAATGTTGAATTACGTTTCATGATGGATTTACGGAAAATGCAGTGAGGAAAATACGCTGATTGCAGCTGGTTACTTTCAGCAAGATTCCTCTGCCCGGAGGTCAGCGCGGAACACCCGAGAGCGTTCGCATCGCGCTACTTTGCGGGAAATTTTTTGTAATACTCGAGCATGCCGTCCACCACCGCATCGGCATATTCCCGATAGATCGACTTCCTCGGTTTGCCCGCCACAACCGGCATGCCCGAATAATCACCGGCCTGCACGCGTTCATACAATTCGAGGGAATTCATCACATAGGGTTCGAAAAAGATCACCGGACAATTGTAGAGCCGGTTCGCCAGCAAATTGCGTGCCCACAGGTAGGGATGCCCGGCGACATTGCGCGCACGCGTGGAACCAGCCTCATACGGATACGGAGGCAACTGCGTTTCCGCGGCAAAGACATCGGCCATCACTGCGCCAAGTGCCGCTTCTTCATGAATCGTGCCCTGGAGGATTTTCCGGATCATCTCGAAGCGCTGGTCGTCAAGTCCGATCTCGTCATCGGTGTACGCGCCGTTGAGCAGAATGTGGAAATGATTCTCCTCGACCAGGGTGGGTCGCGCGGGATCTCCCCAGCTCGCCGCGTTGAAATGCAGGCACAATACGACATCCGGTTTGATGGTGTCATTGACGAAATCCGCACGCGCGCGGATTTCCGATGTCCGATAAAACAACCCCTCCGCCGCCTTTTTCTCCTGATAAGGGCTCAGCAACATCGGATCGATTTTCTTCACCTCGTCTACCAGCGTTTCCGGTCGATCTTTGGTCAGCGGCACGGTGCTGTTGCGCACGAGCGTCACCTTTGCGCCTTGGGCTTCGAGCGCTGGTTTCAACAATTGTGCCACGAAAAGCGTCATGTCCCCTTCGGTCACCGCTACGCCGTCGCCGAGTTTGTACCAGCGTTCCTCCATCTGCGCCCATTCGCCACCGAGGTGCCCGGCATCGATCGCCACATGCAGACCGTCGAGGACTTTGTCGGATTTCTCATTCCGCCACTCACCCGGTTTTCTCCACGGAAGCGGTGCTGGTTTTTCATGACCGGCGGTAGCGAAATTCAGTCGGAAAAACGAGGTTGGGTCGGATGCCATGGTGCGAATGATGGCATGGGTATCGGAAATTTCGATGGTGTTTTTCCATGCATCACTGCACGTGAAATATTTCGTCAGGTCATCGACGAACTTCTCCCGGGTGATGGTCGCTTGATAGTCCTCGAGTTGGCTCCAGTCGGGCATTATGCCGAGCGGGGAAATGCGGGGCTGCGGAGCAGTCTTGACATCCGTCCCGATACCGACCGGTCCAAGTGAAGGCTTGTTTTTCTGCAAAGAAACAATCCACCCCGTCAGAAAGGCCCCGCAAATCAAGACCACTAGGATCGAGGTCGTTTTTCGGTTCGGTTCGTTTTGCATGCGGATAGGTCGGCGGCGCGCAGAGAGTATCGCTTCTTTCCTCCGATTTTCCACGCATACATTGCAGCCGGGGAAATTTTATCGCGCATTCTCCGCTTCAGGACAAAAAAGCCCCCGGAGCGAACCGGGGGCTTGCAATTCGAATTCGAAGCGCTCGTCGATCAGAACGACGCGCGCAAACCGACGTTGACACCGTTGCTGTCTGTGCCATCGTCGAGAGACATCTCGCCAAGGTAACCAAGGTCACCGGTAAATGTATCGGTGATCTGGGCGATGACGCCGGCACGCAGAATGATGGCATCCTCACCAAGTTGCATCGGTGAATTCACCCCAAACGAGCTGCCGAGGAAATTGACGTTGTATCCGCTGCTGTCGCCTTCGAACTCATGCGCCCACTGGGCACTGGCGTAAGGACGAATCGCAGAACCGAAATTGAAGTCGGCGCGAAGTCCGAGCAGCGAGCGGGCGCTTTCCATTCTCGATGCGTTGAACTCCATTTCCGGCAAATTCGGACCGGGGGAGATCGTTCCGTCGATTTCAGAGGTCGTGTATTCAAAACCAAATGTCGGGCCCCAGGTGACGCAACCTTCCTCCATCATGTAGGCTCCCGAGATCAGGAACTGCATGCCATCGCCCTTCGGATCGAAGTGATAGGGATCCGGCACTTCGTCGCAGATGATGGAATCGATGATGGTCGAGGTTTCGGAATGAGACGCGCCGACATAGGCATTCCACTGCCAGCCGGTTTGTTCTCCGGAAGCGAAATACAAACCATAGGACAATGTCTCCATGTCTGAGTTGTCGGTGATGTCAACCGTATCCATCGAGACCAATGCGCCGATCTGAACCCCGGCAAACGAAGTGCCCGCACCCAATGTGTAACGCATGGAGGTGCCCTCGTCGGTGAGGTCGTTGTAGTTGAAGTTGCCCCACGCATGATGGCCGCTGGGGAACAATCGATCGCTGGCGTTCTGTTGCTCGACGATGCGATACAGCTCACGGGCGCTGAAAATCGCCAGCGACTGCGATGCCTGGAAGGATTCAGGTGTATAGGCGTTCATAACGCACTCAACCTGCGACCCATCGCTGTAATCAAGATAGCCGAGGAAATCAGCGAGATCCGGATTGACCAGGGATTCTGCCACCCGGTTGTTCAGGCTGACACCGAATTGCTGGGCAAAATCGTTCAGGCCCGCCACGGTGTCGTAGTGATGCACGACGGTGACATTGACATCATCCGCGTCGATCGGGTTGTTGACGACAGACAAGGAAACCGTCGAACTGGTGAACAACCCGTTGCCCGCTGTTGCCTGTAGCGATCCGGCATCGGAGTGGCCGCTTTCAAAAAAGAACGTTGCCGCAGAGTATTGACCGCTACGGGTGCCAACAACATCGAGAACCTGAGTACTCGTGCTTTGCAGCGGAGCATCCTGCGTGTTGGGCGAGAGCAGGATCTTGCCGTTGCTGATGGATGCGTTGCCGTTGACGGTGATCAGGTCACGGGCACCGGAGGCTGCATTGATGTGCACCAGCAGATTGGCACCACTGAATACGTAGAGGTCGTTGTTGATGGTGAGGTTGCCGATAGCGGATGGACCAGTTCCTGCGGTCAGATTGCCGCCGTTCTGGGTGACGTTGGCATCCCACAGTCCGGTGCCACCGAGTTCACCGCCGTTGATCACAATGTTGGCATCGCTGGCGGGTACGGTTTCCGCCGTGATGTTGCCGTTCAGATACAGCGAACCTGCGGTCACGGTGATGTTGTCCGCTTCCGTGGTCCCGGTGATGGTGGCGACACCGGTGCCGTTTCTCACGATGGTTTCAAAGTTGGTGACATTGCCGACGATCGAAGCCGTGCCGCCGTCGAAATTGAGTTGGTCACCCAAGATTGTCGTGCTGGCACCGCCGTCCAGGATACCATTGATCTGCCCGCCTTTGATGCTGGCGATGTCATTGCCCGAACCGAAGCTCACCGCCGTGGTGCCGGTGATCGAACCGGAGAACATGTTGAGGGTGTCGATGGTCAGCGCGCCGGCGAAGTCGATGCCCACGGGTCCGCCGGTGATGGTGGCGGAGTTGTTGACGATGCCCACACCGCTAAAAACGATGCCGCGATCCAAGCCCTGAATCACTCCGCCCAGATTGTTGGTGATCGTGCCGTCGAAGAGTTGAATGCCGTCATCCCCCGTGCCGGTGATGCTGCCCGCGTTGCCGACAATCGCGCCAGATGTGAGGTTCAAACCATTCTTGCCGCCGGTGATCACGCCACCGGCGAAGTTGGTGATGTTGGCACCAGAGGTCGTATTGACCCCATTCGCCGCGACTCCGGAGGCGGTGATTGTGCCGCTGTTTTTCAAAGTGAGATTCGTAGTGACATCAATGGCATTTCCTGTTGTCGAAGTAATGGATGCACCGGCATTGTTCGTGATGTCCGAGCCACTTGTTGAATCAATGCCATTATCAACGCCGGAAATTTTCCCATTGTTTACGACAATGAGTCCATCCTGAGCTTGAATGCCATCCGAGCCCGCCCCGGTGATGCCGCGAATTTCGGAAATCGCCAGCAGGTTGTTCACGGTCAACGTGTTTGTTGCACTGCTAATACCATCAGCGCCGCCTTCGATCAGATTGCTGTTGTTGATAATGGAACCAGTGCCCGCAGTAATATTAATCCCCTGATTTGTCGTTGATCGGATCGTGGCGAAGTCCTGGTTGTTGATTGTCGTGGTGGCCGCGACGGTGGCCGCAGCGGCGGCGCCATTCCCTTGCAAGGTGCCGGAGTTGAATGTGGTATAGCCCGTCACATTGACATTGAGCGCCGAGGTGGCCGCCGCATCGCCGGTGATGAAACTTCCGGCCACGATGGTCACGAAAGTCGCGCCACCCGCGTTGGCATTAATGGTGTCGGGAAAACTCCCTGCCACCGAAGTGAAGTTGGAGGTCGTCACGTTGACAACGGCCGCATGAGCTGAGATGATTGATGCTGCTATAGCCAGGATTCGCAACGCGATGATGTTGGTATTTTTCAGTTTCATAAATAAGGAGCTTGTCTGAAGCTTCACGAAGCTGTGCAAAAGCCCCGTGGCTGTCGAGCCCTAATTTTGCGAATTTCTCAACCCATCCTGGCAAAGGTTGGTTATCAACTTCGCTGTTGAAATATTGACCTTCTGTTCACTTTTACGAAATAAAACCCGCCCGTGTTTCGTTTAATGAATGCAGAACGATCCTGCCACCATCCGATGAACAAACCAACATTGCTCCTGCTTCCCTTCGCTTCCCTGCTTTTCGCCTCGTGCGGGAACAACAGCACCGAAAACTACGATACGCAGCCTGCACCGGGGGTCGATGCCGCGGCGCCCACGCCACCCGCCCATCCCACTTACGGCCAGGCAGCCTACGAGGATACCGCGGCTCCCGCTGCACCGCCGACAGTGCCACTGCCCGACAACGCCGCAACCACGGACACCGCTGCAACGCCCGACCCGAAGGGAGCCCAGGAATACTACGTGGCCCCGGGTGACAGCCTTTGGAAAATCAGCAGCAAATTCAAGGTACCCATCGCTTCGATCAAGGCCGCCAACAACATGACCACCGACACGGTGATTCTCGGCAAAAAAATGATCATTCCCGCACAATAACAACTCCGCGCTCCTGCCACTCACCTGCCCATGAAATCGTCCCTGCCGCTGCTCTGCTTTGCCCTGTTTGTTTCCGCTGCACGAGCGCAGGACGGCGAATCGCCAACCGAGGTGAAACTGCCGCCGCGCGAACTGGCCATCAACACGCTCTTCAGCATCCCGGAGACGAAAGCGAAACTCGACGAAGCCATCGCTGAGGCGAAGAAACAAAACGTCAGCGAGCAAACAATTCTCGAGGCGCGATTCCTGTTTTGCGTCGATCACAAGGACGACCAGGGCGTGATCGATCTGCTGCCGGAACTGGAGAAAAAGGAGGCGAATTTTTCGCTCGACCCCTCGGAAATTTTTTCGACCAAGGAGGATTTTCTCGCGGTCATCGAATTCGCCCGGGCGTTGCAGGCATTGAAAAACCAAAAGCCCGACGAGTTCAAAAAACACATCACGGAAGCACTCTGGCTGAGCCCGGGACAGGCGAGCGCTTTCACGCCGTACATTGAAAAACTGCGCCTCAGCGAGCACGTGAAAAACTCGCAAATCAGTCTGGATAAGGAAGTCAGCGATATGCCGACGGGCAAGACGGTTTCGCTGAAAACCCTTCTCGGCGGGAAACGGGCGCTGCTGATCCACTTCTGGTCGCCGTGGAGTCCCGAGTGCGAGTCCTCGTTGGTCGAAATCGAGGACATCAGCGACAAACTCAAGGAACACGATGTCGTGCTGGCCTCGATGTTGATCGATGGAAAAACGGAGATCCTCGCCGAGGCGAAGGAGTTGTTGAAAAGCATGGCCAAACCTGCAATCGGACGACAACTGATCGACAGCCCGAAAAACAGTCTCGCCGGCCAAATGCGGGTCACGGAAATGCCGACGATGATCCTGCTTTCGCCCGAAGGAAAAATTCTCCATCACGGCCCGCCCGGAGATCCGGCACTGCTTGAAAAGATGTCACAACTGCCGAAAACCGGCTCGGTAAAAAAACCCTGAAGCGCAGGCTCTATACTGAGCGTCGTCATATTTTGGGAAGACAGGCGTCCTCGCCTGTCCCGGCCAACAGGCTTCCAGCCTGTTTCTTCACTAGCCACCCATTTTGACATGCCAAACTTTGGGAAGACAGGCGTCCTCGCCTGTCCCGGCAAACAGGCTTCCAGCCTGTTTCTTCACTAGCCACCCGTTTTTGACATGCCAAACTTTGGGAAGACAGGCGTCCTCGCCTGTCCCGGCTAACAGGCTTCCAGCCTGTTTCTTCACTTGCCATCCGTTTTGACATCCCAAACAACAGAATCATCAATGAGGTGACGGCGAGTACATCTCACTCAAGTGACCACGGCTTGGAGCTCACAAAGTTGGACAGTCTGGTGAGTATGATTTTGGATTGTTGATTGGCAATGGCGCGTTCATCGTTGATTCCCTTCCCAATCACCGTTCAAAAATCAAAATTCATAAATCATACATCAATCTCCGCGCAAGAGAGAAGCTGAATGATTGCTATTTCTTCTCATACACCTGCCCGACCGGCATGGAGTTGCCGAAGTTCACAAAATCACGCATCGACCACACCACCTTCTTGTCTTTATCGACTTCAATCATCTGCGGATTTTTCGGCCCGGCGTGACAGTTGACCAAACGGGTGTTGCCGTTGGCGAGTCGCTCCACTCCGCAAACCCAGGCGAGCTGCACGCCGGGAATGTCGTTTTGCTCGAGTTTCCAAACAACCTCGCCCTTGGGAGTCACTTCGAGAACGCTGTGTCCATTGCCCGTGCCGATCAGCGTATTGCCGTTGGCGAGTCGACTCACCCCGTACACGGAGTTGCCAAATGCCTCGGGACCGTGCCCACCCGCTGGCTTGCGATCAAACAAGGGGATCTTGTATTCCCAAACCACCTCGCCTTTTTCATCATACTCTTTCACGCAACCATCGGCTTCATGCGCCATCAGGTAGTGACCGTTGTCCAGCGCGATCGCCTGACGGGTGTCGCGATGGGAGTTCGATGCGGAAACCTTCAGCGGAAATTGTTTTTTGATCGAGCCGTCGGCCGCCACTTCGATCAGCCGCGTGGAGCCCGACTCCGCAATCATGGTGTTGCCGTTTTTCAACCGCTGAAACGCATGGATCTCGATATTCTTGCCCTTGTTCTCCGGCTGCTTGCGGGCATCGTATTCCCACACCACCTTTTTGTCCTTGTCGAAAGTCACCTCCTGCACCCGCGACCAATCGGGCTGCAGCAGCAGATTGCCGTTGTCGAGAACCTGCAGGCAATGCCCCGCGCCGACCGGAAATTCCCACTCGACCTTGCCCTCGGCATCGACCAGAGCGACATGACGTTTGGAATCATCGACACCAAGCACATGACGCGGCGGCCCGGTCTGCTCGGCGGAAACGGCATTCACACAAAACAGCGCGGCGGAAATCAGGGATAGTTTGTTTGACATGGCAGCCACTACTGACCAAGACACCAAAATGTTTCATGTCGGCTGAATTTCCCGGCATTCCGAGCATACCGCAGAATTCTATCCTTCTCGCGGCATTAAAGAAAAAAACCAAAAACCCATAACACAGCGGACAGATTTATCTCAAGAAAATCTCGACACCAAAGCACAAACCGCTACTTTGATTGTTGTCATAACGACCGTCGTTTGATAGCGAACTTATCCGCGAATCGAGGGGATGACAAATAAAATTCAAACCCTGAAATGGGAAAAAACGCATGAAAGAAATCGCCCTCCGCGACCGTGATCTCGCCGTGCTCCGCCGCATCTTTCACCGCTTCCCGTGCGTGCTTGAAGTCCGCCTCTTCGGCTCCCGCGCCACCGGCCACTCCCGCCGCGCTTCCGACATCGATCTCGCCATCTCAGCACCCGACGCCAGCACCGATCAATGCCTGGAACTCACTGATGCGCTCGATGAAGCCCCTATCATCTACGAGTTTGACATCGTCCGTACGGAACGCGCGCTCAATCCGCAGCTCACTAAGAAAATCGAAACCGAAGGAGTAACCATTTATACCGCCGCGCATCAGGTTTTGTGAAATTCACCTCATCAAACAAAATTTATCTTAACTCACCCGTACTTGCCCGTTCATGAGCATGGGGAGGAGCCAGTCGCGGAGGGTGGTGAATTCTTGGTTTCTGTTGGTAATCAATCTGACGCGTCAACTCTAGCCGCAAAAAAAAATCTTAGGCCCGCTTTCTCGCGATCTTTCCTGCGACTTTCTTCGTAGCTTGAGGGCAGAGTCTGAAATCTTTCCGTTCGGCACAGCCGTCTTCGACCCATTGGATAACCTTGGCGGGTGCCCCAGTTAGGTCACCCCAAAGGATTGCCTTATGGGCTATGAGATTAGGACAGGCCAACCGGAACAAATTTCGGGCGGTAGCATCCTTCGAGACAATCCGTTTGTCAGTCGCTGCAGCGGCTTCGAGCAGGTGGGCGTCTTTTAACACCTCGCGATCTCGAGCTTGGCTGCCAGCGGGAAATGCTTCCACGAGGATTCTTCTCAAGTCCGTGTTCTCCTCATGCTTCCAGTGAACCCACCGCTTCTTGGAAATCATCTTGGTTCTCCACAATGATGCGTATCTGCCTTGGTGGCGGTCATGCTCCTGTTTCAAAGGCGCACACTGAACCATCCGGTGCCCTGCATCCCAAACCGCATCCAGCAACTTGCGGGCGTTGCTTGAATGAGGATGTTGACTGGTTCCGGCCGAGCGCATGATGTCGGCATCGATCACGATGTCGCTCATGCCTGATAGCGCGCCTCCACCGCGTCGAGGTAATCCCTTTCCGATTCGAGATAGGTGTCGTCGAAATCTTCGGGCCAATCTGCCCCAAAGGCTCCGTTTTCATCAAGGTCGGCAGAATTGACCCTGGTGGCTCCGGTGTTTTCATCTTGGGAGAACCAGTGGAGTTTCACCAATTCAGGCGGAAGCTCGCCTTTCGCTACCAAGGTTTGGATGCCTCGGATCAAGATGGAACTGTGGGTCTCGACCACTAGACACTTCTTTTTCTTTGCAGCTTCTGCCAGGACATTGGCTAGGTTTTTCTGAGCGCGGGGGTGTAGGTGGATCTCTGGTTGCTCGAGATAAACCATCTGATTTTTCTCCGCGACGATCATCGCAACGAGTGCTGGTAAAATTTGTGATACGCCAAATCCCACGTCAGCAATGTTGACTACGTCTTTGGCTCCTCCTTGTTTCGCTTTTTTCAATCGGCCCACAACAATCTCCACGCGCGTATCATCGAGTGTCCGGGCTTCCACCTTCCAAGTTAGTCCAAGAGTCTGTAATACTTGGCTGAGTTGTGTGAGCTTGTGTTTGCCCATGGGAGTCTCTTTCCAATAAGCAATGATCCCTGCCACATAATCTTGAAAATGACCATCAAATCGCGGCCCTTTGGTTTTCCTCAGCGGGTAATCTCGCTCAGGATTACCGCGCAAACCGGGAATATGAATGATGTTAAGCAACATCTCACGCGTGGCTTCATCCGCTGCAAGCATGAAGTTTCCCAGACGAAAATTAGACATTCTACGCTCCTTGTGAGCAAGCATTAGCTCCATCAGGCCCCTCGAGGGTTTGGCATGAAATGTGTAATTTTCTCGTTGCGCGTCTCCCATAGAATTTAACATATTTTGCAAGTGACGCGGCAAATCTAATAACGCTGAATCACTAAGGTTTCCTGGTGTGAGATCAATTTTTGTGGGATTTTCTTCGTCATTACCACTTTCCACGAGTTGTCGGTCTAGAACTAAGCCTGAATCGGTAAGGCTATAAGAGAGATTCACCTTGTGAAAATGTGTTTCCCATTCAAGCGTGAAACCAATGCTGATTTTTTTTGCGGGTTTTTTGTTGCCCGCGCACTGATAGAGCATCTGTTTGTAGTTGGTAAATGCCACATTTGGACCTGCGATTTGAAGTGACTCGGAGTCTGACGGGCTCGCTAAGGTCTGCTTGAGAAGCAGCAGTGGCTGCATGACACTACTTTTCCCGGAGCTGTTGGCTCCGGCGATGATCGTGAGGGGACGGATTTCCAGACTGGTCTCATCTGCCAAGGATTTGTAGCCTTTGATCCTGATTTCTCTGATTTGGGGTAGTGGCATGGGATGATTCTAAGAAGTTTTATCGTGTTTTGGAAAGCCTAGAGTGAGGGGGCTTGGGGCACTTGTGTTTCATGTGACCCCACCCGCACTTGCCTGTTCACTAACATCGGGAGGAGCGAGTCGCGGAGGGTTGTGAGGGCTGCGCCTCCATCAGTTGCCACGGTTAATCCTGAGTAGCTGGCCTTGGAGTGAAGCTATCTTTTGAAGGTGACTGTGGATGCGGGCGGCGAGAGCCGGGAAATCCGTGTCCGGGGTGCAAACGATGATGTCGTGATGATCCGGGTGGAGGCGGTGAAGGTGGATGAAGTCCTGCCGGTTGTGGGTGATCACGGCGCGGCGGTCGGCAGTTGCGTAGCGGAGCACTTCATCATCGGGAATGGCGTCGTTGGCTTTGCCTGCGTCGAGTGATGTGAGCACGTCATGGCCGAATCCGCGTAGGGCGACGACGACAGGCTGGGGGAAGTTTTCGTTGCTATAGAGTCTCGCGATCATGAATCATCTCCGTTAGCGGCAATCTCTTCGTCCATTTCCATGCGGTGGCTGCGGGCGTAGTTCCAGGCGTTAGCCAGGTCTTCGGCCGTGAGCGACGGGTAGTCGGCGAGCAGTCCGGCATCGGTGCGTCCTCCACGTCGCAGGGCTTCGAGTAGCCAGACGGGGATGCGGGTGCGGATGACGCGCGCCTTACCACCACAGATGTCTTCTTGGAAATCGATGCCCGGATGAGCGTCCGCCACTTCCAGAGCGACCAGGGATAAGAGTCGCATCTGGTCGCCCTTGGGGAGGTGCAACACAGCCTCACGGATGTCATCGAAGGAGTTGAGCATGACGAGAGCGTATCATCGATTGGGAGAAGTGTCAGTGATTTTTCAGCCCCGGCTTACCCCACCCGCACCTGGCCGTTCATGAGCATCGGGAGGAGCCAGTCGCGGAGGGTGGTGAGTTCTTGGTTTTGTTGAGAGTTGTTCAATATGAGAGCAAACAATCCTTCCACATTTTCGCTGAACAATCTGATAACAGATGTATCCGGTCTTACAACTGGTATGGCTGAAAAGTCCCCTTTATTCATGTTCGCGAACGTATTTCCAGTTTTGGCACCTGCCGAATTGATGAAGTAGTCCTTGATAAAGAAGTAAAGGAACGGCCTGTGTTCTTCATTTTCACAGACGATGGTGTTTAGCTGTTGATTCGTTTGTGAATCTTTTGTGGCAAATCCGACAAGACCGGGTGACGCAATGCAGGTTACACAAATAGCTCCTTTGGGAATAAACTTGTTTTGTTGGAGAGCGGCTCCTTTGGACGAGAGGGTAAGTTCTGTTTTGACAATGTGCATATTGCCACGGACATCACCGATGCAGATGAAAGGAACATCGCCCGAAAAATTTGCAGGATCGGCGGTGGGTGGTGTTTTTCCCGTGATGATATTCGATTCGATGTCACACAGCTTTTTAAGCTCCCACCCTTTCGGGATCTCGCGTTTGAGGTGCTCGTGATAGACCATGGGGCCGCCGGAGCTGCGGTAGGGTTTGCCGGCGAGGCGGGGCTTGCCGAGGGCGGCGGCTTGGGCGGCGCTCAGCGGGAAATCATACTGCACGAACCAGTAGTCATACAGCAACTTCGCCATCCCCTCCAACTCGCCGCTGATCCGCTGGTTGAGTTCGATCTTGGAATCGAGGGCTGAGAGAATACCAGCAATTGCCTTTTGTTCGGCCAAATTCGGGAGCTTTACTGGGGTATTCCGCAGAATGCTCAAGTTGGTGTGGGGCACTCCGGTCCTGATCGCGTTCAGCTGAATATAGTCCTGCTGCTCTCTGCCGCTGAACACATAGAAAAGAAACAGGGCATCTGCTTTCTTGGGATTAACCGTGAGCTTCATTTGGCTCTGTGAAATCAAGTAACGCTCGGCATCCGCTTCCGGCACCAATGCGACTTGTCCGATCGTGCCGCGTTGCGTGAATACAAGGTCGCCAGCCTTCGCGCAATTTGATGAAAGCGAGTCGGCTTTTTCCGGACTTACGAAAACAAAATCGCCGGAAACCCATCGCCCCTTTCCCATATTCGCACCACGAATTACCGGCACGCCCGTCGGCACATAGTCCTTCGAGACCAGGTCTGAACCAAACGGTCCGCCGACGAGCGCATTGCGATCAGATGACGCAATTTCGCGCACCAAGCATTCACTCCATTTGTTAGTTTTCAAAAGCAAGACCTCCCAACTGCTTTTTGATTTGTTTTTCAAGCTTTCCGGATTCTTCGAATAGGGAACTCAAACGGTCTTTGCGGTCAGCAAGTTGTTTATCAAATTGCTTCGGCGTCATGACGAAATGCTCCACCTTTACATCAAAATACTGCCCCGCGCTGAGGGAGTAGTTTTTCGCGGTGATGTCGGCGTAGCTGACGACGACGGAGAAGTCTTCGACGATTTCCTTGTGGTTGAAGACGCGGATGATTTGGTCCTCCTCGGCGGTGGAGAGTAGGGTTTTCTGGTTTTTGCCGTCTTTGACCTTGGTGCCGAGGTTGGAGGCGTCGATGAGGGCGATGGTTTCCTTGTTGGCGGCATCGAGGAAGAGGATGGAGACGTTGGTGCCGGTGGTGGCGAAGATGTTGCTGGGCATGGAGACGACGCCGGCGAGCATTTTGTTTTCCACGAGGTGCTGGCGGATGCCTTTTTCAATGCCGGACTGGGCGGTGATGAAGCCGGTGGGAACGACGATGGCGGCTTTGCCGTTCTTGGCGAGCGAGTGGATGATGTGCTGGATGAAGAGCAGATAGATGGCCATCTTGTCCTTGTCCTTGTTCGGCACCTTGGGCACGCCGGCGAAGAAGCGGGCGCGGTTTTCCTTTTGGTCGAGTTCGTCGCGGTAGTCGGAGAAATCGAGCTTGAAGGGTGGATTGGAGACGATGCAGTCGAACTTGCGCAGGGCCCCGCGGTCGTCGCGGTGGAAGGGATGGAGGATGGTGTTGCCCTGGATGATCTGCGGGATGGAGTGGACGAGGTTGTTGAGGATGAGGTTGAGCCGCAGCAGGCTGGAGGATTTCTGCGAGATGTCCTGGGAGAAGATGGAGCAGCGGTCCTCGCCGATGGCGTGGGCGAGATTCATGAGCAGGGTGCCGGAGCCGCTGGAGGGATCGTAACAAGAGACGTTTTTCATCGGCTTCGTGATGAGGCAGGAAGCCATGATTTTGGCGACGGCGTGGGGCGTGTAATACTCGGCGTATTTGCCGCCGCCGTCCTTGTTGTAGTCCTTGATGAGGTATTCGAAGAGGGTGGCGAAGAAGTCGAATTTTTCGGAGAAGATGTGCTCGAAGGAGAAGTTGACGACCTTGTTGATGATGGCGCGTGCGAATTCGTTGCGCTTGGAGGCGACGTATTCGGTGATGGGATCGAAGAGCACGATTTTTTCGCCATCCTCGGTTTTCACGGAGAAGATGTCGGCATTGAGGGCGGCGATGGAGAGCAGGGCGGAATCGAGGATTTTCGCGAAGTCGTCCTCGTTCTGGCGGGTGTAAAGGGCGGAGAGGAAATGCTCGGGCCGGAGGTGGGCGGTGCCATCGCCGAGCTGCATGAGGAGCAGTTCGTAATCGGCCTTTTTCATGTTCCGCAGGGCGGCTTCCCATGAGTCGGCCTTGGCGAGAGCCGGCTGGATGCGTTTGACCTCGTGGGCGAATTTGTCGTTGAGGAACTTGTAGAGGAAGATCTGGGTGATGATCTTGTATTCGTTGCCGTCATTGCCGAGGCCGTAGTTGGCGCAGACGGACTTAAGGTCGTCGATGAGGGTGATGGCTTGGATTTGGAAGGTGCGGGACATGGGGTAAAAGTGCCGAGTGGGAAGTGATCAGTGATCAGTGGGAGAAGAGAAGATTTTATAACCGCGAATGGACGCGGATTTCCGCGAATGGGGAGGTGATTTGTAGCGGCGGTCTGCGACCGTCGTGTGAATGAGATGAGGGTGCGCGTGGTGTTAGGGGCAGGGTAAGGGGGAGACTGACGATTGATGAATGTTGATTTTTGAACCGCAGAGGGTTTCAGGGGGAAATCAGGGTGACTGTGGGGAAGTAGGTTTGATAGCGGGTGACATCCCGGGTGATGATGGAGATGCCGAGGGCGGCGGCGTGTGCGCCAATGAAAAAATCAGGAAGCGGAGCAGACTTCGTTCCGCCACGCTGGCGATAGAGGCGGAAGGCTTGGGCGGCGAGGAAGAGGGATTCCTTTGGTAACTCCAGATAGCCAAGCTCGAGGCGTGTGATGAGATCTTCTACTTGGTTGGAGTTACTTGTAAAGTAACAGAGTTCTGCATACACGATCGGATTGATACACGCATTTTTGCATGAATCGAGTGCTGTCGCCGACCAATGCACCCAAGTAGCATCTTTTCCAATGATGTCGATGATGATATTGCTATCGACTAGGGCTGAAACTTCAGTCATCGCCTCTGAGTTCTTGCATGATTTGATCGGTCGTTTTGCCTCCCATCTGATCTTTCCAAATTCCGATGACGGATTTGATTCGTTCGCTCATTTCTTCGGGGCTGCTGGTTGGGGCGATTTTATCCTGTGAACTCAATGCGGTGGCGAGGATCTCGCGCGCCTCGGCCTCCATGGAACGTTGGTGGCTGGCAGCACGGAGCCGGAGCCGTTGTTTTACGCCTTCATCGAGATTGCGAATGGTGAGAGTGGTGCTCATGTGAAAACTGTAAGCAATGCTAGCAGTGCCGTCAATGCAATTTGTAAAAGTTGTGCTCGGTCACGCAGGAGGAACCGGCGTGACAAGCGAGCTTGCCAGTTTTTCCACCATGTGGATTGAATTTCTCCTTTCACGAGGGATAAAGCGACATATTTTCATCCTTTTCAAAAGGAGAGTTTCGCAATGGCCTCACGCGGGTTGTTGGCCGTTGCGTTCATCGAGATACTCCTTCATGACGAGGTGATTGATGAAACGGCAGCCATCGGGGGTGAGTGGGAGGCTGTGTTTGTTCTGGAGTTGTTCGATGATGAGGCGGGTGACCATTTTTTCCGTGTAAGCGGGATTGGTGAGGAGCTGGCTGTTTTCGGAGATTTTGGCATCGAGTTCCTGTTTCAGTGAGCAGAGTGCTTCAAAAAGTTTACGTTCGTTGGGAGTGGGTTCGCCATTTTCAAGGAGCCGTTTGTGAAGACGAGCATACTTGGCATCGTTAGCGTACTTGGCGCGTAGAAGTTGGTTTTTCCGCTCCAGCTCGCGGGCGCGGGCATCGATGCACTTGAGCGCGGCGATGTTGGCCACCATGTCTTCTTGGGTAATTTCGCTGAGATTCTTTTTGCGGAACAGGCGTTCGAGTTCATCGCGCAGGCTGATGGGCGAATTCTAATTGCTAATGCAACGGCTGTCAATTTGTTTGAAATTTTGTTGGTTGAATTCGTTCGGGGTTAAAAAATTGTGGCGTTTTCTGGGGCGGTTGTTGAGTGCTTCTTGTGTTTCTTTGATTTGTTTTGCTGTGATGTC
>CAMAQB010000049.1 GCA_945860285.1 Akkermansia muciniphila | reverse complement strand
CGCGCCCTGCGCCTCCACTCCATCCAACCCTGTGGAAAAGCTTGTCAAAATATCCCTAAACAACCATAAAACAACCAAGCGCCGGGTGTCATGAATGATGGCGCAACGACTTAACCTCCCCGGTGTCATTTTTCATTGGCTCAACACGTATCTGTGCCATGATCTTTAGACGTTTGCGTGAGAAATTCTTGCGATCAAAATAGACTCTAGCATTGATGCCAGCGCTATCGCCTGTCGCTCGAGCACCTCCGTTTCATGAAGTGCGAACGGCGCAAATAGATGCAATCGCACAGCAGTCAGCACGCCACAGAGGCGATTCATGACAACAAAAGGAACTGCAATCATACTTTGTGTCGATTTACCAAGCGCGGCATCAACCGCTGGCGAGTGCCGCAAATGGGAAGTCGCTGCATCCACACAAATCGTTTCTGAGTTGGCAAGGACAAGACTGATAATGCCAGAAGCCAGAGGCTGACGTTTGCCAACGATATCGGGTTCGAACGGATTGAACACGGCCTCCAGGATTGGCTCACCGGGACTGCGCCACCACAGTGTTCCTCCGTCGGCAGTTATCGATTGCAAGGCATCGGAAAAAAGACCCCTCATCAAAGGAGAAATCAACTGAGAAATTTCTGTGGGTCTGAGAATTTCCAGAGAACGAACAACGTGGACTTCCAATCTAGCAGCTAAGCCATCAAGAGCAGGATCCCTCACAAATACGGCTTGCTGTTGCCCATTCTGATTCAAGAGTTGTGCAAAAAACTCAAGAGCATTGGCATTCCGGTACATCAGTTCGATGGCATAGTCCGTCTCGCGAACTTTCCGATGTCCATTTGCCAAGCGACGAAGAATTTCTATATCCTCAGTCTTCAGCAGGGCAGAATCTCTGCCTAATAAAATCGAAGGATTACTCTGTAACACCTTTTGCAGGGTATCAATGTCCAACTCCACGCCCAAATATTCCGCATGTTTCATAGCGGTGGCTCGAATCAAAGCCATGGCCTCTTTAATTTTGCGAGAGGTTTGTGATTCATGGTGTGACCAAACGCTCGAAAGCGCACGCTGATCCACAGCATGCAGTCCCTTGAGCCGCATGAAAATCAGGCCCTCGGGGCATTTCTCGTAAGCCGCTTGGACTCCAAGAGTCAGCGCCATTTCCATTACTTTTAGCTCTTGCCAGTCGATGGCCGCCGCACCGCTACTTTCTGCGGCCTCGGTGATTGCCCGCGAATCGCTGTTGACTTCGAGAGCATAATCCCTCGAGCTCCACCAAGATTTTAGACGATTGTATGTGACGGTTTTTAGAAACGCTTCCAAATTATCTTGGCCCTGCCACTTTTCTAACAGTGAAGGAGATTTTACAAAACAGTCCGACAGTACTTGGCTGGCGATCTCGATAGATTTTTCTTGGGAACGCCCGTCGGATCGTTTGCATTGGGAGAGCAGATGAATTTCAAGAGTCTTGCGGAACCGATCTTGTAACTCCGCAAAAGAAGACACCGCCATGATGATCCTCGCGGCAAGTTCATGGTCACTGGTTCTATTCATATTTTCCATAGATATCACGGGGCGGTGACAGCAACATGGATAGGCACGTCCATGAACTCGGCAGCTAGTTTATCCCTCATGAGACGTCAGTTTGTGTTTACGAGAACTCGATAAAACGCCGAGCCTGCCGGTGGGGCATTATCGATGAGTTGCAGAGTGGCTGACAATTCTAACACTCCTGATGTTGCGACCGGAGTCCACACTGGGGTCGTAAGGGAGGTAGTGCGTTGCAAAACGTAATTTCGATTAGCGCGCCCCGGCACAGTGACTCGGAAGTCAGAGCCCAGATGCGTGGAAGTGAGGACACGGAAAAAGTCCGACGGATTGCGCGGGTCAGTGCCCGCAGCGTATTCGTCGATGTTGGATTTGTTATCGCCATCGGCATCAAAACTATCAGCAGCGTTACCTGAGTTGGCGGCGGTGCCAAAGTTAGCGAAACGCCAAGTATCGAGCGGAGTGCCGCTGACAGTCACGAGGAAGTTGCGATTCGTGCTGACTAACCCATCGGTAACAGTGAGAGTGATTGTAGTGGAGCCGATCTGACCCGCAACCGGAATGAGGGATAGGCTGCGATTAGCGCCAGTACCTGTGAGTATGATGGCGGCATTCTGCACTAATGCCGTGTTGGATGAAGTGGCGGATACTCCCAAGTTGGATGTTTCCAGATCGGACACGGAAAATGAGAGCGGCCCGAGAACTTGATTAACGACCAAGTTCTGGTTTGCGATCGGGGAAAACACCGGCGTATCATTCACCGGATTGACCGTGAGGAGGAAACTCCGGCTTGCACTCAGCGATCCATCGCTGACGGCAATGGTGATGGTGGCTGTGCCACTTTGATTCGCTACCGGAGTGATAGTGACAGTTCGATTCGCGCCCGTGCCGCTGAGCACGATGTTCGTGTTCGGGATCAACGCGGAATTGGACGATGTTCGCGTCAAAGTGAGCGAGTCTGCCGATGATTGCATGTCGCCAATGGTAAAGGCTATCGGCTGGGTGGTAGTGTCCTCATTGATCAATTGTTTTGCCATTTCCGAGATGGTTGGCTCCGAGTTTATGGTAGAGTAGTCGAATATGATTTGTGTAGTCTTACCGCTCTCCACCTTGATGCTCGCCGGCGGCGGTGCGGGGAAGCCGGGAATGGTGCTGAGTAGTAGCGAGTAAGTGCCAGGAGTTAGGTTACCAATTTGAGCCTCACTGTCTTTCAACGATTGTGCACTGGTCAGCCTCCAACCGGCGTTCAAGTTAACCGCAGATGCAGGTCGTATGATCACTGTAACGGCTCCTTTGGCTTTGGAAGAGGTGAGATTGGCGAATGAGGTGTGAGTGATCCCCCCACCTGTGTCGTTATCACCGCCATTGCCACTAACTTCGGCGCGACTGAAGAGATCGATGATAGGTGTATCAATCGCACGGACGATGCCACGGGTCGTTCCACCCACGTAAATCCCGGCGGGGTAGAATGATCCGTTATCGGGTCGCACGCTCAGCGGACCACCGGCCATGCCACCGAAACCGCGGATGAATGCCGAATCGAATGTGCGGCCGATGACGTGTGTGAGGGATGCGGTGGTGGGATTCAACACATGGAGACGGCCAAGATTCGATGGGGAAACATTGACCGAGGGATAGCCCGCTAGCATTTTAGGAAGGGAGGAAACCAAATAGGGGTTCTCAGTTTCATCGCTGGCGAGGAAACCACTCGAACCACCACGGGCGGCATCTTCACTGAAGTAAATCGCGGCGACGTTAAGGTTTTGAGAAACGGAGGATAGCGTTCCGGGCGTAGCTTCCGAACTGCGCTGAGCGGCATAGCCATCGAAAACATAGACACCCCGAGCGGCAATTGGTTTCGGCGCATGGTTGTTGCGGTCGGGCAACCACAGCCACTCGATGTTTGCTGTCAGGGAGAGCGTGGCTTCATCGAATACCGCCTGTGCCGCGGTGGCAACGACGCGGCGCTTCACTGCGAAGCCGCTTGAGGTTCCGAGATCGCTGCGCACTTGGCCGACGTATCCACTGGAGCGCGTCGGATCGGCGACGGCAGTCTCGTAGGAAACGGGTGCCGGCGGATTGAGGATGGGCGATGTGGCAGCAAAGTAGGTGAACGTGACCGAACGGTTTTCATCGTTGGCAAGTGCCACCGCGCGGGGTAGGGGAGTCTGGCGGCCGGACACCGTCTTGCACTCGATGAGGTAGCTCCCTTCAGGAAGCTCGGAAACTGTGGTGCCAGAATTTTTCCATGGATCACCTGCGACGCCCGCAAAACGCCATTGCGCACGGCTAGCTGTCGGCAGGGATGCATCGCTGATCGACGAAGGCTTGAGGTTCACGGTAATCGCGGCCAGCCCTGGTTCTGGAGCGGGATAGTATAGGGCTTCGACCACCACGGGTGTGTTGCCGCTCACGATGCTGACGGATTCGGCGGGCGGGCGATTGAAACCGATTTCCGGACGGAACTCGATGACACGGTTGCCCGTGGTCAATCCAGTCGCGGGGATTTCTGAGGAACGCCAGAGGGTTTCGCCGGCAAAGCGCCACGCTCCGGTTCCTGTGGGAAGAATGTTTACGGTGAGTTGACCGGATCGATCATCCTTAGGCGTCGTCTCCGGGAATTGTTGGATGAGGCCCAGCAGCGCTCCGGGCTGGAAGCTTAATATTTGGCTCTTCACGCCGCCGCCATCGCTCGATGCTTCAATCTGCGTTTCATAAACTTGGCTTGGTTTGAGGTTAATGAGGATGACGCTCACCGGACGGAGGCCGGATCCGGTCTGCACGCCCTCACTGGCAATTGCGCCCAGAGGAAAATTCGCGCCGGCAGCGCCGTAACGGAAGTCAACGCTAGTGGCCGTTCCTTTGGGATCGACTGATCCGGTGATCCTCACACTGGTGGCAGAGAGTGCTTCCACCGTGCCGATTGTCACGACAGGAGGATTAAAGCGGGTCTCGAAGGTTACGGTGGAGCCGGGAGTTTCGCCGATGCTATTGCGAGCCATCATGCGGAAATGATAGCTAGCCTCAGGCACCAGCCCGGAGATCGGCCAGGTCGCATTGCGAGGTTGACTGCCATTACCGATGAGTTGGATCGGGGTGCTATCGGTGAATGGTTGCCCGGCCGGTCCGTATTCGAACCAGACCTCGGTGGAGCCGTCATTTGGCGTGGCGATGCCCGCGAGCGTGGCGGAGGTAGTGGTTAAATCCGTAGCTTGGCCGGTAGTCACGCTAGGCGCTGAGTCAGCGATACCGTCGGCAGTGCCTGTTGAGTTTTCGGCAGTAAAGGATTCGATGATGCCAAGCCACTCGACACCCGCTTCATCTTTGGCAACGAGGCGATAGAAATACGTGTTGTTCGCCTGCAGGCCGGTGATAATTTTTGATACATCGAGCGCTGAACTTCCGCCATTGGGTGTCGGCAAAAATTCGGTCGTTCGTGCCCCGAGCAGTGTGTTAAGTCCGTATTCAAAGAACAGCGTAACGTTTTGACCATTCGGATTCACCGCACCTGTCAATGTGGCGTCAGCCGTGGTGGAGCGGAACACCGATCCTGTCGCGACTGTGGGTGGCTTGCGGGTGGTGTTAAACTCCCTGCCGCTATCGAAGTAAACTTGTCCACCAGACTCCAGCACTGCGCGGAAGTGATAGGTGGTGAGTGGATCGAGGCCGGCTATATCACTAGCGATAGCGAGAGGTTGATCGCCCGCAACTGATTGGCGCGGTGTCCGCAAACCATAGGCGGTGGTGAGACCATATTCAAAATAGGCTTCACCTTGGCCGTTGGGAATCACTCTGCCATTCAACTGTGCCGAAAAATCATTCACGGAGCTGGCAGGATCAGTCACGGCGTTCGGTAGTGGTAAACGGGTCACATCCAAGGTATAGTTGCGCACAGTTGAGCCATTGCCGGCGGTCGTTTGAACCGTGA
Source organism: Akkermansia muciniphila (assembly GCA_945860285.1). GTDB lineage: Bacteria > Verrucomicrobiota > Verrucomicrobiia > Verrucomicrobiales > Akkermansiaceae > UBA956. Next base: position 23,950 of record CAMAQB010000049.1, on the reverse strand, counting down.
TGCGCGAGGTGCCAGTCGCGACTGGGATCGGATCCGATGCCGTGCCAGAGATCACCGTTTGTCCGTTCACTTGAATCGATGTTTGTGAAACCCGCGCGGCAGGCAGCACCCGAATCGTCGATGTGGTGTGCGCTACAGTGATACGATAGCCAAGCACCGCGGAATTAAACGAGGGGGAAGGCAGTCCGGCATCCGTTTCGAGAGAAGCCAGATCCGCATTGCCCGAGGGGTTCAGGGAAATGGCTACCGCGCGGCTGTCCGTTGTCCGGCCAATGCTCGTGGCACGCACCCAGAAGGAGGCAGGCTCGGTCAAAACAGGGGTGACAAATGTCGGCGATGTGGCGCCAATCACAGGATTGGCGATGTTACCGCTCGAACCACGATACCATTGATAGGTCGGCGCTGGTTCACCGCTTGCAGCTACTACGAACGTCGTACTCGTGCCAAATTCGATGGCGCGATTGGTCGGAGGTTCGAGCGTGAATGCGGGCGCTTCGCCGAGGATGGTGAAGGTGGCTAGGGCACTGGCAGTGGCACCGTTGCGAGTGAGAGAAATATTTACATCAAACACTCCGGCTACGGTAGGAATGCCGGAAACCACTCCGCTCGCAGCATCAAGCACTAGGCCGTCAGGAAGTTGGGAAGCAGACCAGCTCATGCCGCTGCCGCTCTCTCCGCTGACCAGTGGATGGTTTAGAGCGCTACCTTTGACCGCAGGAACTGCCTGCGCGGCTAGCACTGGTAGCACATTGAGCGTGATGGGCTTCGAACCTGAGCCGCCCAAGTTGGTGGCACCAGCTTGGATTACGAAAGCTCCGGCCGTCTGAGGGATGCCCGTGATCTGGCCCAGTGCCGCATTGAATTCGACACCCGGTGGCAGCGCCCCGAAAAGCGAATACGTCTGCGCAGCAGGCTGGGTGGTGATTTGATAAAATAAGTTCTGCCCGCGAATGCGCGTGACCGATGTCGGTGATGTGATCACTGGTGGCAGAATCAATTCTTCATAGGTAAACGTCAGCTTGGCAAGCTGACCGCCGGTGACCGTGACTGTTTGTGGCGTGGGTGGAAGGAATCCGGGCACGCTGGAAAAACGCACCGTGTAGGTGTTCGGACTCAGATCCACGATCTGGGTAGCAGATTGCTTATACGGTTCGCCCGTATTGATTCTCCAGCCTGCTCCGGCATTGCGTGCTGCAGCAGGCGCGATGTTCACGCGAATGCCGCCCATGTCTGGAGTCGGCAGTGGCGAACTCGCGCCAAGCACGCCGGTGCCGCCCGTGCTGCCTTCGACTACCTCGGCACTTGCTTCGGCAAAGCCAAAAAGGTCGGCCACATCGCTATCGATGGCCCGCACGATCATTTGCCGCGTGCCTCCCAAATAGATCGCCGCGGGATACCAGATGCCAGATGCCTCGCGGACAAACAATGGCCCTCCCGACATACCGCCACTGCCGCGGATTCCGGTCGTGAGATAAGTGCGCAAATACGATTGGCTGAATCCCACATTCGCCGCTGGCGTGGCATGCATCCGCCCGATGGCCTCCACGGCTACGCCCTCGACCGGGTAGCCGGCGAGCATCTTGTCGCGATTCGAAATCAGAAATTCATTTTCCGCGAGATCGCTGGCGAGATAGCCCGAGTAGCCATTGCGGCTGATCGCGTTATCGGCGAAATACAGCGCGGCGGCATCAAGATTTTGGGACGACGGTGTGGAGACGCCGGGGGTATTGTCAATGGCCCGCTGCGCCGCGTAACCGCTCATCAAATAGAATCCGCGCGGTGGCACGGGCACTGGTTCGTGAACGTCAATTTCCCGCTGGAAGAGCCATGTGAGATTTGTCGCAGCGGAGAGGGAACCATCGTCAAACACCACGTGACCCGCAGTGGCTACCACGCGGGGCTTCACCACAAAACCTGTGGACGCGCCGGAATCAGAAAAGATCTGTCCAACAAATCCGAAGGGTTGCGAACTGTCTCCCGCCACGCTTGCAAAAGGAACCGGAGATGGAACGGTGCCCACAGGATCGGCGGAAATATAATAGGTGATGCTGGCCACCGTTGTCTGACCGTCGCCTATCACCACATTGACAGGCGCGGGAGTTTCGTAACCGGCGATGGCTTTCGATTCGATGACATGATTTCCGGGCACCAATCCAGCCACCTCGGTATCGGTATTCCGCCATGCCGAATCGGATTCCCCGGCAAGACGCCACTGGGCTCTTAGCAGAGGTGTGTTTGTTAGAGCGGAAAGCGAGTCCGGTTTGATTGAGACTCGGAGGCGTCCGCTGCCGGGAGTGGAAGTGGAAACATAAGCGCGGTTCACTGATTGCAGTTCGCTCACTGACGCGATGGTCAGCGTTTCTGTGGCCGGCGTGATGTAGCCTGCCGCGGATCGGTATTCGATGCGGCGATCGCCCGCTGCCAGTCCGGTAGCAGTGGAGCCTGGTGCCCGCCAGCCAATCTCACCCGAAAAACGCCAACCTCCCGTCGCAGGTGGTGTGAGGTTCACTTGCAACGACCCCTGATGGCTTAAGGGGTTGATGAATTCCGGGAATCTGCGGTCCAGACCCGAGAGGATCGCCACATCGAATGGGCGCTGCGAACCGATGTCTTCACCACCACCATTGTTCGCTTCCACCTGATAGTAATAGCGAGTTCCTTGACGCAGATTGGGTAGATCGGCGCTGACCGTGCGATTGACATCACCGGTTACGATGGCCGGTGCCGCATCGATGAGAAGATCCAGATTGCCCGGCGATGTGCCGTAACGGAAACGCACCGTGGCATCGGAACGATTCGCCCTCACCGTGCCGAAAACGCGGACGGAGGTGGTCGAAAGCACGCTCACCGAACCAGTCGTAACTTCGGGCGGCAGGAAGTTGGTGCGGAAAGTATCGATTTGCCCCGGCACGTTTCCGAGGCTGTTTTGCGCCACGACCCTGTAATGATAGTCCGTCCCTGAGACCAGACCCGAAATCGGAATCGAAATGTCAGTGGCTCCCTGGGTGTTGCCAATTTCACGGACAACCTCGCCTTTCAATCCGAGAGCGGAAGTCGTACCGTATTCGATCCACACCGCTGTGGTGCCGCCTTGGGCATTGACACTGCCACGGATTTCCGCCGAGTTGGTGGTAATGGAAACGACGTCGCCGGTGGTCACAATCGGCGGTCCGCTGGGTGTGCCTCCTGTGCTATCGCTGGGTGTGGCGATGAAAGTGCGAAGCGATCCATTCGTCGGTGGATTGGTGCCCACCCGTGCCACGAGCCGCACTTGATAGTTGGCATTCGGGATGAGTCCGGAAACATTTGCCGAAACATCTTTGTAGCCATCAGCTGCTGGTATGAATTGCTCTGCAGTCTTTGTGAGTGGGAAATCTGTTCCATACTCGAAGTAAATCGTGACATCCGCGCCACGGCCATCCACCGCACCCACCAGCGTTGCGGAGGCGGTGGTGACATCCACAGGGTTGCCCGTCAGCACCAGCGGATCGCCGGGCAGCGTGTCGAAGAAGCGATTAATTCCTTCCTCTGTGTCCACTCCGTTCGAGGCGACCATGCGGAAATGATAGCGAGTGCCGGGCAGTAAATTCACTAGCGGAAACTGCACATCAGCGATGTTGGATCCTGACACCTGCTGTGGCGGAGTACTAAATTCATAGTTGGTCGTTTGCCCATATTCGAAACGGACTGTGGCAGTCCCGTAAGGAATCACCGTGCCATTCAGCGTGGCCGCCGTCCGTGTGATGCCCGAGGCGTTTTCGGTGCTCACAAACATCGGTTGCGAGCGCGTCGCGTTGATCAGATAGGAGCGAATGGTTTCCCCGTCCTGCGCGGTGACGATCATGTTTACCGGGTTTTCACCGAAGCCGATAGGAATCACCTGCGAGGCATTTCCGGAATGAACAGGCACGCCATTGATAAGAATGGATGCGGCGGGATGCGCGGCGAAGGGTGTGAGGGTCAGTTCCGAAACACTGCTCGGCACCAGCAAGGTATAGAAGCCCGTGCCCGGGCCGAAGCCCGGCGAAAACTGCCCGGCACTCGGCAGGAGATTGGATAGCAGGGCATTGGTGGAAATCGGCTCGACCTCGACGAAGGCGGTCTGGCTGTCCACCGAGTCCACCGAATTGGTCGCCCGTACCCAATAACTCTGGGTAACCGTCAAAGCGGACGTGTTGAACTGGGCTGAAGTGGCTCCAATGATTTCCTGAGAAGTGTCCCCTGAGAGTCCGCGATACCATTGATACGTCGGTTGCGGATGGCCGGAAGCGGACGCCTCAAGCATGGCGCTGGCATTGTAAATGATGGTTTGTGATGCGGCGGGTTGATCGGTGAAAAGAGGCGGAGTGAATCCTGTTCCCATGAGAGAGACTATGAATTCCCCTTCGTCCGCGTCGTTGTTTGAAAACCTGAAAAGCCCGCTGCGCTCACCACCTGATGTCGGATGGAAGGCAATCCGCAGCATGGCACTTTGCCCGGCCGCAATGGACGCAGGCAGATTCGCCCCGGAAATGGAAAAATCCGTAACACCTGCTGGGAGCAAACGGGGATCGGTGATGCTCAATGGTGCATTGCCCGTATTGCGCACCACGAAAGTCTTCTCAACTGCAGCGGAACCCACCAGCACATTGCCAAAGTCCAACACGGCATCAGAGGCTAGTTCCGCTCCGTCAGAGTCTTCGAAAACAATTTCGGGAACTGCCGGCGGCTGGACTGTCACTGTCGCTGTATCGCTGTTTGCAGCAGGACCGGAACTGTTAGTGGCCTGCACCCAGTAGCTGGTCGTCGTCGTGAGAGCTGGAGTGGTGAAACTAGCTGAGTTGATGCCAACGGGTGTCGAAGTATCCCCGCTGTTGCCGCGATACCATTGGAAGGTGGGAGCAGGATTTCCTGTTGCAACGACTGAAAGCGTGGCAGTGGAGCCGCTGGCAATCGTCTGGCTGACGGGGTGGGTGGTGATCGCCGGTGGAACGGCAAGGGGAGGATCGGTGAGCACGAGCGAAACGTTATCGAGGGCTGGTCCGCGATCCCCTCCGTTCAAACTCTGGAACTGGAGCCGCGTTGTGGTTCCCTGCGCGACGAAACTGATAACTTTAGGGGTCCACCCCATGTTGCCTCTATCAAAGCCGGTCACATCAAAATCAAAATTGGAAATTACGGTTCCTGCGCTAACTCTCAGCAGTTTGATCACCTCACTCGGCAATACAGGGTTCCCACTCAGGTCGAAACCAATTTGATAAGTTGCCCCTGGGATTAGACCTGCCAGATCCTGATACAGCGTCGCTGCAGATACTCCGCTTACATCAAGACTTTGATTGCCCTCGGATGCGGCCCATTCAGCCGGCGTGCATATTTCTATGTCCCCTTGGGACACTGTCCATCCGGGAACAGTTGTGGAGTTCGGAGCATAGACGGAAAGTAATCTGCCTGAAACGACAGGCTGCTCGAAACTCCCGTTCACGAGCAAGTTGATCGATACGGTCGCGGTATTACTATCTACGGAAGGGCCGGAGGTATTGGAAACCTTCACCCAGTGGTTCATGTTTGCCGTGAGCGCGGGTGTCGTGAATGACGACGAAGTGGCGTTGCTGACTGGATCACTGGTATCCCCGCTGTTGCCGCGATACCATTGGAAAGTGGGAGCAGGGCTTCCTGTTGCAACGACTGAAAGCGTGGCAGTGGAGCCGCTGGCAATCGTCTGGCTGACGGGGTGGGTTGTGATGACGGGGGGGTAAGAAGGACCGGAAGAGCCGTCCGAACCAATGCGGAACGGGTAAGTCCCCGGTGCGAGTCCAACAGGATCGACAAAGGTAACCCCAGCCGCGTTTTCTCCTATACCTGACATACTTGTTCCGAAGAATAATTGATCGGTGGACGGATCGAAATTGAGGATCTGTAAGTTGCCCGTCCAATCACCGGACGCTCCGTTGGAAATCCGAAGGGTGTTTGCTCCACTGGCACTGCCGAAATCGATCACCACATCCACGCCGCTTACGGCGAGCGATCGGATGGTCGCATTGTGTCCGTTGAGATCGAGTATTCCGCCGTCCATCACAAGGTCGGTGGTAGCGGGCAGCGAGGTGGACGATCCGAGTCTCAGGGTTCCGCCAATAATCGTGGTGGCACCCGTGTAGGTGTTGGCATTCGTGAGTGCCAGGATGCTGGCACCCGCCTTGCGGAGCGAACCGCCTCCGCCGATGACGCCGTTCAAGGTTGTATCTACGGAGCTATTGTAGAGGAATCCCGCTCCGCCGGCGATGAAGACATTCCCGGCGTAGTTGCCGTTGCCAACCCGGCCGGCAGTGCCGAGATCAAAGGCTTGTTCCACATAATCGGGTGCCGTCTTGCCGTTGTTCACGGTGAAAACCCCGCCACCGATCTCAAGCAACCCGGCATTGATTTGGATAGGTCCGGTGTAAATGCTATTACCGTTGGCGAGAACCACTCTGCCCGGCCCGTTTTTTGCGAAGCCGTCGTTGCCTCCGATCCTGGGTTCGATGACTAGAGTGCGGTCGGCTTGAGCAACATTGATCGATGGCAATCCGCTCGTGACATCGAGCGTCAGGAGGAAATTGCTCGCATTGTTTCGGATAATAAAGTCATTCGCGTTGGCTGGGTCGTTGTAAACTAGGCGGCCGATGGTCGGCGCGAAGCTGAGGGCGCAGGTGTAGCCATTATTGAAGGAATTTCCCAAGGTGGCAATGGTGTTGGCGCCGTTGGCGGCGACTCCCGTTGTCCAGTTCAAAACGCCGCCCCAGATGGCTTCGGGAAAGGTCTGGTTGCCCGCTCCGACCCAGACCCTGTTCAGGGTGTTGGAAGGGGCGGTCGTGAATATGGCGTCATTGCCTAACACGGTGCCGCCGCTGTAGGTGGCGGTGAGGCGATAGTGATAGGTTTGTCCCAGTTCCAGACCGGTAACGACCGCGCTCACATTTTGGTTCGTGATTCCGTTTGCAGGATCGAGAGTCACGTTCGCAAAGCTGCCATAGGCGGTCGTTATACCGTACTCGAATCGCGCTGTCGTTTCTTGGCCAAAAGGGTTGACCGTGCCATCCAAGGTTGCGCTGGTCTCTGTCACAGATGTTGCAGCAGCGGTGGTCACCAGTGGCTCGCTTCTCCCGATGATGGTGGCAGTATCAGAGTTCACCCCAGTGAGGTTGAGAGGATTGCTTACTTTGACCCAATAGGAATTGGTGTTTATGATAGCAGGTGTAATAAAACTCGCAGAATCCGCACCGACGGGCGTTGAGGTGTCGCCGCTGCTGCCTTGATACCATTGGTAGGTGAAAGGTTCTGTTCCCACAGCATACACCGTGAGAGTGGTGGCAGTCCCCGCCGGGATAGTCTGACTAACAGGTTGGATAAATATCACGGGAGATGTGGCTGGGGCGACGGACACATTGTCAATCCTTGCCAAATCCGAACCGTTGGCGGTGTATTCACCTTTGAAAAATAGACCAGTTGGATTTGCCAGCACCGCCTCGAAATCCGCACTTGTGGCAAAAGACCCGGTTTTAGTTCCCAGACGCCACTGGGGTGAAGGCGCAAACGTCAGGGCGACACCCTTCCATCCGGAGGTGGGAAGCAAATACACGGGGCTCTCCCACAGCAGCCTGATTCCACCGCCTTCGAGAATCACGTCACGGCCGGAATTGTTACCAACACCGTCGTAGGAGAAATCATAAGACAGTCTCGCGCCGAAGGCTCCCACTAGCCCACTGACAAAGCTCGTCGGTGCCGCAAAGTAAAAACCACCAACATCCGGATCGCCCGAACCAATGTATCCGCCCGGATTGCCACCGGTAGCCGTGTAAAATGGGGCATGAATTGCGAGAATTGAGTTGTTTGTATCAGGGCTAGAAAAGCTAGCAACTCGCCAGCCTTGGTTTCCCGTATCGAACGTGTGGAGCAGTGGATCGATGGATTTTCTCGCCGTCACCGTGTAGGTTTGGGTCGTGCCGTCTCGTGCGGTAACGGTATATGTCTGTGGAGTGGTAAAATTGCGCGGCGTCCCCGAGGCAGGCAAGGCGGTAGCTCCCTCAGAAATCATGAAGGTCGGCGCGAGTGACTCCAAATTCGTCCAGTTTGGAAAAGTCCAGACGATATTGGTTCCATTGACCACCGCAGGATAGCTAGCAATTCCGAAGTTCCAGAGATTCGCTGCCGCCGGATTGGCGGGCGGACGCGCGGTGAAGAAGTGACCCGATGTGCCATTGATCGGAACGAGCGATGCGAATGAGACACCACTGCCCTTTTTAAATCTAGCGGCCATGTAATCGGGTCCTCCTTGATCGTAGAAACCAATGGCGATGCGCACAGCATCCGTATTGAGTGCTACTGAGCCCGTTAGCGCCACACGCCCAGAGCCTTTAAAATAATTGTTGTCCACGATCTTCTCGCCGCTGTCGTTAAAGTTCCCGTCATGATTCAAATCCAAGAAGATGATGCTGCCATCGTCACTGTGAGTCCCAAAAGTGTAAATTCCGGGTCCATCCTTCATGACATCGAACCACCCTTCCCAGAGGAGGGAATAGCTATCGCTATCGGTGAGCCCGGGGTAGGTCGCGGCAGCAGTGCCGGACGGCACCACAAGGTCAGCGGTTTGGACACTAGTACCGCTTGGTGTCAGTGCCATGAGATTCGCAATCGTGTTAAGATTGGCTGTGCTGGCCGCCGTATCGTAGGTTTTTACGATTAAACCACCAGTTGCATTGACCGTCGCCGTATTGGAGTTGATCCCTGCTGGGTTGGCGGCATTGCTCACTTTGACCCAATACGCAGTCAGGCCGGTGAGAGCAGGTGTGGTGAAACTTGGAGAGTTCGTGCCGACGGGCATCGAGGTGTCGCCCGTATTGCCTTGGTACCATTGATAGTTGAAAGGCTCGGTGCCTGTGGCTGTCACACTGAGCGTCGCAAAGGCACCGCTGGCAATTGTCTCACTCGCTGGCTGGACGGTGATGGTGGGGGGCACAATGACGGTAATCGTGGCAGTATCACTATCCGCCGCAGGGCCGGAGGTGTTGGAGGCGCGAACCCAGTAATTGGTGGTCGTCGAGAGTTCCGGGGTGGTGAAGGTGGCCGCTGTTGCACCGCTGATCAAGTTGCTTTCATCGCCACTATTGCCGCGATACCACTGCAAGGTTGGGGCAGGAAAACCACTGGCCGCTACGGATAGCTCGGCGGTGTTGCCGCTATTGATCGTCTGGCTGGCGGGCTGGGTGGTGATGGCAGGGGCTGCTGGGCTTCCTATGGTAAAAGCGCTGCTGTCGAAGGGAAGGAATGCAGTGCCGTCACCGGTAGTGGTTTCCCAGTTAGCCGCTACATCGCCGATCATAGTACGATATGCGGAGAAGCTAGTCTGACCAGACCGTGCGCCCGTGTAGCGGGCTCCATCGGTGCTGGCCGGGAGGAACACGGCGGTATTGTTGGCTACCAGTGATGTTCCTGCCAAAGAGTCGGCATTGTGGTTTGCGATCGAGGCCACGAAGGCACCCGGGGCCTGACTTCCGCCCACGAACGCATAGACCGTGTCACTCGTGTTACTGATGCCGGTATTGGTAGTGATCGTCATCGCCGCAGTGCCGACGGAGGTTGAAATGCCGCCGGAAACGTCATTGAGCAAGACCACGGTCCCCGCCGCTATTCCTCCAGCAGGTGCAGTCCAAGTAAACTCACTTTCGGCATCATCAATAAACGCTCCGCCCAAGCCAATTTCTGAGCCGTTCCACTCGTTGTCTGTAAAATAAATCAATGTGCCGGCAGGTATCGCAACGAGCGCCACAAATGCCAGATTATCGGTGGAATCGGCATTGAATCCCGTAAAGGCAATGTCACCTGGCCCGAGGACAGGAGGCGTCACCGTTATCGTGACAGTATTGCTATCCGCTGGTATGCCGGAGGTGTTAGAAGCGCGGACCCAGTAATTGGCGCTCGTGATGAGCACGGGCGTGGTGAAACTCGCCGAGTTCGTGCCGACGGGTGTAGAGGTGTCGCCGCTATTACCGCGATACCACTGAAATGCTGGAGTCGGATTTCCGGTGGCGATAACGGTAAGTGTGGCAGTGGAGCCGCTGGGAATTGTTTGGTTGGCAGGTTGGGTGGTGATTGAGGGAGCCGTAACCCCTTGTCCGGTGAGGGTGATGGTGATGGGATTTTCATCCGCATCATTACTGGCGATGCTAAGACTGGCCGTTCTCACGCCTGTGGTAGTTGGGCTGAAGGTGACGGTGAAAGAGGTGTTTCCCGGTGCTGCGAGAGTAGCGGGAAGGCTGCTCGGATTGAGAGTGAAATCTCCGGGATGGCTACCTCCGAGAGTGGCGGCGAGGCTTTCAAGCGGGGCGTTTCCTAAATTGCGGATCACGAAGGTTTTTGCCGAGCTTGTCGTCCCGACCAAGCCGTTGCCGAAATCCCTAGTCTCCCCCGTCGTCATTGGGGTTCCTGATGGCTCCTCGACGACAATTTCTGGAGAAGGCGGAGGTGTTACAGTGATCGTCGCCGCGTTGCTGTTCGCTGGCGGACCGGAGGTGTTGGCGGCTCGCACCCAGTAGCTGGTAGTCGTGGTGAGAGTGGGCGTCGTGAAGGTCGCTGCGTTGGCGTTCAGAATCGGGTTGCTGGTGTCGCCGCTATTGCCGCGATACCATTGGAAAGCGGGAGCTGGCGAGCCGCTGGCCGCGACGGTGAGCGTAGCGGCAGCACCACTGGTGATGGTTTGGCTGGAGGGTTGGGTGGTGATGGTTGGCAAATTGGAAGGCACGACCAAATTGCCGCGAATCTCGCCACCGCCGTTGGTGGAGGTGTGAATATTGATGTAGTATTTCCCGGCAAGAAGGTCGGCCTCCTGGGCGGCACTCAAGGTCACGGTGGTGCTGATCGAGCCTCCGTTTGCGGTGCTGGAGACACGAGGAAGGTTGAAGATTACTCCGGCGTTTTGAAGAAAAGACGCGGCACCAGCCGAGGTGGTAGGACCGTGAATGTGGGAGTTATTCGCCGCGGAGGAGAGATCGACAAAGCCGTTCTGCGAGCCCCATGCGACGTTGATCGAGAGGACTCGGGAGTTAGTCTCGTAACGACACCCCGCTCCCACTTCCCCGCCTGTCCCCGGCGTTCCGCTAATTACCCTATTCTCATTCTGGGATAAAAGTCCAGCACCCCCTTTGCCCAAAAGATCGAGGTTGATGAAATTCTGTGGCGGAGCGCTGACCACCGTGCTGACGAGTTGCGTGGAGCCGTTGTTGGTTTCATCCGCTTCACTGATAAAATCAAACAAGTCGATTATAGCAGCTTGGGCAGCGGTGGTGTAGGTGCCTGGGGTGGAAGAACTGACGTTGATCGTGAGCGTGGCACTCGCTCCGCTGGCGAGTGAGCCGCCGGAGAAAAAGACTACGTTTGCATCCGCTCCTCCGCTAAAACCGCTTGCTCCGTTAATGGCTCCGATAGTGAGGCCGCTGGGGACAACGAAGAAGAGATCAATGTCGGATGCCTCGACGTTGCCGATGTTTCTGGCAGTGAGGGTGTAGGTGAAGGCACTGCCTGCTTGAGCCGATGCAGGCGCGGCGAGATCGACGGTGAGATCAGGCAAATTGTAGGGAGCTAGAGCGACGCCACGGAAGGCGGTATTGTTCGCGGCGGTAGCCAGGACGGTGGAAGTGCCGGTAAGGGTGGCGTTGTAGCCGGTGGTGTCGGTGAGTTTTACGAGTTCGCCGCCGCCATCGGCATCATTTCCGCCTTTGATGGTTGCAAAGAGGGTGACGGATGTGCCGTAAACGCTGGCGGTTAAGCCACGGTAGTCGTCGGCATCCGTACCGATGCTGCCGTTAGCAGTCCAAGTTCCGCCGACCAGTGAGAATTTTTGCAGGCCCAGAACTTCGTCGGCGATGTAAAGCGTGTCATTTCCAGCAACGCTGGTGCTGAGGTCGGCGAGGAAGAAGCCGTAGGGACTGGTGCTGTAGGTGGTGGAGATACCGGGGAGGTTGGCGATGGTTTGGCCGATACTAGTAGGCAAGCCGGTGCCGACGGTGGCTAGGCGATAAGGGCCCGAATTGCTTGAGATATAAAGCTGATTTCCGAAGGACTGAATCTGTCGCTGACTCGTGGGTATAATACCAATCTGAGTGGATGTAGTCACACCAAGTGCCGCCAAATGGAGTCCTCCAGAACCACCAGAGATCCAGAAGGAACCGTTGTCCGATGTGAGTGCGCTGCGGGGGCTGGTGCCGCTCGAATAATTCTGCAGAGCCGTGGTCGCACCGATGTTTCCTTGCCAATCAACGGTTCCGACTGTGCGGGAAACGCTGTTAGCCAGCGATGATGGAAGATCAACCGCAGAGGCAGCCGCATTGAATCCAGTCAGCGCAAGGTGGCTGCCACTGATGGAACGGGTAAGCAAGCCTTCAGAAACCGACGTGCCGCTTGCGACGAGGCCAATCACGCCAGGGGAGGCGGCTGGCAACTGGATCGACTGAACGAGTATGCCGCTGGGGTTGTATTCATCAAGGAAAACCAAGGCACCAGATGTGGAAAGAACGCTCGCCCCGTTGCCCACTCGATAGATCACGAGATTCCCTGGGGTGAATGGCGCGGCAAAAGCGGCCGGGATTACTGAGATAAGGAGGAGCGCGGATGCCAATAAGGAGCGTCGACATACTTGTCGCCCCGATGTACTGGGGGCAGGAATGTCCCCGCTCCTTAGGCGGGAAGCGATGCGGGAGACGAGTGAGAGGTTCATGGTAGGAATAGGCTGAATATTGGATAGATTGTGGAATAAGGAGCGTGCCCACTCCTAATCACTGTTTTGCCACCACTTGCAGAGTGGTATAGCCTGTCGCAAAGGTTACGGTAGCAGTCCAGTCGGCTTGGGCGAAGGTTCCGCCACTTACCAAAGTCGCGGTGATGAGCTGGGCATTGGAGTTGAACTTACCTGCCGCACGCAGTTTGACCGAGCCGGTGGTCGGGAAGTTGGTGGTGCGGATCGTGACCACTGAAGCCGCCGCGGCAGCCTTCTCGATCCTGACATCCGCATCAAGAGATAACGGTGCATACGGCTGATCGGGCGCGGCCACGAAATCCACGTTCAGGATTTTTGCGGTCGATGCGGTGTTACTGTCAGGCCAGAGAATCGGTTGACCGGAAGCAGGGAGACGCACGGCGATGGTCTGGGGAGTCGTGGTCAGGCCTCCTGCGATCACGTTGTTGGATTCCAAGCGGAGCCTGCCATCGGTGCCCGGGTTGACAAAGCCTGTGCCTCCAATGGTATTTGCGACCAAGCGGATGGCTCCGCCGCTGCCATCTCCGCCATCGCTACTGCCACCACCATATGCCGTAATACTGCCGTTAATTGTAATAGTACCGCTGGCTGCGATTAAGATGGCCCCGCCTCCGGCCCCGCCTCCGCCACCTCCCGAGCCGCCCATCAGTGGAATGATCGCGGTATTCCCATAAGTCGAAGCGTGCGTAGCGTTCACATCGTTGTTTCCGCCACCAATACCCAAACCTGCTGCGTTTCCTCCTTGTATTCCGCCTCGGAAGCCTCCTGGTCCGGGTTCCGCCTCAACCTGGCTAGTCGTATAAGAAATTGCCTGACCATTCAGACTCAAATCTCCGTTGATAGTAACGTTTCCAGACACCAGCCATACCACAGGGCAGCGGGTGCGATGGTTCTGGAAGTAGATATTAGAAGTAGAAGCGGAGAGTGTGACTGAGGAGTATTTGAAAACGACGGCTTTCTTGTCCTTGTCATAAATTCCCTTCCCTGCGCGGGCTGCATTGCTCTGGTCCCATGTGATGCCGGGGCCTTCCGTGGCCTCGGACAGATTGATCGAATAGTCTGTGTAGGTTGCTGTGAGATTAAGAGCACCATCAGTCCCCGCATTCGGGAAAGTGATTTGGGCAGATCCAGTGCTGATGCCTGCAATCAATAGGACTGCTACGAGTGGTGACGTGATGTTCATGGTTGGATAGTAGTTGGAATGGTTTTGTTGACACTAATTTCCTCGGAAATGGCTTGGTAGGCGGGGTCTGTGGCCGGGCGGGTCGTGAAGACGCTCACCTCATCGGAGAGGGCTTCGTAAGCTGGATCGGTAGCGGGACGGGTCGTGAAGACACTTACTTCCATGGAGATTGCCTCGTAAGCCGGATCGGCAGGCGGGCGGGTGGTGAAGACGGTCACTTCTTGGGAAACTGCTTGTCGCTTGCCGTCGCCGAGGTAGTAGCGTTCAAGGTATTGCTGCAAGTAGGTTTTTCCGGAGCCACCGGAAATGAGAGCGGCGTCGTTGGGATCGAGAGGATTGAGTACCGGGTGATCGATTTCGTATACGTCGTCGATGCCATCGAGATCCGTATCCTCAGGAGCGTAGATGCTGATGGGCCGGGCACGGAAGAAGCGCATGGGCGGGGCTTCCTCGAGGTAGAGGGTCCAAGGAGTGGGATCATTACCCAAGTGCATCGCGAAATTAGAGTAATTTTTTAGGTCCGTGCTTTGCTGGAGGAAAAAGTAGTAAGCGGGATCTTGCGCTGGATGGAGGATGAGTGTGCCGGAATCAGAACTTTCGATGGAAAGAGTAGCAGCGTTGAGATGCACCGTAATGAGCGCTAGACCGGACGCCAGCGCCATGCGGATGGCGGCGGTGAGGGAAACGCGCTGTGTCCGAATTTTCATGGCTCTGGGACGATGGTGCTGCGGGTGAATTGTTCGAGGCGGGCGGTCATGGCGGCGAGGTGCTCGCTGATGGGCTCGAAGGAGGGGTCGGCGCGCCAGGAGTTGAGGATTTGGAGTGCTTCGTGGTCGTGGGCGGCCAATTGATCACCGCTGGGTGGCTCTTCGCGGGTGAGGAGATTGTGCGACACGAAGTGATTTTGGTTAGGGAAAACCCCCGTGAACGAGCGGAGCTGGGTGGGCGTACGGGCGGGATCGAGCAGCCAGTTTTTAACGATTTCGCGCTGGGTGGCATCTCGCAGGTCGGCGCGGGCGAATTGCTGAGCAGCCATTTCCGGGCGGGATTGCTGGAGGGCGGTGTCTGCGGCGAGTTTTCTCAGCATTTCAACAGGCTGGCGCTGGACGAGGCGGTCGATGGTAAGGAAAGCGGCGTGGGCAAGGTCTTTGCGGTCTTTGTTTTGGACGAGGCCGGAGAGAAGTGGGGTCTGCGTGGTGACTTCCAGATGAACGAATAGATCGAAGGCATTCAGGTAGCCTACGGAGGGTGCGGATTGCCAGCCGGGATTGGCGATGAGTTCGACGGTTTTGGAGAGGAGAAGGGCGTCGGTCTCCGGGCTGCGTTCGATGCGTCCAAGGTTTCGCAGGGCGAGTGCCCATTCATCGGCCGTGGTGGGATTTGCCAGAATCTCGCGAGCGATGTCCGCAGCCGCGGCGGGGTCGATGCCCGCGACTAGGTCGAGAAGCATCGTGCGGAGAGTGGGCCAAGATTTCAGCGAGCCGCCATTTTCGACTTCAAATTCCATGCCGGTGCTGCGGTCTTTTCCTGTGGCGAGAAATTCGCGGATGAGGGCAACCGCCTCGGGCTTTGAAGCAGAGAGGATTGAAGCGTGGAGGGACTTTACCGTTTGCTGATCTGTTGTGGTTTGCTTCAGGGCTTGTTCAAAGACATCGCGCACCTTGGTGTTGGAGATGATGGGGACGGCGGTAGTATTTGGCAGAGCGGGTGCGGCGGCTGTGGATGGAGCCTGAGGTTTGAAGAACCAGACAAGCAGCAAGGCCGCAGCCATGACGGGCGCGACAATCCAGATATACTGATAAGAAGATTTTTGCATGTCTATTGATCAGACTGTTTCAGTTTGCGAACTTGCGCGTGAATTTTTTGTTTTCCGGCCAGCGGTAAATTCTGAGGAACGACGCCGGTAAAGGCATAAAGATAACGAAAATACTATCGAATAGGTCAGTGAAGAAGGCTCGGGGACAGCGGTGATTGCGTATGAGGCATCGTGACCGACGTTAAGCAATGGGTCAACGGCAAAGCCACCTCCAGGATTTGCAAACTGTGCATTTTGGCCACCGGAAACCGCAGGGGTTGCAGATTGCAAAAAGAACTGTTTGTCTGATGTAGCCTCAGGCGCAATGCCGATCCAATATTTGCCAGGTGTGGGAAGAGTTATGACAATTTCTATGTCTACACGCCCATACTCGTAAGTTCCGCTGCCATCAACGACCTTAGTAATCAAAATTGCCTCTGCGAGACTAAGTTGTTCATTGGCAATATTTCCCTCAAGGGTAGTTGAGGCAAGAGTCAAATCATCAAATACACTCACATGAATGGAAGTAACATCTTGGAATGAATCAAACCCGTTGATTGCCCTGAACAAAGCAGAGACTTTAGTAATTTTCAGTTCAGCATTCGTGACAGCGAAATCCTCTAAAACCATAGAGCTTGACAGGGGAAAGTCTGAGAAGATTTGACTAGGAAAAGGGTTAGGAAGTATTGATAAATCATCAGCAGAAACGTGATGAATTTGATTAATGACCGAAGCAGCATAAGCAGACGAAACGGTGAACAAAATTAGTAGAAAGTTTGTCAGCCTCTCTAGGATCGATAAAACTTTCATGTTAAATTGATTGGCTTTAACTCCGTTATTGGATTTGATGTTCATGTTTCGTAAAATAATAGAGATAGCAAATTTACAGTCAAAAAATAAATTGTGACGATTTATTCGCCGATTCTGATAAGCAGAAAAGCGTAAAAACCCAATTCTTCGCGTCCTAACGGCTTATAGCGTTAAGGATCTATTGCCCTAGAATAATAGGCAATTGAGTTTTTCATGGTTTCGCTTGCAAACGCTTAGCAGTATCGTTTTCATTAGTATATTAAATATATCTTAATTAAAATTGTCACAGCGGATTGTGTCAAAAATAGTATAAAAAAAAATAATCCAAGCTAGTCCTATGCCAAAATTACTTATTTCTCTTCGAGTTTCACGATTCCCTTAATCGGGGGGTGTGAAGAATTGATTTGTTTGATAAAAAAACGTGATGGCCCGTCGCCGTGAGGAGTGCGTAATTTATCGGCCATGAGGAACAGTCGGACTGCTTCTTCTAATTCGCCACTTTGCGTTAGAAAAAGCGCTCTGTGATAAACGGTGATCCATTCTGGTTCCTCTGACTGAAGTAGCGGCCCTAGCAGCTCATAAACTGCTACAGGCACATTGCGACCTTTTACGATGAAATCTCCTACAAAACGAGTCCTGAATTCATGGCAGACATGTTCATTAACTTCGCCGCTCAGCAGTATGTTTGTGCCGAGCATCTTATTCACACCTTCCAGCCGCGCGGCTAGATTGACCGCATCTCCGATCAAAGTATAGTCGATACGCATGTCGCAGCCTATGTTTCCCGCTACGGTCTCCCCATAATGCAAGCCGATGCGCGTGCGGTGCTCATGGCCTTCCACATGCAATTTATCATTCTGGAAAAGTTGCCATGCGGCGTTGGTGGCATTGAGTGCCGCGTTTTCATCGGGGAGTGGAGTTCCCCAAGCGGCAAAAATGGCATCTCCGATGTATTTCACAACGATCCCATTATACTTGAAAATACTCGAGGTAGTTTTTTGAAAATAGCTGTTGAGCGTCTCAACGATGCGCACGGGATCTTGAATGCGCACACACATTTCGGTGAAGGCTTCAAGGTCCGTAAACATCACAGCAGCGTTGATTTTTTCCCCGCCGAGTTGCGTGTCATAACCTTCCACAGTAAGACGATCTAGCATCTGAGGCGACAGATATTTGGCGAATGCCTTACGAATGGCCAACTGCTCCGCAGAAATCTTAAGCCGGAAAAAACGCTCCAAGTAAGTGTTAGACGCGATCCCCCAAACAAGTGCGACTGGTAATTGAAGAAATGCAGGAATCGTCCAAGGAATCCAGAGGTTGTGATTATGTACCGTGAAGACCCCGGCTGCTGCAGAGATGACTATAAATGAAAACGCTACTAGAAGTGCACGGGCTGGTTTTAATAGCGAGAGCAAGCCTCCCATCAGTAGTCCACAACCGATCAAGATGTAGCGATCAAAGCGCTCATCTGATCGGGTGAGCCAATTGCGGTTCATCAAATTGGCTACTGCATTTGCTTGAATCTCGACGCCACTCATCAAGGGAACTTTTCCGGTCACGGGAAAACGGTGAAACGGTGTTTCAAAAAGATCTTTCCCCAACTCCTGTCCTACGACACCTGGTTGGCCTCCAATAACCACAATTTTATCACGAAAGAATCCCTCAATTGGATCACCGGAGAGCACCACTGCGGCATCTACCGATTCGATGGGTATGTATTGTTCGCGTTGATCCGTTCCTGGTGGAGGGCCTGCGAAATTCATCCAACGCTCGTCCATGCGCGATTCTTCATCGAGATTCGCGCCAGCTTCTTGAGCGACTTTCCAGCCGAGAGAAGGTTCATCCGGGGTGCCAGTGGTAAGTCGGCGGACCATAAAGGAGTCCTCATTGAAATAGACCAAGCCAAAATCATCTGCCGCGCTAAGTAGAATATCGTTAGGGACGATCAGCGTTTCCAACGCGTATCCCGTTTTTAGTGATTTATCTAGGGCGCAACCGAGGAATACTTTTCTCCGTGGAGCACCAGGAATGGGGGTATCGTTTTCATCCACCCCGCGAAAGCGCCGCATGGCATCTGCAAACTCGCGATCTACGTCTGGATCATTCGAGGGTCTGTCGAAAATAAGATCATACACCACCATGCGAGCCCCCTCATCCGCCAGTCGATCTAACAATCTTGCCTGAGACGTGCGGTCCAGTGACTCTCCATCCAGTTCGCTCATAAACACCATGCGCAAGGCTTCTGCACCGCCAGCGCGCTGGATGATGAAGGGCATATCATAGCTCAAAGTCACAAGTGGCTCACCCATTCGAGAGAGTGCGCCGAAGCCCACAATGAAAGCCAAAGCCATGCCGGCAAGAGCAGAGCCGAATCGTGTGGTGCTCTCGCTGAAACGAAGCCTTTCCTTTGCTTTGGGCGTAGTTTTATCAGGTGTGCTCATATCTAGAAACTCATACGAAAGCTGGCAAAATAGGTGCGCTCACGCGCGATATCCGAATAAGGATTGAGTGGGCTGAGGGAATAATCCGAATCGCTTATGTTCAAAACGCCAACCGCGAATTCGCAGAGATTGTCATTGAAGCGATATCCCACCCAAGCGTTAAATTGGACGAAGTCGTCGCCATTGCGTGGTGCAAGGTCATTGGAGGCATCCCCATCACGATTCGCAATCAGATACGTATCGTCACGATTGAGTTTTTGGGAATAGGAATTCGCTTCCATATGAGCAAAGTATCCGTTAGGAGAATTCCAGTCAGCAAAAAGGGAAATTCGGCTCAAAGTGGCAATATCAGATAACTCGCTAAAGATCGGTCCTAGTTCTGGGCGCGAGGTGTCGAGCTCAGATCGGGTGATGTTCCAAGAGGCTCCAACAGACAATTGATCGCCGATCAATTGATTGATGCCCACGTTAAAATAGAATTCACGATAATCCAAAAACTCTTCCGTTTGATCAGCGAAATAGACCGGATTCGAGGGAGATGGCAAATCATCATAACCAGTGAACATCCCCAACGAGCGGCGCACATCCTGATTGATAATGCCGCCCGATGCACCCCACCAAGTTCTTGTAGGTAGCCAGCCCTCCACAGAAAGGCCCAGGATTGAGTACTCGGGAGTTTCCACAGATCCAGTGATCGATTCAGAAATCACCGTGCGATAAGCTTGGCCAAATCCTGAGATCTGCGAAGGCTCGAGGCGAACACTTTCATCATAGCTCAAGCCACCCAGTCCTTCCGCAGCAGCTCCACGAAGTGTGAACCACTTTGATGGTGCCCAAGTGAAACCGAGTTTTCCCGAAAATGCCTCATCTGTCCGCTGCTTTTCGCTGAGTGGCGGATTGCGGAAATTTTCCGGATGGTCGATCCAATCCCATGCTAAACCACCAACAAGAGTGAGCGATGGTAACACTTGCCAATAGTCATACGCATAGAGCCCCAGCCGTGTGAAATCTGATTTGATTTTCTGATCCACAGCGGGAGTAGGCAATGTGGCGTTAGCATACGAGCCCCTAAAAATCATGCGTGATTGCGACTCGATGGTGCCATGCTGAAAGCGACCACCCAGAAGCATCGTGTGCTTATCTTGTTGCTCGATGTGCTGAATTTCACTCGTGAAAATCTCAAATTTGCGACGTGTGAGAAAATCGAAGACTTCCGTTTCTTCTTCAAGAATATCTCCGGACCCAAGATAGGGCTGAATGGCACTGATCACCGCCGGGGTGTAGGTATAATGATCGTTCGCGACCTTTGCTATGCTCCCAGCAAGCGAAGGATCGGTAAAACTCATTCTTCCTATGTTGTTCAATTGCATAAACCCAGGGATTAGTGCGCTGTTATCACGCTGCACGAGTAGTTGGGGGGCATTGCGATCAGATAGATACTGGCTGGCGGCGAGGCGACCCACCAAAAGCAGCGTGTTAGATCCAGGGCGCCAGCGGTGATTCCAGCCGCCGAGCAGCAGACCGGGCTCTTGATTTTCCTCAAAGCGGTAATCTTCTGTGAGAGGTAAATCGTTAAAAGTTTCAAATAAGTCTCCTTGTTTCTGGTCAGACCATTTCCCGAGAAAATAAACAATATCATCAGGCGTGGCCTGCCACTTGAGTTGCCCATATAGTTCTTTTAGCTCAATATCAGAGTTTTTCCGTGCTCCCTCATCATTGCGGTAGTAGGCGTCAAGGCCATAACTCACATTACCATGGGTACCGAAGACAGAGGCGCTTGTCCGTTGCTCATCCGTGCTGCGCCAATTCGTCGCTAGGCTAGCACCCAGACCATCAGCTTCGAGTAGTTTTGAGTACTCCTGTTGTGAAACGAATTGCGACAATGGTCCACCGCCCACGGGTGACAGTAAATTGGATAACAGAAGCTCATTAAACCAACCTGTTTCATATCGCAAAAGTGTGCGGTCCGGATCGCGGAGTGCATCAAAAGAGTTGGATAAAAAAAGATGCGCCGAGCCGTTGGTATAGTCACTCTCGACAGCGCGGGTGGCTTCGCGAAAGGCAACATCTTTCATTCCTGCATTCTGATAGATCTTGGCTAGGTTGGACGAGCGCACGGCTCTATCCTGATCGAGCAGAAATTCCGAACGATAAATCCGGCGATTGTCATTCAGACGGATGGATTCTTGAAGATCGCCGATGGCTTCGTTCGTGCGGTTTTTGCGCTGATTTTCAATCGCCAGATAAAGCCATGGGGTCGGATCATTGGGGTCCAGTTGGCGCGCAAGCATAAGATCCTTCATCGCTTCTGCATCACGGCCGTTCTGACTCATGGCTTTGCCCAGGTAGCTATGAAAAAGAGAAGAGGTGGGCTCCACAGTGGCTGCTGTCTGAAGATCCCTGCGCCCGCCTTCAAGATCGCCACGTTTGATTTTCGTTAGGCCCAGTCCTAGCCAACCATTGCCGAATGATCCATCGAGCAAAACGCATTTTTCAAACGCAGCTCTTCCCTTTTCTATCTGGTTATCAGCGCAAAGTATGAACCCCCTCAGGGCATGCAGCCGCGCATTATCTGGCGTAAATTGGGCCGCTTTTTCCACCGCTGCCAGTGCTTCGCGGGTGCGACCAGCAGAAAATTCCAGCTCTGCGAGTCGGGTCCATGCAAAGCCATTTTGCGGTGCAAGATCCGTTGCTTTTCGAGTGGCTGCTGTAGCAGCGACCAAATTAGCCTTGGATTGCTGGAAGTAACTTTCCGCCATCGCCTCCGATGTAGTTTGTAGCGACGCCACGTCCCAATTCGTACCTTGCTTTCCTTTGACGGAGATCATCATGCGCTCTATTGCTTTTCGAGCAGGATGATTTTTGGGGACAGCGAATAGCAGTTTTTCTGATTCATCCACCCTCCCCACCGAAAGCAAAACTGCAGACTGATAAAGGCGACCACTGACACCTCTAGGCAAGCCAGCAGGAAGCTTTTCTACTGCACGAAGAAGGTCTCCTTTTGTATAAGAAGCGATCGACCCCGCATACAGTGCCTTCTCAGTATTAGTCAATCCTACGTCAGCTAAATCAACAATTGCTGGATAATACAAAGCCCATTGGAGTAAGTTTTTTGCTTCTATCACTGCTGTGCGGCGTGGCGCTTTTCCTGCGACGGCTTCGCCTGCCTCTCCTGAATTTAACAACAGCTTGCCATGGGGATTGTTTAATTCCACCTGACCTTCCAATACCTGAATTTGAGATTTTCCATTGGCATCTACGCTAACAAATAGTTGCGTGCCTCGCAAGGCTGCATTCGCACCCGGCATTGTAATGTCCATCTCATTCGCCTTTTCCCGGCTAAAAATGAAGGCTGCACCAGCGGAAAAGTCGAGTTTTGGTTTATTGGCATCGACTAAACCGGGCGTGATTTCAATGGTAGTGAAATGATCCAATCGCACAGTGAATAATCCGGTCAAAGCGACAGTAGCGCGACTCTTCTGTCTCGTTCTGATTCTGTCACCAACACGCAATGATTGATCTTGAGCTGCAGCATTCCAGGCACTAGTTCCTTTGCTGGCAAACTGAACGATATTCTCCATTTCCAAAATCTTGGCGTCTTGGGCTGTAAGTGGGCTAAGCAAAAATACCGCGCAGAAGGCATACAATCCTGCTAATATCCGAGATGACCTCAATGAGTATCCGTATATGATCCTTAATATAGTTGCATTTGCGATCGAGTGCCGTTTCATCATAGACCTTGACGAATAAATATTTGAATCTTGCAGACAATTTTTTGCCTCATTCTGAAAATCTTTCGCTGACAAATACTTTTTAATATTGAGCGAATTCTAATTGCTAATGCAACGGGTGTCAATTTGTTTGAAATTTTGTTGTTTGAATTCGTTTGGGGTTAAAAAATTATGACGTTTTCGGGGGCGGTTGTTGAGCGCATTTTGTGTGTCTTTGATGTGTTTTGCTGTGATATCATAGAACTCGATTTTCTTGGGATAGTAGTCGCGAATCAGGCCGTTTAGGTTTTCGTTAGATCCTCGCTCCCAACTGTGATAGGGCTTGGCGAAAAAGCATTCGCATTCTAACTGTTTACTCACTTCTTCATGCAGCACAAATTCTGTGCCGTTGTCGCTGGTCAGTGTGTGGATTTTACCTTTCAACGGTTTGAGCAGATGAATCAGGGCTTTGCTGACTGTGGTTGCTTGTTTGTCTTTGAGTTTTTCCATCCACAACAGGCCAGTGACGCGGTCATTGACGGTGAGAATGACTCCTGAGTGCCCTGCACCTATGATGAGATCGCATTCAAAATCGCCAAAGCGTTGGCGTTGTTCCACCTCAATCGGGCGCTCGCTTATGTCTCTGCGATTGGGGATGATGGAGCGTCGTTGTTTGCCCTGGCCTCGTGGTTTTCGCCTTCTGCCGCGCAGGCGCAAGCGTCTGTGCATCTTGCCGCCTGCTTTGCGGTTGGCGCTTATGTAATTGTAGAGAGTTTGCACGCAAGGCATGTCGAGATTGCCCTGCTGGGCATGCCGTCCGATGATTTGCTCAGGGCTGAAGCGGTTTTCAAGCCCTTGTTCGACGAGTTCGCTAACCTCTCGCGTCATGGCCGAACGCCGCCGCTTGTCTTTAGCTCGTTTTTTCGCAGTACTTCCCGCAAAGACTGCAGAGTAGGAACCATCATGGAGAGCGTTGCGCTGCAACTCTCGTGTGATGCTAGACGTGGCACGAGATAGGGCCTTGCCGATACTCGTGCTGCTTTTGCCTTGATGGTTCATGTGTTGGATGGTAAATCGTTCTGCGGTGCTAAGGTGTGCCATGGCTGTTGAATTTTGGACGAGGAGACAACCGGTAACATCTTACCCATCAAAAGGGAAGGGGCGTAACAACCCTTTCTCTTTTGAAAATTTTAAAACTTTTGTCGGAGGCCTCTCTCTCACCGTTGCGTTTGCTTTTGGAACTCGCGC
>CAMAQB010000048.1 GCA_945860285.1 Akkermansia muciniphila | reverse complement strand
TTTAGCAGTGGTAGAGCTCTGGGTTTTTTTCAAAAGTCCTGGAAAATGAGCAACACCTGAACTTAGCCAGCTCCCTGCGTCCTCCGCTTAGGTCGCTGGGGGTGGTCCCCGATTTTGCCTTGTTTGATTTTTGTTAGAACATTGAACATGGCGTTTTTACCAGGCGGTCAAATGAACGCCAGATGCATGCTCCAGAAAGGTTGGCACGTGACTGTTTGATTTTGTTGCGTGTAGTGAAAACTGTCCCGGCAATGGAACAGGATTTGAATAGGGGGAATTTCACTTTTCCGTAAGGATCCAAATTCAGCAAAATGTTCATTGCAATCCCTGGTCATATTGACTCAGCAGCTTGACTTGAAAAAAGCCATGTCACCAAAACCAGTTCCGAACAGAGTTGGGAATTGCATTTGAGTGGGTCTCAAACAACTGTCCTTATTCAATACCATTCTTGACCCCAGTCATCGCGGGAGTGATTCTGCTTCAAGGGGCGACTGTCACGGTGCCGGGGCCGACGAAATACTTGTCGTCCTTGTGATCCGCCGACGAGGTGGCGGAGCCATAGGTGCCAGCGGGCTGTGGGGCACCACCGCTGAAGGTCAGGGCGGTGATCTTGCGGGTGGCGCTATAGTTCATCTGGATTTTGGCGCCGTTGCTGATGTCGAGAGGGCCGCTACCCAGCGAGTCGGTCTTGGTGCAGACGAGCGTGCCGCCTGTAATCTTGGTCGGGCCGGTGTAAGTGTTCGTTCCGGACAGCGTCCACATGCCGGTGCCGGATTTTGTTAGTGAAGTGGTTGCTTTGCCCTTGCGGTCATAGACGTTGTCGATGTTGAAGGCGAGTTCCCCGGTGCCGGTGCTGGATCCGGCCAGGACAACGGTTTTATTTTCGGCAAAGCCGGACATCACGAAGGGGTTGGTGAATTTCAGCAGGCCGGTGCCGGATTGATCCAGAGTGATGATGTCGCCACCACCGGGAAAGTTGAGGTTGCGGTCGGTGGTTTCGCCCTTGCCGGTATACATCAAGGTGGCGCCGCCACTGATCATGATCTCGGCATCGGCGTCGGTTTTAGGCGCACCCAGGCTGCTGCTGGCCCTGCCCATCACCACACTGTTGAACGAATCGACGCTGAGGGTGCCGCCGGTGATGATGGTCCTGCCGGTGTAGGTATTTGCGCCCGAAATCTTCAATGTTCCTGCGCCGCTTTTCCTGATCAATACGCTGCCGCCGCCCGGACCTTTGGAATCCATGATCGTGCTGGAAATCTCCTGTACCGTCGTGGCCTTGCTCGTATCCAGCCCGAAGGTGGCGCCAGCCATCAGACCGTTGTTATCAACGCCGGTGGCGATGTTTTTAAGCATCGTTCCGGCCTGCGCGGCGGTGAATTCGCCTGGGCCACCGACGTGCAACAGCAATTCACCTGCCGCCCCATTGACGCTGATATTGGCCGGCGTCCAGCGAGTGACATCATTGCTGTAGAGTGACGACACGACTTCCAGGACTCCCGCCTCAACCTTGGTGACTCCTGTGTAGGTGTTGCGTCCGACCAGCTTGAGCGTCCCGCTCTTGAACCCATGCCCGGCCTTCTGCGCGGTCAGGGTGATGCCGCCGGATCCGCTGATGCCAGCTTCCATGTTATTGAACTCCAAGCGTTCGTTTGTGTCGATCTTGGTGTCCGCATTCAACTTCACGGGCCCGCTCCAGGAGGCCTCGCCACCACCGGAAAAACATCCACCGTTAGAGGTGAGCACGTTGGTCGCTGGGGCGCCACCGAAGCTGATGGTGCCGTCTTTATTGACCGTGACAGGACCTGTGCCAATCCCCTTCGGATTGACGGCCAGACAACCGGCATTGATGGTGGTTCCACCACTGTAGGTGTTGTTAGCATTGCTGACAGAAACCGTGTGTGGGCCGTTCTTGATCAAGCCACCCGTGCCGGAAATGACGCCCGGCAGGAACACGCGGGTATCATCGGTTTCGAGCCCGTCGATGATGAAATCAGCATCGAGCCTGAGCGGTGCCTTGATGGTGACCTCCGCGCGATTCTGGCTGTTCATGTATGGCAGTGTGCCATGCGATTTGCTCTTGGCTAATACCAGTGTGCCTTGGGAGGTCAGCGTCAGGGCGGAGCTGCCGATATTGAGTTGGTTGAGCGCAAAATCGTCCGTGGCTTCTTTCGTTACCTCGTATTTTCCCTGCGTGTAGAAATTGAGAATGGTGTCAGAACTCCCTCCGCTGGCAGGCGCCGCTGCCGTACCCAGATTGCTCTTCCATTGCGCGGCGTCATCGAGCTTGCCAGCGTTGGTTGACGCCCAGGTGAAATGTATGGGAGCTGCGGTTTTTACGACCTGCACGATATAGTCCCTGGTCGATTTGTCCTGGGCGGTGATGGTATAAGTCTGCGGATCGGTGAAGTTCCTGGCCGTGCCCGAGGGCGGATTCGCAGAGGAAAAACGCGCCAGATCAAAGGTCGGAGCGAGCGCTTTCACATCGGTGGACTCGGGAACAAAAAGCGTGAGGGTGGCACCATTGACGGAAGCATAGACGGAATCCGGCAAGCGCAAACGATAGATCTCTTTGCACGTCCAAGCCGCAGTGAGTTCAACGGGGAAACTATAACCCCGGCTCGGACGCTGCCTGCGCACAAATGGTTTGTCGTCCTTGACCCGCAGCTCAGGACCGGGATTGGCGAGCTTCTCCTGGGTGGGGGGAAGTTTGGCCGCTTTTGCCGTATCGATGTACTCGGCCAGGTCGCGCATCGCGATGACATTGTAATTGTTAGCCTTGCAGTATTCGACCATGTCTTCGAACAGGTCAGGATCGGTTCCTACGCCGGCATGTTCCATATCCGGCGTACCATGGAAAGTGAGCACCACCACCCGACCGGCCGTGGCCTGTTGGACAGCGCTGATGAAACCCTCGATGGTCATACCCACGCCGCCCACGGCAAACGATGGGGCGTCCAACGGGTGGTCCACGGCGGGTCGATAGACGCGACCATGGCCGCCGCGTCCGAAAGTATATCCCCAGCTGCCCAAGAGTGGATAGAATTTTGTATTAACAACATAGAATGGCCACGCGAGCGTTGTCGGCCTTGGAATTCTGTTAGAGATCGCCAAATCTTCCAAAGTCCAGATATAGGCTTGGAGACCACCTTCATCCGTATGCGACAATAGCCCATGCCCACGGGTGTGATTGCCGATTTCAAAGCCGTCATCGGCCAGGCTCTTTACCTGCCGCCACGTCATATACCAGTCCTTGCGCTCGCGGAACCCATAGGCGTCCGAAATATAGAACGTGCCACCAAAACCATTTTTCTTCAGGATCGGGGCGGCGATCGTCGCGTTGCTAAGGCAACTGTCGTCGAAGGTGAACACCACGGTCTTGTCAGGGATTGGTTTCTTGATGATTCCCGTGGGATCATCCGCCGCCAGCGGTTCCGCCCGCCCAATGGCCGGGACTCCAACTAGGATGGCACAAATCGCCCCCGTTCGCATTTTACGGATCATGGTGTTACTATTACGTTTCATTAGACTTTTATTTTTTGTTAAGCGTTCGCTATCAACTCATTACGCGCTCATCAGTCGCACCGGGCCGAGCAGGCCGGAATCTACTAACTAATCCGCGGCTTGCGTCACGTTAGCCGTGAGCAGTGCCATCAATACCGTAGTAAAAATCCGCTCACCTTTCATGGACATTGACTTTCATCGCCAGGGGCCTGCCAACGGCTACCGGGGGACTTCCTTCGGCGTGGGGGTTGATGGTTGATCTTTCACTGGAGGCTTGTCAGCGGGCTGGGTAGCCGGTTGGTCAGCGCCCGCTTGTTCGATTTTCTCTTTTGGATCTGCTGAGAACAGTAGCGAGATGTCCAACTTAAGTGGTTCGGGGTTTTCCCCACGCGGAAATTGATCGTCTATTTTAAACGTTCCCGTGTGGGGACCTTCCAGCTTGAAATCGCTGTCAACAACCGGTCCAATCACATCGTCAAGGCACACGATCTTTTTGTCGGACACACTGAATACATAGGTAGTGAAATGCCATGGCGAATGTCCCCCTGAGCTAACCGTCGTAAATACGAGAAATTTGGAGTCTGCAGTCCATTTAACTTTAGCAGCAACACGCCCTTCTTCGTCAAAGGCAAAATATAGCTCGCCCAGCGATTTTCGTGTTTTCTTTTCTTGAATTGGGAATATCTCCAGTCGGAAACCATCGAATTCACTTTTATCTGGAATACCGATAGCGGGCATGCGCCGCATGGCGCCGGAATAGCTTCCATCTGGCGATTCTAATTTCCAGACTCCGGCTAATTCGTGCTCCGCGGCTACAGCATTGGCCTGAGCAAAGGCGATGATGGGCGCCAAAAGAGCAAGTATTACGTATTTCATAATTGTATCGGTTTATTTTTTTACTTCGCCGTGATCGGCTTCACAGGGAGTAGCTCCAGGATGACGTGGGCATAAAGACGGTGCCCGAAATCGTTGGGATGGTTGACGTTATTGCCGCTGATATCCGAGAAGTTCTTGCTCTTGAGGACTTCGATCCAAGGCGCCGTCACATCGGCCAGCGCCATATTTTCTTTCACCAGCTCGCCCAGGAATTTGGCTTTCCAAACGAAACCCTCGGCACCGGCAAAGAGCGGATTCATCGTCATGGGGGAGACCATCACGATATCGGCATCGGGATTCTGGGCGATGACATCATCGCGCATTTTGGTCATTTTTTTGTCATAGCCCCCGCCATCGTTCATCCCGAATGCGAGAAAAACGAGATCCGGCTTTTCCGCCGTTACCTTTGGAACCATCTCCACTCCCCAGCCAGCCTCCGTTCCGGCGACTCCGAAATTCACCAACGTCACCTTGGATCCGAAACGTTTTTGGAGTGTGTTCGCAACCAGTTGCGGATACGCGGGTTGATAGGGTTCCGCCAGAGATTCCTTGAAACCGGAAGCATTGAATCCCTGTGTGATGCTGTCGCCGAGCGCCACCAGCTTGATCGGCTGTTTGGCCCTCAGCTTGGCAAGAACGCGTGTCAGTTGTTCGGGTTGCGGTTTCATTTCAACAGGCCAGGGATCGGTCTTGTGCCAGTAGGAAACCTGCACCTGCAGATCATGGAAGAAACGGCCCTCGGAATGCAGGACGGTGGCAAACATGTTAGGACTCCCCTTCGGCGGCATCATCTGTGCCGCTGTCTTGAACGGAATCCGCGAGGTAAACGTCAACTCAATGATGTTGGTCCCCGGCTTCCAGGTGTAATCCTTGCCCTCCTCATATTTCATATTGAGATCGGGATGGGTGATCTGGAATTTTTCGCTGGGAATGAACAACAGTTTGCCCGTGGCCAATTGCTTGCCTTCCTCCAGAATGAAGAGCACCGGCTCGCGGTCACTCGCCTGCGAGCGCCACAGCGGTTCGCCAAGAACCATGCCCGGTCCAGTCCTTTCCGCTTTATCCGACGCCTCGTCGGCCATCAGCAACGTGCTTCCGCAGAAGATTCCCAGAACTGTGAAAATGAAATGTTTCGTCATAAATTGTGGTGCTCGATTTGTAAGACACTCAAGGGTGGCAGAAGGGCCGGCATCCATCAACTGCGAATGCAGGTGTAAAACGGGTGACAAACGGGTGACAAGCGGGGCTTTGGCCTGACAGCCTTAGGCCGGGGGCTGTGGCCGGTTGGCCTGATGGAAACGGGCCACCGCTTCGCGCCGGGTGTGCACGTGGAGTTTCTCGTAGATGCGGCGGACCAGCGTATGGACAGTGTGGAAACTGAGGTTCAAGTCGGTGGCGATTTCCTTGTAAACCAAGCCGCGGGCCAACAAGCGGAGCACGTCCAGTTCCCGCTCGCTGAGGCGCTCCATGTCAGTCGACTGAGGAGGTCCGGCGTGAAATTTTTCGACGATGAGCCGGGCGATGTTTCGGCTCATCGGGGAACCACCTGCGGCGACTTCGCGGATGGCCTGCAAGAGTTCCTGGTTGGAGGCGCGTTTCAAAAGGTATCCGGTTGCGCCCGCCGCCAGGGCGCTGAAGATCCGGTCGGCGTCCATGTAAACCGTCACCATCACAAACTGCGTGGCAGGGAGCAGTGGTTTCAACTGGCGCACGCATTCGATGCCACTCTGGCCAGGCAGGTTGATGTCCATCAATACCACGTCGGCGGGATTTTGGGGCAGGTGTGCCAGCGCGGTTTCGGCGTCCGGATAGGTGCGCCCGAGTGTCATGTCGGGTGCCTGTTCGATCCACTCCGCCAGAATCTGACGGAGCGGGGCGTGGTCTTCAACGATGCTGACGAGAGTTTGCATAAAGTTAGGTTTCCCAGGGGATTTCGAACACGACCCGTGTGCCACGTCCTGGCGCGCTCTCCACGATACATTTTCCGCCGGCCGCCGCCAGTCGGGAACGCATGTTGGCCAGACCGTTGCCTGAACTGGTGTCGGCATCGAGGAGGAATCCTTTGCCGTCATCCTCCACCTTCAGGGAAAATCCATCCGCCTGTATTGTTAGGTCAATGCGCACCTGACGCGCCCCCGCATGGCGGACGAGATTGTTCAGTGCTTCCTTGAAGGCAAGAAACAGATCGTGGCGCACCTGGGCGGAAATCGGGTGGTGCGGCAAGGGGCTCGGAAAATCCACGCGCGATTCCAAGCCGGAGGCATCAATGTATTCCTGTGCGTAGGCATCCAGATACATCGCCAGATGGTCGAATCGGTCGTGGCGAGGATTGACCGCCCACACGATCTCATCCATCGCCTGCGTCATTCCCAGCGCCACTTGATGGATTTTCCCCAGACCTTCGCGGGACGGTCCGGCTGCGCCACTCGAATCACTCAACATGACGATCTGCGTCAAGGTCGCTCCCAGATCGTCGTGAATGTCGCGGGCAATGCGGGCGCGCTCGCGTTCCGTGGCCTGCTGCATTTCGATGCGCTCGATCTGGTGGCGATGGCGCCTTCGCAAGACCAACAGAATCGCGGCAGTCAGCAGACCAGCAGCGGCCAGCGGACCCGCGATACGAAACCAGGTCGTTTCCCACCAATATGGTTCCGCGGTCAATTCCAGAGACGTGCCGGTTTCGTTCCACACACCATCGCTGTTGCAAGAGGCCACCTGGAAACGATATTGTCCGGGCGGCACGTGGGCATAAGTGGCCAGTCGGTGAGTTCCTGCCTCGATCCAATCCGTTTCAAGACCGATCAGTCGGTATTTGAATGCGATGCTCTCCGGTTTTGTGAACGTCAACGCTGTGAAATCAAATTGAATCTGCCGCTGGCCGGGGGCAAGGTGCAGGTGGGCACCGCCCTGGCACAGTTCAACCGGCGCGGGGGAGTCCGCATTCGTGATGGTTCCAGCCACCCCATAGGCCGCCGCCAATTTGCCGTTGACCATCACGCGTTCGATCACCACCGGCGGTGGCTGCCTGTTTTCCTTGATGTTGTCCGCATCCACGACAGCAATCCCGGACTGCATGGCAAAGAGCAGGCGGCCATCCGTGCCGCGCTGCGCGCCGGGCCAGGCGTCCGAACTCGCCTGCAATTGCGGCAAACCATCATTCCGCCCATAGGCAACCGACCAAATCCGCTTGGCCCGTCCGTTCGCGAAGTCATCCAATTCCTTTTCGCGCACGCTGAAAATGCCACGGTTGCCCGCCAACCACAGCCGCCCCCGACCATCCGGGAGGATGTTGGAAACGTAGTCGTCGTGCAGTCCGTGCTCCATTCGGTAGCGGGTGAAGCGTCCCGCCTTCAGCCGTCCCAAACCCTGTCCGCCGTAGCCAATCCACAAAGCACCGTCCGTCGTGCCTAAAAAACAGCGAATTGCCCCAGCCCCTGCAAACGTGTGGGCCGTTTCATCGGTCAGGACACCGGCGCGCACCCGCAACAGCCGGCCGTTGGAGGTTGCCGCCCAGCAGTCGCCGGCGGCATCAATGGCCAGCGCCCCCGCCGTTCCACTTCCGACCGGCAGGGGAAATGTTTGAAACTTGCCACCATGCCAACACTGCAGGACCTGCCGTTGTTCATCGGGAACATGGGAGCCGATCCACACCTCCCCAGACTCCGTCACCAACAATGCGATTACCTGATTGCCACCCCCGCGGTCACCGCCCAAGCCGTTCTCCGCGCGCAGACTCTCGGTGACTGCCCCATTTTGCCAGTGGTATAAACCAGCATATTGAGTGCCGATCCAGACACCTCCACGCGCCTCCGCGGCCACGCATTGCGAAAATGGAATGTTCCATCCATCCTTCGGCAACAGAGGCGCCCAACCCTGGCCCGCGTTCCGCAGCACTTCCCCGTTAGGCCACAAAACCGACCACAACAGTCCCGTGCGATCCTGACAAACGGATCCAACGGGAGCAGTCGGAGTGGCCGAGGCTATCGGCAGCAACTCCACCGCGCTCGGCTTCAATTGGCTCAGGCCACCTCCGCGCGTGCCCACCCATAAATTTCCCTCCCGGTCATCCGCAATGGTGACGATCGTTTGCTGCGTCATCACCGATGTCGCCACCCCTTCGCGATCAAACCGGAACAGCCCCGCCTCCCGCGTTCCCAGCCACACGCAACCGGTCTTGTCTTCGAAGAGCGCCATCACTGTTGCCAGGGGCGTTTCGGACGGCAGGACACCCAAGTTCACCACCTCGCCACCTTCCGTGTATTTCCAGAGCTGTCGATCCTGGAAACCCCAGATTCCCGCGGATCGGCAACCTGCAATGAAACGGTTGGGCAACTCCCTCAGCGGGTGAAATTGACCATCCCGAAAAACACCCACCCGATTCTCACGTGAAAACCACAGTTGTCCTTTTCCATCCACCGTCAAGTGACAAAAGCCGGCTGCGGGCAAGCCGTCCTTCTGGTCGAAAGAACGCACATTGCCGTCCTGTATGCGCAGGACCTGGCCTCCTTGATAGGACACCCATACCGAGCCTTCGGAATCTTCCACCATGAGCCGAATTCCGAAGTCCCCAGCCGCATGCTCCGCGCCGACCACCGTGGTCGTCCGTCCATGGTCCACGCAAACCACGATTCCCTGATCCATCGCCACCCACATTCGACCCCGTTTGTCAGCCAACACCCCCTTGCAGCCGCCCGCCCGAACCCCTTTCACCGTGACCGGCCATGGCCGAAACTGCACCCCGTCGAATCGCGCCAGGCCCGTCCTTGTGGCCACCCACAAAAAGCCATCGGGAGATTGGCTGATCCCCATCACCGTGTTGTCCGGCAATCCCTCGTCGGACTGCCAATCGCGAATGAACCACGACGGCTTCGCTCCGGCAGCTGGGACAAGCGCCGTCAACAGCGTCACCAGACTCGTAAGCCAGAGCCAGAGGTGGAATTTTGTTTTCTTGTAAGGTAGGTGGTCCACTGGATCTTTAGGGCAATCGGGTTGAGCATCAACGCGGAAAATTTCCTGTCGTATCAACGTGCGAGTTGCACCAATGAAGAATGACGCCGCAGTGTGTCATTTGGTGGATCTCACAGCCAAGAAATGGGGAGAAATCAAGAGAAGCGCGAGCTGTGAGCATCGGGCAGAGAGGAAGGTAGCTTGCAACGGCCGAGTGGTTGAAGCTGCACAAGCATATGTCGCTTTGATACACTGAAAAAATAAGTGCCGTTTCCGTGCGCTCGGTCAAGATCATTTTTGACAGCCGTATTTTTGTGATTGCGGCGGACAGCACCGGGTACATGCGAGCGGCAAAGTCCTGCCGTGATTCGGGGTAGCATGCCCGCCATGACAGGTCGGGCGTTGGACGCAGCCTTCAAGGTCGGGTTCCGATGAGCAGGTCAACCGGATCCGAAATGATTGCACCATGCCCCAAGTCGAGCCACCAAGCAATGCCGCAAAGCCTGAACTTGTCCAGTGGACGGAGGTTCCGACCGTGATTTCGTCAGCGCGAGTCTTCCGCCTTCAATCCGGCCAGGATCGCTTCGATTTGTTTGCGGTGAAGCCGGAGGTGGAAACCACTGAGGAAATGCCATGCCGCTGCATCCATCGGTCCGAACCATGGATGAGCGAAGCGTGGAGTGGAGGGAAACGTGATGGTCTTTGCCACGGTTTCCTCCAATCGACGGCAGGAGGTCTCGAAGTCCGCGATGATTGATCGATCCACGACTACACCGGGTTTCACCTCCGCCGTGCTGGCGGCGCGTGCGGGGATTTCGCCTGAGCACAGGGCGTCGATCACACCCGCCACGGCATCATTGACAATGCGCAGGTGATCGAGGGTCATGAACACCGACCAATAACGGCTGCTGTCCTCCAGGCCGGGCAGGCGTTTGATCAACACCCGTTCGGCCCCCTGTTTTTCATCACAGCGTCGCACGATTTCCAATACGGCCGTTTTTTCACGGAGGAAATTTTCCGTCGATGACCCGCGGGTCGCTCTGCGCCTGCCGCTGTGAAAAATCAGCCGCGCGATCAGCAGTTCGATGAATGGCAACCCGGCTCCGGGCGCCGCGAGTTTCGGGATGTTGTTGTATGTTGCATTCATGCTTGCAAAATGAAAGCAAACATACTTGTTGAATGCAAGTGAAAATCCTGCTAATTTTCCTGCGTGAAAAAAAGTTCGACCACAGCGAAGGGTACGCAGAAACGTCGCTCGCCCTGTCCGGTGGCGTGCTGCCTGGACATCATCGGCGACCGCTGGACGCTGTTGGTCGTGCGCGACTTGTTGATGGGCAGATCGCGATTCAAGGAATTCAGCGCGTCGCCCGAGGGCATACCCACCAACATTCTCAGCAATCGATTGCTGCGTTTGAGGAAGTCCGGTATTATCGAGATGGTGGCCGCGGCCGATGGCAGCAGGCATCCGGCGTATCAGTTGACCGGGAAGGGGCGAAGCCTGCGTCCCTTGGTTGCGGCGATGAAAACCTGGGGACTGGCGTGGGAGAAGGGGACGCGGGTGGCGATGAAGGCGCGCTGATTTTTCTAACGGATTTCCACCGACGAGCCGGGGCTGACGAGGGTCGGCAGGCGGATGGCGTCCCAGTTCGAAAGGCGGATGCAGCCGGCGGACTGGGCGCGACCGATCGTTTCGGGGTCGGAGGTGCCGTGCAGGCCGATTCCCGATTTGCTGAGTCCGCACCAGATCACGCCGACCGGGCAGTTGGGGCCCGGCGGCAGTTGATAGATCTGTGATTTGTCCGGGTTGCGCTTGCCGGTATGCAGGAGCAGCTTGTCGTAGCTCCAGTTGGGAAACTCCACCTGGGTGCGTACCTCCCACATGCCGTAGTGGATGAAGCGTGGTTTGCCCGGCGTGATCGGAAAACTGGCGATCAGCGAGCGATTGGCCACAGGTTTTGCGGGTGCGGCCGAGTTTTCACCGGGGTTTTCTTCGATCACCAGAGCGGCCGGGGCCGCTTCGAAAATCCTCAATTGATTGCGTTTGGTATCGACCACCACATGCCGCTGGGCTTTGGTTTCATCGCGCTTGTGCTGGACTCCCGCGATGGCTTCGATTTCGAACGGCTTGACGTTCGGAACCAGGATTTCGCTGCCCACCTTGAGGCCGTTGATTTTTTTCGCATTGTTGATTTCGAGCAGGAATTCTATGTCGGTATGATAGCGCTCGGCCATCAGTTCAGCCGCGCTGCGATAAGCCAGGCGCTTTTCCTTTGACTGCAAAATCCGGTTGTTGGTGAGCCGGGGATTGACCCACTTGCCGAGAATGTCGGGAACAGTGGCGGTCACAATCGGTTCGGCTACTGACTTTTTGGCGGCCGCCATCACCGCGGTCCAATCGTCCAACGGATGGCCGTTGACTTCATTCCACGCCTTCACCGCATTCTCCGTGAACAGTCCCGGTTTGCCATCGATCACGCCGGGACCGAAGTTGGCTTGATCCAGAAAAATCTGCAATTGCACGGCATCTTCACCTTGTGGTTTGTCCTGCATCGCCACGTTGCTTTCGAGCGGTTTTGCCAGTGGCACGGATTCGGGATCGAGCAGCGGTTTGACCTGAACGGCTTCCGGTTTCGCCTTGACGGCACCCGGACTGCTTTGAGTGGACGGGCTCTGCGCTGTAACAGATTTCGTTAGAAAGGATGCAAGCAGAAGCGGTAAAATGCGTGCAAGGAAGAATTTCATAGCGGGCCGGAGGGTGTCGTGGAGGTGGAGAAGGCCATCAATTTCCCGGCGATGGAGTTGGGGACGACAGCCGAGATGAGGATATCATTGTCTTCGTAGGATGTCGAGAGCACTTTCGCATCGCGATGCAGAAGATTGAGAACATCACCACGTGTTTGCGGGATCCGGTAGTTTTCCGTGTGGATGCGGTCGGCGAGCGCCTCGGCGCAGAGGGCGAGCAGGGCGGGTAGGTTTTCCCCGAGCGAGGCGGCGATGAAGATCGCCCCTGGATAGCGGTTTTCCAACAGCAGGCGCTGCACCGGGTCCTCTAGCAGGTCCGATTTGTTGAGAACGGTGATGATTTTCTTGTCGCCGGCTCCGAGTTCCTCGAGCACTTGCAGGGTGGTGTCGTAAAAGCGGTCGATCTCCGGCGAAGAGGCATCGAGAACATGGATCAGGAAATCCGCGAGC
Source organism: Akkermansia muciniphila (assembly GCA_945860285.1). GTDB lineage: Bacteria > Verrucomicrobiota > Verrucomicrobiia > Verrucomicrobiales > Akkermansiaceae > UBA956. The sequence continues at coordinate 16,949 of CAMAQB010000048.1, read as the reverse complement.
ACCGCTTCCTCGAGGGTGGCTTTGAAGGCTTCCACCAGCCGGTGCGGAAGGTTGCGGACGAAACCCACGGTGTCGGTGAGCAACAATGGCTGGCCGTCGGGCAGTTCGATGCGCCGTGTGGTGGTGTCGAGTGTGGCAAAGAGCATGTCCTTGGCCAGCACCTCGGAGCCGGAAAGGCGGTTGAGCAGGGTTGACTTGCCGGAGTTGGTGTAGCCGACGATGGCGGCGTGCGGTGTGCCGAGTTTTTCACGCTCCTTGCGCTGGGTTTTGCGCTGGCTGCGCACATCCTCGAGTTCGCGTTTGAGGCGATCGATGCGCGCATACGCCAGCCGTCGGTCAACTTCGATTTGTTTCTCGCCCATGCCGCGGTTCGCCCCCGCACCTCCGCCGCCGCCGCCGCCTTCGCGGTCGAGGTGACCCCACATTCGGGCCATGCGCGGCAGGGCGTATTGCATGCGGGCGAGGTCCACCTGGATGCGCGCTTCGCGGGTGTGGGCGCGTTTGTTGAAAATGTCCAGGATCACCTCTTCGCGGTCGATCACCGCCACGTTGCCCAGCTTCTCCCACGAGCGTTGCTGTGATGGCGCCAGGCCGTTGTCGAAAATGATCACGTCGCACTCGAAGGTCTTGGCGAGATTGACAATCTCCTCGGCTTTGCCGGTGCCGCAGAGATACTGTTTGTGCAGCGCGCGACTCCGATAGAGAACGCTGTGGACGATGTTGATTCCAAGCGTGCCGACGAGTTCGTGAAGTTCCTCAAGCAGGGACTCCGCCTCCTGTTCCTCGTGGGGATTGAAATAGATGCCGACAAGCATTGCTCGTTCGACCATTTCGGGACGTTCTCTGACTTCAAACATTCGGGCTGCGGGGGGTTATATCATTTTATTTTTCCAATGCCATGCAAAATGTGTGGGTGGTCACGGGGGAAAGTGCCGGGTGAGCAGTGAGCAGCGAATCCGAATCTATTGTGGTGGCAAGGGTTGGGACTTTAAGTGCTTCTTGGGTATTGATGGCGATTTTTTGACAGAATTTCAGAATTTCGGAATTCCGCTATTGATCGTTTTTTCAGTGGTTCGTTGTGCTTGAAGTTTGGTCGGGATTTTTTCGTAGCATGATCGCAGTAGGTTGTCGGGATGGTGGTTTTGTGCGCTCGGGGGGCATCGACTGTCTTATCGTTGCTTGGCGTATGGTGCGGGAATGGTTTCATCAATGACCTCGTCCATGAGGATGTCATGGGGCTCGTGAGGCAGGTATTCCAAAATGAAATCTGAAAATGTCACCCCGTAGAGGACCGGTCGGGGGCCTTCGATGGCGCCAAGATAGCGGTCGTAGTAGCCGCGACCCCTGCCAAGACGCAGACCCGAGCGGGTGAATGCCATTCCCGGGCAGAGGAAAAGATCAATTTCCGTGGAAGGGACCTGCGGAGAATCCGCGGAGGGTTCGCCGATGCCCCAGGCACCGGGCGGGAGATTGTTAGGATCAGCAGGCAGATGAAAGGACATGGTCGCGCCATCGACGCGAGGGAAGACGAATCGCCGGTCAGGAAACGACGGGATCAGTTCGCGGAGATCGACTTCGTTTTTCAATGCGGAAAACAGGGCGATGCAGCGGAATTCCGGATGCGCGTCGAGGCGGTTGCGCAGGATGTCCACAATCCGACGCGAGGCGCTGGCGGGATCGATCACTTTGATTTTGCGCAATTTTTTTCGCAAAAGCTCCTTTGTCGGCTCGTTTGGAAGATTTGGCACTTGATAATTCCCGGGCAGGGTTGAAATCTACCGTTCGTGATGCGCATGTGGCAAGTGGTGATTGGAGCATTTTTTTTCTGCCCGCTGGTGATGGCGGAGGAGAAGAAAATTGATTACAAGGCACCGGTGGTGGGTGCCGGGATTTTTACTGACAAACTCGGGATGATGGACAAGGAGCGAGAGGAATACGCGATCAACATCGCCAACTACTCCGGCAACAAGATCGTCGAAGCCAAGGCATCCCCGGAATCCCTGGCCCAGGCGCGCCGTCTGCTGGCGCTGTCGCTGCATTTGTCTTCGCGCAACCGCAAGGCGGTGGTGATGAACTATCAGTTGGAAAAAGGCATCCTGCCGCAAAAGGTCGAAGGCGACTACAGTTCCGAGGTGCTGGCCCGGCTGCTGCTGACCCGCGGACAGTTGTTGATCAAACAACCTGCTGAGGAGGATGTGTTGCTGGGCCGGTGTTTCATCGAGGTTGCTGCGGAAATGGATGCGCACAACGACGACGCGGTGTATGCGTCGGAACTGCTGCGCATGGACAACAAAAAAATCAATTGGTCGATGTTCACCGATTTCAAGGTGCAGAAAGAGGAAATTCCGTCGCCGGGCGAGGGCGGTAAAGACCAGAAGCCATGAGCATCATCACCAAAAGGGGTGACGATGGACACACCGATCTGTTGTTTGGCCGCCGCATCGGCAAAACCTCGCCACGCATCGTGGCGCTGGGATCGATCGATGAACTCAATGCGGCACTGGGTCTGGCGCGTGCGGCGGGTCTGCGCGACGAGCTGGTGCCGATCATCGATCATGTGCAGGAAAAACTCGTCGCGGCGATGGGGCAGTTGGCCACACTGCCGGAAGATCGAGAGCGTTATTCCTATGCGGCGGTTTCATCCGAGGACATCGAATGGATCGAACAGGTGGCCCGGGAGATGGAGGCGCGCGGGGTGCGTTTCACCGGCTGGGCCCGCCCCGGGGCCGAAGGGGCGATCGCGGCGGCGGCGATGGATTTCGCCCGCGCCGTGGCCCGTCGCGCCGAGCGCGATGCGTGGGAGCTGGATCAAAGCGGCGGCGAAGTCAGCGGGGATGTGCTTCTTTTTCTCAACCGACTTTCCGATCTGCTGTGGATTCTCGCCCGGGTCGAGGAACAGCCCGGCGGCGCTTGAGAGCCGTCCAACTTCATTTATTTGTCCATGGCGAGGGAGTATCAGATCAAGAGAAAAAGTCCGGGCGGCGGTTCGGGGATCGATTATCGTAAGGAGCTGAATCCGGAACAATACGCGGCAGTCAGTTCCCCCGACGGTCGCGCCCTGGTGATAGCCGGCGCCGGATCGGGAAAGACGCGCACGCTGACCTATCGGGTGGCATGGCTGCTCGATCATGGCATTGAGGCGCGCAACATTCTCCTGCTGACTTTCACCAACAAAGCGGCGCGGGAAATGATCGGTCGGGTCCGCGACCTCGTTGCCCAGGACACGGCGGATCTGTGGGCCGGCACGTTCCATTCGATCGGCAGCCGCATCCTGCGCCGTCATGCCGAGGACATCGGCCATACCAGGTCCTTTACGATTCTCGACCGCGATGATCAGAAGTCGATGCTGCAATCGATCATCAAGGCCTTCGATTTCGACACGACAAAAAAACGTTTTCCCAAAGCGGATGTGCTCGCTTCGCTTTTCAGCCTGGTGGTGAACACCGGACAGTCCTTGGAGGATGTGATCGCCGAACGCTACGAGTACTTCGAGGAGTGGTTCGAGGAAATCGAAAAGGTCAACGTCGCCTATCACGAAAAAAAACAGCAGACCAACTGCATGGACTTCGATGACCTGCTGGTCAAAACAGTCGCGCTGTTGAAGGATCGCGAGGACTTGTTGGCACTCTATCGGAAAAAATTCCGCCACATACTGGTCGATGAATTCCAGGATACCAACCGCGTGCAGTGCGAGCTGATCGAGTTGCTCGAAGGCGCGGACAACAGTCTGATGGTCGTCGGCGATGATGCGCAGTCGATCTATTCCTGGCGCGGAGCCGACATGAGAAACATCCTCGCGTTTCCCGGCAAGCGGGAGCAATGCCGCGTGTATTCGATCGAAACGAACTATCGCAGCGTGCCGGAAATTCTCGATTTGTCGAACGAGGCGATTCGCGCGAACAAGGAGCGCTTCGACAAAAACCTCAGGGCAGAGCGGGTTGGTGGAGTCATGAAGCCGGCCATGGTAGCGGTCGAGGATCCGAACATGCAGGCGGCTTTTGTGGCCCAGCGGATTTTGGAATTGCAGAACGAAGGCATGGAATTGGATGAAATCGCGGTGCTGTATCGCGCCCATTTCCAAAGCCTCGAGATCCAGATGGAGTTGACCCTGCGCGGCATTCCTTTCGTCATCACCAGCGGCCTGCGGTTCTTCGAGCAGGCGCACATCAAGGATGTCAGCGCCTTCATGCGCTTTGTCACCAACCGCCGCGACGAGGTGGCCTTCCAGCGCATGGTGCAGTTGTTGGACGGTGTGGGTCCGGGTTCGGCTGACAAAATGTGGTCGGCCTGGCTCAAGAGCGGCTGGGCGGACAAGGCTGATCCGCCCGCGCGGTTTTCCGATGTTTTCGCGGCCTTCAAGGTTCCCAAAAAAGCCGCGGGCGGCTGGCAGCAGCTGGGATTCATTCTCGATGAAATGTTGCGCGACAAGGCCTTCGCCCGGCCATCCGAGATGATCTACAGCGTGATGGAGGGCATGTATGACGAATATCTGCAAGCGACGTATGACAACTACGAACAGCGCAAAAGTGATGTGGACAAACTCATGGAGTTCAGTGGTGGCTTCGAGGACATCATGAGTTTTCTCGAACAGCTTTCCCTGCTGAGCAACACCGATGGCGAAGCCGCCGGCAAGGAGGAAACCGGCAACGAAGCGAAGGTCACGCTTTCCTCGATTCATCAGTCCAAAGGTCTCGAATGGAAGGTGATTTTCCTCATCTGGCTGGCGGAGGGTCAGTTTCCCAACGGCCGGATTCTGGAATCGGACGATGACGCAATGCTCGAGGAGGAGCGCCGCTTGTTCTACGTCGCGATCACCCGCGCCAAAGACCAGTTGTATCTGCTTTACCCGATGATCAATCCGAAATCCTACAACGGCGAGATCATGCAGCAGCCCTCCCGTTTTCTGGGTGATTTTCCCGCCGCGATGGTTGAAGAATGGAAAGTAGGTTCCTCGTGGGATTCCGACGACGCTCCCTTTTAGATTTTTTTGGGGATTTTCCGCAGAAATGGGAGACAAACACAGGGAGTTGTGGCATTGTTCCGTTGAATGGCGACAACGCTGGCAGAAAAGTGGAAAAATTGGTTTGGACAAAACGGGTCCAAGCTACTGCTTTTTGCCCGCGGTTGGAGCACGTCGCGGGAAGGCGCGGAGGACCTGGTGCAGGAAACCATGGTGCGGATGTGGCACTACCAGGCCGACCACGGCGGCGAGCCACCCGACCTGGCACTGGCGTTTTCGACGATCCGCTTTTGCGGCCTGAATCAGAAACGCAGCGATTCGCGCCGCAAAAAGCGTGAGGAGTCGATCATTTATCTCAACGACTTCGAAGACGTCTGGCTCGACCCCACGCTGGAAGACGACGAGGAAGCCATCATGCTGCGCGAAGCCGTGCAGCGCCTGGCTCCGAAGTTGCGCGATGTGGTGATCATGAAAATCTGGGGCGGACTGACGTTCCAGCAGATCTCCGAAGCTCTCGCCATCCCGGCCAACACCAGCGCGTCGCGCTACCGTTACGCGCTCGAGCAATTGTCCAAAGAACTGCAAACCGTGAAGGAGGCTCGACATGAAATCGCCTGAGGAAATCGAAAAAGCGCTGCAGAGGCTCATGCCACCGGCGATGAGCGGTCAAGGACATGCGGCTGTGATCGATGCGATCGAGTTGCTGGCGCGGAACGAGACCGCTGTGGAAGTCGGACCTGCTCTCGGCCATCCGCCTTCCTCCAAAAATGCCCGCTGGATTTGGGGTGCGGCGGCTGCCGTGGCTCTCGGCAGCGGGTTGTCCTTTTTTCTCCCCGACTCTCCGCTGTCGACTCCTTTGGCCTCCACCACGTCGATCCCTTCTTCCGCAGGGTCGAACGCACCGATTTTCATCGACCGCATGTTGCTTGCCGATGCCGTTACAATCAAGGACACCCTCGCTGCGGCGGATGGTTCGATGATGAACCAGGTTGTGCGGAGGATTCAAACCCGCGAGCGTTACCGCGACGCGAAACACGGATACCTGATCACCGTTTCGGAATCGCGCGACGAAAACGTGCTGATTCCCAAAACCAGTTTCTGATCGATCATGCTGCCAAGGCTTCCAGTCGGGAAAATGTTTCATGCAACCGCGCTGCTGCTTGCGATGACGTGGCCGGCATTTTCCCAGCCAAGCCCGGCTCCCTCGCTGACCGGAGATGCTCTTGGTGGCAATGTGAAACCTGTCGTGATCGTGCCCGATGCCGGAAAACACGCCTGGCTGGGTTTCGAGGTGAGTCGAGCGGACGACGCGGTGCGCGCCCAACTGCCGAAGCTGCCGAAGGGCATGGGCTTCATCATCAGCAAGGTGGAGGCCAGCGGACCCGCGCGCAGTGCCGGTGTGGAGGCAATGGATGTGCTGTGGAAATTCAACGAGCAGTTTTTGATCAACGAAGCACAGCTCGCCGTGTTGTTGCAGTTTCACAAGGCCGGTGACGTCGTCGAACTCACGCTGTTTCGCGGCGGCGAGGAAAAAAAGCTCCCTGTCACCCTTGGCACACATCCCGGAAATCGGAATGTCGCCGCCGGACCGACGATCGCCAGCATTGCTCATCCCACCGCCGTTCCGCGGCTTGAACCGCAGCGCCCGCTGGACGGCAATACCCGCATCGCCCGCCTTGAGGATGGCAATGCAGTCGTGGAAATGGAAATGCGTGCCGAGGGCCCATGGCTGTCGATCACGAATCAGGAGGGAGCCAGCGTGTTCGAAGGATTCGTCAATGAGAAGGCGGAGAAAAACATCCCGCAAATCTGGCATGAGCGCGTGGAAGCGTTGCGGCGTACCCTCCAAAACCGCACACAAAACGGCACGAATCTGCTACTGCCCAAGGGCAAGCCGGCTGTGCAGGAGCCGTGATTGTCGCCCGAGTTCACTGGGAGTTCTTATTGGTGGCGCGCTCTCCTTGTGCCGTGCAAGCTTTGGTGCCCGGAAGGGAGCGGAATTTTTTCTGTGAGAGATGCCTTGCGTTTTTTTGCGAAACCCCGCAATGTTTCGCACATGCATCCTGACGTGGCAAAATTGGTGGAAGCCGGGCGAATCAACGCGGCCGTCGGGCAACGTTTGTCCCAGGTGGCGCCGGGCTGCTATCTGTTCAGCAAAACCTGGGGTGCCGGCAAGGTGGTGGCCTGGAGCCTGCGCGACAAGACGGTCACCATCGATTTCATCGGTAAAAGCGGTCAGGAGATGGATCTGCAGTTTGTCATGCAGAAAACCGAATCCCTCGCAGCGGATGATTTCCGCGCGCGGAAAATCGAGCAAATCGAGGAACTGCGGCAACTCGCGAAGTCGGATCCGGTCGAACTGGCCGCACACCTGCTGCAAAGCCACGGCAACAGCATGACGCTCGATGCCTTTGAAAAGGAAATCAACGGTCCGGTGGTTGCCGAGGCGGATTTCAAAAAATGGTGGGACGGCGCGAAAAAAGCGATGGCGACCAGCAAACGAGTGGTGGTGCCGATGCGTCGCACCGACATGATCGTCTTGCGCGCCGGAGACATGACCCCGGCTCAGGCACTGGTTGCCGATTTTGAAGCCGCGCGCGACCTCAAGGTCAAGGCGAAGTCGCTGGAGGCGATTGCCAACGAGGTTCACTTGATTGTTCAGGACGAAGTGTTGTTGCACCGACTTTACGCGGACGTTGACGCGGAAGTGAAACGCGGCACCCGGATGATGCTGGGCAATGTGCTCGAACTGCTGTTGATCCGCGATCAGATGGCGGCGGCCGCGAAAGTTCCGGTGCCCGAAGAGGCTTCGCGCATCGCCGACATCATCAAGTCGGAATTCCCGCGGGTGTCCGAGGCGATTGCCTCGATGAGCGCGGTCAGACAGCGGGAAATTTACGACACCTTCCCGCTTGCCTTCGGTGACGGGTGGGTGGAAAAACTGATGGGCGTGGTCGAGAAAGCCGGTGCCCGCGGGCTCGCCGAAATCGCCAAGATTTTCGAGGCTCGTGGCGAAATCGCCGCGCTGGAGGATTATCTTCGCCGGGCGATCACCCGTCGATCGCTAGGCCACGACGCGCTGATCTGGGTCTGCCGCGAGCGCGAAGCCAGCGGCGCGAATGTTTTCAGCGCCGATGTCGGCGCGGCGATCCTCAACCAGCTCGAATCGGATTTCATCGCCGATGGTCCGCGCAAGTCGCAACGGCTGCAATCGCTGCTGGGCGAAGACAAGGAATTGCTCGCCGATCTGGTGGGGCTGATGGACATCAACGAGGCGCGCAACTTCGGCCGCCGCCTGATGGAATGCCCGGTGTTCAACGAACTCGATAAAAAATCGCTGATGGCGCGGGTGATCAAGGCGCGACCCGAAACCGAGACGCTGGTCAGCGGCGAGGAGAAAAACAAGGTGGAGGAACTCATCGTTTCGTGGCCCAGCCTCGAGCGCAAAAAAGCCGAACTCGACGAACTGGTGCGCGTGCGAATCCCGCAAAACACCAAGGACATCAGCATCGCCCGCTCATACGGCGACCTGCGCGAAAACTTCGAATACAAGTCGGCCAAGGACATGCAGAAGTTCCTGATGAGCCGCAAGAGTGAATTGCAGCGCGACACCTCACGCGCACGCGGCACCGATTTCAAGGGCGCGGACATTGCATCGGTCAACATCGGCACGGTGGTCTCGCTCGTCAACGATGCCGGTGACACCTATGAAATCACCGTCCTCGGGGCCTGGGACAGCGACCCCGATAAGCAATGGGTTTCCTATCTGTCCGAAGCAGGTGCCGGGCTGCTCAATGCCAAGGTCGGTGATGAGGTGAAGCTGCGCGATCACGATACCGGACAGAACAAGTCCTGGAAGATCATGAAAATCGCGGCCTACGCGCCTTGATGGCCCTGCAAGATCCAACGTCTCCACGCGACCAAGGATGAAATCAAAGCCGGTGGGCTTGAAGGTCAGGATGGTCGCTGGCTTCAAGCCTGCTCAGCGAATTCATTCCAGCAGCACCCGTCGGGCGGAGCCCTGATTGAAGCGGCGGTTGATTTCCAACAGATCCTTGTAATTGCCGGTGGGGACGATGACCGGCCCGGTGTGAAGATCGAGTTTGTAATGCAGCATCGTTTTGCCTTTTTCTTGTGCGGCGTTCGATTGAAAGCGCACGTTGCCGAAGTTTCCGGGGCCGTTCCAATCGAGAGACTCCGGTTGGATCACCGGCTTGAGGCCGCCGGGCGCGGTGATGATCCATTCGCAGCTGCTGATGTTTTCGCCATCGATCAACAGCGCCCGTTCGCGATGGCTGCTGTTTGCGGACACGAGTTGTTGCGGCACGGCGGGAAGATCGAAATAAAACCCCTTGGCGGTTTTCACGCCGTAATGTTCCACCTTGAGTGAATAGCGCAGGGTTCCAGGGTAGTCGAAGTTGGTTTCGAGATCGCCCTGGGCCACGGCGTTCTGGGCGATGTCGCTGACCAGGGCTTGGAAATGGCGCTTGCGCTCCTCCGGGGTCATTTCGCTGTATTTCTCGACAAAGTCGGCATGTGCCGTGCCGTGGAAGCGTTTGCTGAAGCGGATCAACGCGGTGCCCTCGGTATCGCATTCGAGTTCGATGCGGGCATCGTCATGGTCTTTCCGATCCGCCGGGGCGGCCCAAGTGAATGACTGACCGTCGAGCGTCAATCCCGGTTGCCCATCGAGGTAGGTGGCACCGAGCGGGGCATACTGGCTGATCAGGTCGAGCGGCATCCAGGTGTCGGTTCCGGGCTGCTTGACCCGGCAAACCAGCGAACCGAAATAGCCGTTGCTGGGGATATCCAGATTGCGCTTGCGCAAGGATGCTTCGTTCGTGCCGTTGGCAGCGAGTGCCAGTTCGGATTCGAATCCCGCGCTCTTGAGAAGAGTGAAAAGCAGGATCGCCCGGTCGGCGCTGTGGCCGTAGCCGTCCACGAGTGTTGTGTCGGCGGCCGTGAACGCGAGGTCGAGCGGCAGGGAAGTGAAACCCGGCGCGGTCGGACGGATCTGGCGGGCCACGAAGTCGCGGATGGCGGTGATCTTCTCTGCGGGAGAGGATTTTCCGGCGACGAGTTCCGCGGCTTTTGCAGCAGTGGCGTTTTGCTTCCCGGTGAGCGGGGTGATTTTTTTGCCGACTTGAATGGCATAGTCGGACCAGACCCCGGTGCTCATCGCGAAGTCCGGTGCATCCACCCAGGGCGGTGGGGTGGCATTTTCGCGGATCTGCGGTTTGATGTCATGCCAATGAAAACGGATCCTGCGGCGTCCGTTTTTTGTTTCCTTGCTCAGGTTTTCGTTAGGTGGCAGGTCCGTCACCAGGGTTGGATTGATCGATTCCGGAAAGTCGTAGCTGAACTCGACATGCTTCACGGCATCGTTGCTGGCGACAGCATAACTGCTGCTGAACATCGGCTGGTCTCTGATCCGGCGTTTGACCGCGTACTCGACGAGCGCGCCGATCTCGACACCGGGCAGTGAGACGACCAGGGTTTTCGCACCAGGGTAACGTGGTGCGCTGGCCACCCATGCGGCATCGAAGGTGTTCATCTCCTCGGGTTTGATCTTGCGAACGGTACCGTCCTTCTGTGTGACTTGCGCGTACTCCAGTTCGACACTTTCCCACGCGGGATTGAAATCGAATTTCAGTTCGCTGTTCGATTTTTTTCCGCCGTAGGTGAGGATTTTCTTTTTCACTTCCTGCCTTGTCGACCAATGGCTCGCATCCTCCATGACCATCGCATGGCGGGAGTCGATGATCTCGACATCGGCCGAGGCGGCGGGCGAAGGGTCGGCGGCCGCCTTGCGGGCGAACACCGGTTGCTGGCGGGCGTTGATCTGGAGTTTCGCCATCGCCTGCTTGAGCAGAAGATAATCGGCAGGGGCGATTTCCGGAGACTTGAGGCGCAGGTCCAGCGAGGAATGCAGCGTGCTGTTTTCGACGCGGATCGTTTGGGCGATGCTGAAGTCCTTGTGCTCGGTGTTGTTGTAATCCGGAAGGGAAAGCGGTTTCGTCAGCGAGGGCGGTAGCGAGATTTCCAGGTCCTCGTGCACGCCGCAGGTGTATTCGGTGTTGAGAGGATAAACGCGCTTGTCGAGATCGAGCGAGCTGCTGATGATCCTCATCACGATGCCGAAACTGTATCCCGCGAAGGGGAGATCGAGCTGCGCGGCATCGCCTCCGGTGATGAGGATGTTCGGGACCGACCAGTCCATCGTGATGCGGATCGTCCGGGTGGTGTCCTGCATGTTTTCAGGCAGCAGTTGGAAATGCGTCAGCGTGGCACCAGCGAGACTGGATTTCAAAACGCCCTCGAAAAACCGCTGGGCTTCATCGGGTTTCACCTCGGCGAGCGAACCCCGGTAGGCTACATCATTGATGCCTTTCAAATCGACCACCGTGGTTCCGATGGCGCTGCCGTCATCCGCGAGTTTCACGGTTGTTTTCGCCGTCGACATGTTGTCCTCCACTGGCGAGACCGGGGAAGTCATCAGCGTTTCGCCCTCCGGGGTGGCGACGATGAAGCTTTTGTTGTTGAGATATTGGGGCAGCAAATCGGCGGCGTTTTCATTGGTGCTGTCCATGAGCATGTAGGAGCCGTTCTTCATGCGGGCCGCGGTGATGGCGTGGTTGAACGATGCACAGGGCACCTCGGGGTCGAGCTTGTCGCCGGCCATCACCAGCACCGGAAATGCGGGAATGCCCGCTTCGTGCAACATCGCCGCGAGCAGGGCCGCTTTGTCGCGGCAAACACCGTAGCGGTTGTCGAAGGTGATGTCGACATCGTGGGGTTCGTAACCCGGAGCTCCTTTTTCGGTGGTGATTCCCATGTAGCGGATTTGCTGGCTGACGAAGGTGAAAATCGCCCGCACTCTTTCCTCCTCGTTTTGCGCCGCCGCGACCAGTGCCGAAGTCTTGGCCTTGATTGCCGGGGTGATTTTTTCCAAGTGCGGTTTGCTCAATTCGTAGTACCAGCGGCTCACTTCCTTCCAGTCGCCCAGCGTGCTGACCAGCAGGCGCTGGCCGACACGATTGATCGAGGGCATTTCCGGTTCGGCGAAAATCTGCGGCACATCCCGGGCCGTCCAGCAGTAGTGGATTTTACCATCCTCCGTTTTTTCGGTGGCGGTGACGGTGCCCTTGATTTGGCTCAGCAGCGCTTTGCTCTTCAGCGGTTTGTCCGCAGGGCCGATGTATTCGCAGGTGAGTTGCACGATCGGCACGTCGGCTTCGAGAACGCTCCAATCAGCATAACAGCCGAGCATTCGCGGTTTCGATTCCCATTTTTTGACGAAGAAATGAATGACGTCGCCGATCTCCACATCAGGCAGGGCCGCGAGGATGATCTTGTCGTTGGGATCGTAGATGTTCATTTCCATCTGCGAGTTGTCGATCTGTTCCTTGCTGATTTTTTTCGGGTCGTGGCTGACAATTTTCCCGTCGGCCTTGATGACCTCAGCGCTGATGATTTCACAGCCGCCGTAGAAGACATTGTAGAAAAATTCCTTTTCCAGCGAGGACCGCCGTCCCTCCTCGGTGAGAATTTTGACGTATTCGTCGTCATGGGTGACATACGTGCCATCGGCCTGGTATTCTGTTACGATGTGTTCGGACACAAGAACGGTTTCGGCATCGGGGTATTTTTCCTGAGTGATCCCGCGGGCCGAGGCGATCACTTTGTCGCGGTCGAGCAATGGCGCGATGACGGCCGCCGATGATTTTGCCGATGTTTTGCCGCTTTCGACCGCCCCAAGGGAATGCGGTGCCGCGAGCGAAATCGAGAGGGACAAGAGGAGGGTGAAATGTTTCATGAAATACGAGGTGAAGTCGTGCGCAAGCGAAGCCCGGAGCGGGTGTTGTTCATTTTTCTGGAGTGGATCACGGCATGAAAATTTCGCGCGGTCAACGGCGATTCCATTCCAACAGCTCGGCATATTTCACGCCGCTGCCGCCGAACAGATCCAGAGCGCTGCCGACCGTCACGTCAACTTTCCCTGCGCTCAGGGTTTCGACTTTTTTGACATCGTCGAATACCGCAACGCCGCCGGCATAGGTGATCGGCATTTTTCCCCACGAACCTAACAAAAAAACGAGCGCTTCGTCGATCCCGTTGCACAGGCCTTCGACATCGGCGGCATGAATGAGCAGCTCCGCGCAACTGGATGACAGGCTGTCGAGCGTTGCCGCGGTGATCTCCCACTCGGTGAGGGTCTGCCAGCGGTTCATCGCCACACGCCAGCCACCGGCGGTGCTACGGCAACTGAGATCGATCACCAGTTTGTCGCGTCCGACTTCCCGGATGAATGCGTCGAGTTGCGAAGGCAGGAAACGACCCTCGGAATCGAACAGCGCCGAAGTGACGATCACATGACTCGCGCCGGCTTCCAGCCACGACGAGGCGTTTTCCGGACTGATGCCGCCGCCGATCTGCAGACCACCGGGCCAGGCGCGCAGGGCCGACATCGCCGCCTCGCGATTTCCCGGGCCCAGGCAGATCACGTGTCCGCCCGGCAATGCGTCATCGCGGTATTTTCCGGCATACCAGGCGGCATCGTGTGATGAAACGAAATTTTCCTGCGGGCCGGTGCCATGATCGCGCAGGCTGCCGCCGACAATTTGTTTCACCTTGCCGTTGTGAAGATCAATGCATGGCCGGAATTTAGTCATCGCCAAGGGCGAGCAAACCATTATGCTTGGGCGAGTTCCAGCACCAAATGAAACAAATCATTTTCCCGGCGGTCGGCAGCGTTGCTCTTGGCATCACCCTTGTCCTTTTCTCGTGCAAGGGCAGGGAAGAAAACAGTGGCAAATCCGAGGCCCCGGCGGCACTGCTGGTCAAGGACGGCATGGTGCGTCTGCCCGGCGGCGAGTTCATCATGGGCACATCGGGATTGTTCCAAACCGAATACGGCCCCAAGGAGTTTCCCGAGGAAAAACCGCAGCACAAGGTCAGCGTCAAGGGATTCTGGATCGAACAGACCGAACTGACCAACGAGCAATTCGCGGCGTTTGTGAACACGACGAAGTACGTGACCTATGCGGAGCGCGATGCCAAGAAAGAGGATTTTCCCGAAGAGGCTCTTGAATCGCTGCCGCCGTTTCCTTTCAAGCAGGGGTCGATCGTTTTTGTCCCCCACTCCGGCACGAAGGGGGATGTCAACGAACCGGGTCAGTACTTGAACTGGTGGAAATGGGATGCCGAAGCGAACTGGCGCATGCCGATGGGGAAAGGCAGCAACATCGACGGCAAGGAGAAATTTCCGGTGGTCTGTGTCACCTACGAGGATGCCAGCGCCTATGCAAAGTGGGCCGGCAAGCGCCTTCCCACCGAAGCCGAGTGGGAATACGCCGCCCGCGGTGGCCTCGTACAAACGATGTATTCCTGGGGCGACAAAGCGGAGGTGGACGGCAAGCCGATGTGCAACAACTGGCAAGGGGAATTTCCCAATGAAAACACCGCGGCCGATGGTTTTGCGTTTTCGTCGCCCGCGAAAAGTTTCCCGCCTAACGGATTCCAGCTCTACGACATGGCCGGCAACCTGTGGGAGCTTTGTACTGATCTTTACGATCCCGATTATTTCAAAACCAGCCCGAAGGACAATCCGAAGGGGCCGGATACCTGGGTCAATCGTGAAACCGGTGAACGCTCGCAAGGCACACCACACCATGTCACCAAGGGCGGATCGTTTCTCTGCCATGAGTCCTACTGCCTGCGCTATCGTCCGGCGGCGCGGCAGTCGCAGGACAGCCAGTCGCCCACCAACCACACCGGGTTCCGTTGTGTGAAGGATCTCTGAGCGGGAATGAAATTCCTCAAATGCCACCCATTTCCCGTTGCGGCGCGCTTCGATCGCGTGCTCGCCTTTTCCTTCGCCTTTCCCGAGGAAACGCTGCGACCGTTTGTCGACGATGGCTTGCGGATCGATTCATTTCAAGGCCTCGGTTTCATCACCGTGGCGCTGGTGTGGACGCGGCAGCTTCGTCCCGCCGGATTGCCACACTTCATGGGCCGCGATTTTTTTCTCGCCGGTTACCGAGTGTTCACGAGTCTGCGCGATGAATCGGGGAGAAAACTGCGCGGGCTGAAAATCATCGGCAGCGAGACCGACAAACGCGGCATGGTGTTTTGGGGAAATCTCATGACCGAATACAAATACGAACACGTCGGTGTGCAATCGACGACCGCCGATCAGGTCACGCGGTTGTTGACGACAAAGGATGACGGGAAGGTTTCGCTCGACATCCGTTATGATGCGGAAACTCCGACGACATCTCTTCCCGATGGATCACCCTTTGCGGACTGGCGGGAAGCGCGTCGTTTTGCGGGCCCGATGCCGTTCACTTTCAGTCCTTGGGGCAACGGGCTTTTCCTGGTCATCCAAGGCACACGTGCCAGCTGGGAGCCACGACCGATCCGGGTGATCGACTGGCGCGTTGGTTTGTTTGACAATCCCGTGTTTGGCGGCATCAAACCAATCCTCGCCAATGCCTTTGCGGTGGAAAACATCGAATACCGGTGGGAGCGTGGAAAAGTCATCGATACCACAAAACATGAGCGCGAAGCGAAGTGACTGGCAGGGCCTGCTGGCGATCATGCGCTTCAACTGGCCGTATTATGCGGTCTCGCTGGCGCTTGTGTTTGTTGCCGTGCTGGTAATGGTGAGAGTAGCTTCCCTGCCACTCCAGATCCTTGCGTTTCTGTTCTTTGCTGCCGCCTGCTATTTTCTCTTTGTTTCATCGGCGGTGTCCCATTGGATTTATGATCGATCCGATTTGTATCGTTGGGCTTGGCTGCGGAGGGCTCTCGGTGACGGTGAATCCGAGGCGGCGATCTTCTGTCACTCGGGATTCGATGAAGCATCCGTCGCTTTGCAAAGCTTGTTGCAGGTGAAAAACTGGCTCGTGCTCGATCACTACCAGCCCGCGACGATGACCGAAGCATCGATCCGCCGGGCGCGAAAATTGTTTCCTCCCACTGCGGACACCGTGGCTTGTTCCCATGATTGCTGGCCTGCGAAAGACGGCAGTTTCGACCTGGTCTTCGGGATCCTCGCGATTCACGAATTGCGCAGCGAGGGGGAAAGGAGCGCGTGGTTCCGCGAGGCGCGACGCTGCCTGCGTCCGGGAGGGAGGATCATTCTGGCCGAGCATCTGCGCGATTTCGCCAACTTGCTGGCCTTTGGTCCCGGCTTTCTCCATTTTCATTCCCGAGCCGGCTGGCGACGCAGTTGGGTCAATGCCGGATGTGAAGTCATGGATGATTTCCACGTGACACCATGGGTCAACATCTTCATCCTGCGCTCGTCATGAGCGATCTTCTAACAATATTGTTGCGCGCCGCCGGGGCCGGATTGCTGCTGCTGGCGGTCCTGCATGTTCCGATCAGCCGACAATTGAAATGGAAGGAAGAGGGAGCACGCATGTCCCCCGCCAACACCGCGATTTTTCATGTTCACGCCATATTCATCTGCATCGTGTTGCTGATGATGGCGGCCCCTTGCTTGCTGGAGCCGTCGATCTTTCTCACCTCGACGAGGGCGGGTTTGTGGATGAGTTGGTCCTATGCCGTGTTCTGGGCGATCCGGCTTCATTTCCAGTGGTTTGTGTACAAAAAGGAACTGCGACAGGGCAAACGTTTCGAAACTATCCTGCACTGGTGGTTCACTCTTGTGTGGACCAGCCTTGGCAGCCTGTTTGCCGCGTGTGCCTTGTTCCAGCAGGGCTGGTGGCGTTAGCCTTGCTTCCTCGCAGACACGAAGCCTGCAGATCCGTCGAATGGGGCAGAAGCGTCTGCACCGAAAACTCTAACTTTGAAATGTCGCTTTGACAGGGGAGGGCGGTTTCAGGTTGTTAGCGAATAAAAGTTAGATATGCAGAGGCGGGGATTCATCTAGTCTGGTTTTAGAACAAACTGACTATGAGTGAAAAATACCACCGCCTCTGCGCGGTAAACCGTAAGGTAATAGCAAACATGAAGCAAGCCG
>CAMAQB010000047.1 GCA_945860285.1 Akkermansia muciniphila | reverse complement strand
ACGCCTGCCGATTTCGCAGCAATGAATCCACATCGCGACAAGCCGTCTTCGACGGCGGCCTGAGATCAGGAGAAAAGCAGGAGGCAAGACCAATACAACCGCGCCCGGCTCCGACGAGCCTGGGCGGGGCCCATTCTCGCCGGGCGCTCATGAGTTAGCTGAGTTAATTTTGCGCCAAAGAAATTCGAATCCGGCAATTGCTGCTTTTCAAAATGCAGCTTGCCAAAGCCCTCTCGAGGATCTAATCGTACGCCCGTTCCTTTCACTTTGTCTGGACCAAAAAATGAACGGCGGCCAATGGGAGGATTCCTTGGCTGGATCTACGGCGTGGACTGCCTCTAGAAAGCAAAACAAGGCGCGGCAGAGTCGACCGCTGAGAGCGGTTGCAGCTCTCATACGCTCTCGTAATTTCTCATCAACAAGGGATGTCACATGGTGGAGACAAGATTTGTTGAAAAATCCTTGGGTGGCAGGGGCTGGTTTTTGCGACGTAGGTTTGACGGAACAATCATTGCTGTTTCCTTCGCTGTGGACCGTTCGTGCCGGACCCAGCAGCCCATGCCAGCCTAGATCCGGCATTGTCCGCATTTTTTTTGAAGAAATGACTTTACAACCCCGCTGGTCCCGCTAGTTTCCCCCTCCCGAATCACCACCTCATACGAATATGAAAGTTCTTTCCTCACTCAACTCCGCCAAGCGCCGTCACGCCGATTGCCAGGTGGTCAAACGCGGTGGCACGCTTTACGTCATCTGCAAAAGCAATCCGAAGTTCAAGGCCCGTCAGGGTGCGACCAAGGGCACGCGTCTTTCCAAGAAAGGCGTGAAGTAAGGATTGCCACAACAATTTTCGAGCGCCGTGGATGAACTCCACGGCGTTTTTTTATCCGGCAATTGTTCGAAGTCCAGACACTTCTGCGGAGCGACGATCTAACAGCCGAAAAATCGCAACAGGTTTTCGCGGGACTGTCGGGCGATCAATTCAGGACCGGGGGAGTAGTCGAATACCTCCACGCTGACCCAACCCTGATAACCGGTGTTGTGCAGCGCCTGAACAATGGGTTCATAGGAGACATCTCCCATGCCGGGACCCAGCAGGTTGGGGTCGTTCGCATGAAAGTGCGCGGTGTAGGCCGCGCTGTCGGCGATGATTTGCGCGATCGAATTTTGCTCGTAACTCATCGCTTTCACATCGAGATGCAGCCGGCAGTTGGGGTGGTCGATCTGTTGGATCAACCGGATGGTCTCATCGGCACTTGTTAGGAAATTGGTTTCGACGGCGGCCAGCGGTTCGAGGGCGATCGTAACCTGAAGAGCTTCGCAATGTTCTGCCAGCGTGCGCAAAAGGTCGCAAGCGCGTTTTTCCGCATCGGTGCGGCTCCATTCCGGTTCGATCGTTCTCTGACGGGGTGATCCCCAAACCATGATGGTTCCTCCCATCGCGTGGCAGACATCGGCGAGATGCCTTGTGAAATCGAGGGTTTTTTGCCTCGTTTTGTCGTCGGGGGTGGTCAGGTGAAGCCCCGGGGGGGCGACCAGCAGCCAGTGCAAGCCGACCACGGTCATGCCGGCATCGCGCACTTGTCCACCGAGGATCGCGGCATCGGTCAGGCTCAGGTCGAGCGGATTTTCCGCCAGAGTGAAGGGGGCGATTTCCAATCCGCTGTATCCCGCGTCGAAACTCATTTGCGCGGAGCGGTGCAGCGGAATGTCTCCGAAGATTTCATTGCAGAGGGCGAAGCGGAACATGAGGAATATACCGTTTTCGCACGCTCACCTTACAAAGACTTGGAAATCCAAGGAGAGTTCATCGTTTTCTCGTGTCACACGATGCTGTGTGCGCCGAATCCGCCGATTGGCCATTTGGCCGGCGATTGCGTGCAAAATGGGACCTCTGGTGGACGGTTGCGGAATCAGGAAATCCTTGAAAAATCAAGGGATATTGCCGGTAGGAAAAAAATCCCGGCACAGGTGATATTTTTTTTGACAGTATGCGAATAAGTGTTAATGTCCCGCCCCGCTTTTCCCGGCGGTTGACAGTTTTTTCTGCCAGCTTTCGGGAACGGCATGCAGCGTAGCGCTGCTCGTGTAGCTCAGGGGTAGAGCGCATCCTTGGTAAGGATGAGGTCGGGGGTTCAATTCCCCCCACGAGCTCCATGACAGCATGACGTTCAGCGCCGCATCCAACAACACATCCAAACAGCTCACGCGAAACACAATAATATTATGGCAAAAGAAGCATTCCAACGCAACAAGCCCCACGTTAACATCGGAACCATCGGGCACGTCGACCACGGTAAAACGACCTTGACCGCCGCGATCACCAATACTCTCGCTGAGAAGGGTTTCGCCCAGGCAAAAGGTTATGCGGATATTGACGCGGCGCCGGAGGAACGCGAGCGCGGCATTACCATCAACACGGCACACGTCGAGTATGAGACCGAGCTGCGCCATTATGCCCACGTTGACTGCCCCGGACATGCTGACTATGTGAAGAACATGATCACCGGAGCCGCTCAGATGGATGGTGCGATTCTCGTTGTTTCCGCAGCCGACGGTCCGATGCCGCAAACCCGCGAGCATATTCTGCTGGCCCGCCAGGTGGGTGTTCCCGCACTGGTCGTGTTCATGAACAAGTGTGATATGGTTGACGACGAGGAATTGCTCGATCTTGTGGAAATGGAAGTGCGCGACCTGCTCTCCACCTACGAATTCCCCGGCGACGACATTCCGGTCATCCGCGGGTCCGCCCTGAAGGCGCTTGAAGGCGACGCCACCTATCGCCAGGCGATCAACAAGCTTATGGACGCCGTGGACAGCTACATTCCTCTTCCTGAGCGTCCGATTGACAAAACATTCCTTATGCCTGTCGAGGATGTGTTCTCGATCGAGGGTCGCGGAACCGTTTGCACCGGTCGTGTGGAGCGTGGCATTATCAAAAAAATGGAGGAAGTGGAGATTGTCGGCATTCGCGACACCCAGAAAACCACGGTCACCGACATTGAAATGTTCCGCAAACTGCTCGACGAAGGTCGTGCGGGCGACAACGTGGGTCTGCTCGTCCGCGGTCTCAAGAAAAACGATGTCGAGCGCGGCCAGGTGATCGCCAAACCGGGCACTGTAAAAGGCCACAAAAACTTCAAGGGTGAGATTTACGTTCTCTCCAAAGAAGAAGGTGGTCGTCACACGCCGTTCTTCTCGAACTATCGTCCGCAATTCTACTTCCGTACCACCGACGTCACCGGCAGCATCAAGCTTCCCGAAGGTGTCGAAATGGTGATGCCGGGCGACAACGTCGAATTGACGGTCGAACTGATCATGCCGATCGCCCTCGAGAAAACCATGCGTTTCGCCATCCGCGAAGGCGGTCGCACCGTCGGTGCCGGTCGTGTCGCCGACATCCTTGATTGATCTCGAAACATTCTGCTTTACATGGAGCCATTGCGGTTCTATGTATCGCCCGCGTAAGGAGGCGCTTGGATGGTAACATCCGGGTGCCTCCGCTTCGGCTAACGACATGGCGGCATTTCCGATACAAAGGGTTATAGCTCAATTGGTAGAGCATCGGTCTCCAAAACCGAGGGTTGTAGGTTCGAGTCCTACTGGCCCTGCCACCGTGTAGGCTGCGTGAAGTGTGTCTGTTTTATTGTTTAACGGTTCCATAGAAAATCAACCAAGTGAAAATTTCCAAATTTATCGGCGAAGTCACGGGAGAACTCCGCAAGGCGAGCTGGCCGTGGGAGTCCGACCCGAAAATCAAGGGGCTGAAAAAGTATAAAGAGCTGGTGGATTCCACCGTCGTGGTGCTGATCGCGATGGTCCTGCTGGCGGGCTTCGTCAACTTTTGGGATTTAATTTTGTCCAAAGTGGTTTCTTTCTTGACAATTCGTCTCGGATCGTAACACTTTCGCCCCCCTCGCTTCTGGGTGCGGTTTTCGCGCCTGTTCTTTTTACCCGACTTCAATGACCACTGCTGCTCAAAATAAAAACCAATGGTATGTCGTTCACGTGCTTTCCGGCCAGGAAGGCAAGGTGCGCGAGCGCATCTTGCGTGAGGCTCGCGAGCGCGAACTCTCCGATTTTGTGTTCGATGCCCTGGTGCCCATGGAAACCGTGTCGGAGGTGCGAAAAGGCAAAAAAACCGAGTCGCGCAAGAAGTTTTTTCCCGGTTACATTATCGTCAACATGAATCTCTTTGACGAAACAAACCAGTTGATCGACAAGACTTGGTATTTCCTCAAGGAGATGGATGGAGTGATTGGTTTTGCCGGAACCAAGGATCGTCCCGTGCCCATGCGCACCCGGGAGGTGGAGGCCTTGCTTGCGCAGATGCGCGAGCGCGAGGACACCGTCAGGCCTTCGATTACCTTTGAAGTCGGCGATACCGTGCGCGTGTCAGATGGTCCGTTTGAAAGTCAGAACGGCATCGTTGAGGAAATCGATCTTGAAAGAGGCAAACTCCGCGTGGCGGTTACAATTTTCGGCCGATCCACTCCGGTCGAATTGGAATTCTGGCAGGTCGAGCGTGCCTGATCAAACCCTGGGGGACCCACCCCACCATTGCAAACCGACTGCCCTAACATTTTTTACATCAACATCTAACATCCACAGTCATGGCTAAAGAAATTACCGGATACATCAAACTTCAAATTCCCGCCGGCGCGGCCAACCCGTCACCCCCCGTCGGCCCTGCTCTTGGCCAACGCGGCGTGAACATCATGGCCTTCTGCAAGGATTTCAATGCAAGCACGCAGTCCCAGGCCGGCGACATTCTTCCCGTGGTCATCACGGTGTATAAAGACAAGTCTTTCAGTTTCATCACCAAGCAGCCGCCTGCCGGCAATCTTTTGAAAAAGGCCGCCGGCATCGCATCCGGATCAAAGGAGCCCAACAAAATCAAGGTCGCCAAGCTCACCAAGGAGAAGCTGATGGAGGTCGTCAATCGCAAGATGCCCGATCTCAATACGCGGAATCCCGAGGCCGCTGCACGCATTCTTGCCGGAACCGCCCGCCAAATGGGTATCGAGGTCGAAGGAATGTAAGAAACTTTTGCCGCTGGTGAACAACCGTCGGCATCGCAGGAGGGTTTGGGGTTTTGCTCCGGGTCCGCCATCACTGCCAACCAACAGAACATATGTCGAAAAATCGTAGTAAAAGATATCAGAAAGCCCTTGCTTTGGTCGATAAGTCAAAGCCTTATGGATTGAGTTCCGCCGTGGAAACCATTAAAAAGTTTCCCGCACCCAAGTTTGACCCCGCCGTCACGGTTTCGATCCATCTCGGGGTGGATCCGCGCAAAAGCGACCAGATGGTTCGTGGTTCCGTGGCACT
The DNA here is from genome assembly GCA_945860285.1 of Akkermansia muciniphila. Classification (GTDB taxonomy): domain Bacteria; phylum Verrucomicrobiota; class Verrucomicrobiia; order Verrucomicrobiales; family Akkermansiaceae; genus UBA956. Next base: position 24,193 of record CAMAQB010000047.1, on the reverse strand, counting down.
TCCGCACGGCACGGGGCGCAATGTAAGGGTTGTGGTTTTTGCCCAGGGAGATTCCGCCAAGGCGGCCACCGAAGCGGGTGCCGACCATGTGGGTTACGAAGACCTGATTGCCAAGGTGTTGGCGGGCTTCACGGATTTTGATGTTGCCATCGCCACACCGGATGCCATGACCGAAGTGCGGAAAATTGCCAGGGTCCTCGGTCCGCGTGGCTTGATGCCGAACCCCAAGACGGGCACCGTCACCGACGACACCGCCAAGGCGATCAAGGAGGTGAAAGCCGGACGGATCGACTACAAACTCGACAAAAACGGCAACATCGCCGCATCAATCGGCAAACTTTCCTTCGCCAGCGAGGCCATCGCCGAGAACGCCAGCGCGTTCATCGACAGTGTCGTGCGCGCCAAGCCCGCCACGGCCAAGGGCAACTACATGCGCAGCGTCACCATCGCCGCGACCATGTTGCCCGGCTTGGAGCTTGAGTCCTCCGTTTACACCAAAGCCACCGTCTAACAACCACTCCAGCAATAATCATATGAATCCAGATAAGAAAATCATCATCGACGCATTGCAGGAGCATGTTCACAGCTCTCCGTATGTGATTGTCATCGAATACACCGGCATGACCGTGCCGCAGTTTTCCGAACTGCGCAACCGTTTGTCGGCAGCCGGTGCGGAATGCCATGTGGCCAAGAACACCTACCTGCGCAAGGCCATGGCGGAAGCCGGCTTGCCTGACGTGGGTGATAATCTCGTCGGTCAAACCGCCTACATTTGCGGTCAGAGCGAGATTTTTTCCGCCGCCAAGGTATTGAGCAATTTCGCCAAGGAGTTCAAGAAACCAACCATGAAAGTGGGCGTGCTCGGTGGCGCCGTGCTCGATGCCGACAAACTCGCTGCGATCTCCAGCATCGTCTCGCGTGAGTCTGTTCTCTCGCAACTGCTCGGCACCATCAATGAACCCGGCGCCCGCATCGCCCGGATCATCAAGAAAAAATTCAACCCCGAAGATTGATCGAATCCAAGGAAACACTTTGAACAGATGAGCGGGGTGCCTCGGTGCTTCGCTTTGAACTAAAAATGGTTCCTCGTCGGACCGGTGGCTGCCGGTCTGAAATGCCCAGAGGCTTCTGGGTGCGACGATACCGCAAAAACAAAATACAATGCCTGACCTAGACAAAATCGTAGAAGAACTCGGCAAGCTTTCCGTTCTGGAAGCCGCCGATTTGGTTAAAAAATTAGAGGAAGCGTGGGGAGTCTCCGCTGCCGCACCCACAGCAGTTGCCGTGGCCGGCCCGGCTGCTGAAGCCGCTGAAGAGAAAACCGAATTCGACGTCTTCATCACCGATGGCGGAGCAAACAAAATCGCCGTCATCAAGGCGGTGCGTGAAGTTGCTCCCGGACTCGGTCTTGCCGACGCGAAGAAATTGGTTGAAAGCGCTCCCGTCAAGGTGCTCGAAGGAGTCTCCAAGGACGCTGGTGAAGCCGCCAAGAAAAAACTGGAGGAAGCCGGAGCCAAGGTCGAACTCAAATAACCCCAACAATGTTTTTTTCCCTGTGGCTGATTCGCCAGCCACAGGGATCACCATGACGAAGCCGGCGAGAATTTTCACAGTATCGATGTTTCCCAGAATCTCCCATGCGACAATTCCCGCCGATCTCGACATCCCAAGCCAACTTCTGAACCTGTCCTTGCCCGAACCGTTTGACGGATCGGGCTCAATTCGCTAGAACCATTAATTACCACCACCATGTCTGAACGTCTCTATTTTGGAAAATTCGAGGAAGTCATCGAGCCCCCCAACCTCATCGAAGTGCAAAGCCGTTCCTATGAGGAATTCATGCAGAAAAACATCCCGGTTTCGGATCGCAGCAACACGGGATTGCAGGCCGTTTTCAACGAGGTTTTTCCGATCAAGTCCTATGACGAGTCGATCACTCTGGACTTCATCTCCTATGACATCGAGGACCCGAAAGTCACATCGCTCGAATCGCTGCGCAACAGCGAGACATTCAGCGCGGCACTCTATGTCACCTTCCGGCTGAAGGATGAGTCGGGCAGCAAAAAGGAGCGCGTTTACATGGGTGAACTGCCGATGATGACCCGTCGGGGTACATTCATCATCAACGGTGCCGAGCGTGTCATCGTTTCCCAGTTGCACCGTTCGCCGGGCATTTGCTTTGAAACCTCCCAGCACTTGAATGGCAAAACGCTTCATTCGTTCCGGATCATTCCCGACCGCGGATCCTGGCTGGAGGTGCAGTTTGACACCAACGACCTGCTGTATGTGTATCTCGACCGCCGCCGCCGCCGCCGCAAGTTTCTCGCCACGACGTTCCTGCGCGCGCTGGGATACTCGACCGATCGTCAAATCATCAATGAATTCTACACGCCCGATACGCTCAAGCTGAACGACAAGCTTGACGAGCACGAACTGGGGCACAAGGTTCCATTCGAAGACATTATCGACGGTGAACTCGTGGTGGCCAAGGCCTATGAACCGCTGACCATTGGCATCGTCCGTCAATTGATGGCGTTGGGCCACAAGCAGGTTGAGGTCATTGATGCCCGCGAGGATGAGATTCTCATCAAATCGCTGCGCAAGGACCCGGCCCGCGATGAGGATTCGGCGCTGAAGGACATTTATCGCAAACTCCGCCCCGGCGATCCTCCTACTGCATCGAACTCGAAGGCCCTCCTCAAGCGGTTGTTTTTCGACCCCAAAAAATACGACCTCACTCGCGTGGGACGTTACAAGATCAATCAAAAACTCGATATCTCCGTTGCCGGTGACACCCGCATCATGGTGCCCGAGGATTTTCTTGGCGCGGTCAAGTACATCCTCAAACTGAAAAAAGGCGAAGGTGTCATCGATGACATTGACCACCTCGGTTCCCGCCGGGTGCGGGCTGTGGGCGAACTGCTTGCCAATCAGTGCCGGATTGGACTTGCCCGGACGGAACGGCTTGTCAAGGAGCGCATGACCTTGTTCGACGTGAACATCGAGGGCATGATGCCTTCGAAATTGATCAATCCCAAGGCCTTGAGTGCCGTGGTGCGCGACTTCTTCGGACGCAGCCAGTTGTCCCAGTTCATGGACCAGACGAATCCATTGGCGGAATTGACTCACAAACGTCGTCTTTCCGCTCTCGGACCAGGCGGCTTGAACCGCGACCGCGCCGGATTCGAGGTGCGCGACGTTCATCCGTCGCACTATGGCCGGATGTGCCCGATTGAAACGCCGGAAGGTCCGAACATCGGTCTGATCAACTCGATGTGCACCTACGCCCGGATCAATGAGTTTGGTTTCATTGAAACGCCGTATCGCAAGGTGAAAAACGGCAAGGTGACAAATGAAATCGAATACCTTTCCGCCGACCAGGAGGAGAAGTTTCACATTGCCCAGGCGAACAATCCGATAGACAAATCAGGCAAGTTCCAGCTCGAGCGGATCACCGCCCGTGAGCGCGGCGGGGAATTCATCGAGGTGGGCCCGACCGAAGTGGAATACATGGACGTTTCGCCCAAGCAGCTCGTTTCCGTAGCTGCGGGATTGATTCCGTTCCTCGAGCACGACGACGCCAACCGCGCTCTGATGGGGTCGAACATGCAGCGCCAGGGCGTGCCCCTGCTGGTTTCGGAAGCTCCGCTGGTGGGCACTGGACTGGAGGCAAAAGCCGCTCGTGACTCCCGTGCCGTTGTGGTTGCCGAGGCCGATGGCATCGTTGCCGCTGCGACCGCGGAAATTATCATCACTACCTTGGACGGCAAACTGCCGGTTGCCGATGAAAAATTCCTTTCCGATGCCGAGTGCGTCAAGACCAATGTTGACAAAGGAGTGATGGCCTATCCGCTGCGCAAGTTCATGCGTTCGAATGCCAGCACCTGCATCAACCAGAAGCCAATCGTGCGCCATGGTCAGAAGATCCGCAAGGGCGATGTGCTGGCCGATGGACCGAATACAGACAACGGCGAACTTGCCATCGGTCGCAACGTGCTGGTGGCTTTCATGCCCTGGAACGGCTACAATTTCGAGGATGCCATTGTGATTTCGGAAAAAGTGGCGAAAGAGGACATCTATACGTCGATTCACATTTCCGAATTCGATGTCGCCGCCCGCGATACCAAACTCGGACCCGAGGAGATCACCCGCGACATTCCCAATGTCGGTGAAGAGGCGTTGAAAAATCTTGACCACGACGGCATCATCCGCATCGGTGCGGAAGTGAAACCCGGTGACATTCTGGTGGGGAAAATTACCCCCAAGTCGGAGACGGAACTCGCGCCGGAAGAGCGTCTGCTGCGCGCGATCTTCGGCGAGAAGGCCGCCGACGTGAAGGATACGTCCCTGCGCGTTCCTTCGGGCGTGACTGGAATCATTCAGGACGTGCGCGTTTCCAGCCACGGCAGCATCGCCCGCCGCGACAGCAAGGTCGATCCGGCGGAGATCAAGAAACAGCTCAAAAAGGTCAACGACGAGCACAAGAAGAAGAAGGACCAACTCTATGATCAGTTGACGGAAAAACTATCCGATATCCTGCTCGGTGAAAAAATTCCGCTCGACGTGGTGAACGCGCAGTCGGGCGAAATCATCATCCCTTCGAATCGCAAGATCACCAAAACGCTGCTGCGCAAGCTGGCATCGGTATTTGATCACATTGAGATCGATCCGAGCCCGATCCGCAACAAGATCATTGAGATCATCACCTCTTTTGAGCCCCGCTTTGCCGAAGTTGACAGCGAGCGTGAGCGCCGACTGGATCAAATGGAGGCCGGTGACGAGGTGGAATCAGGACTGATCAAAGAGGTGAAGGTTTTCATCGCCGCGAAACGCAAGCTTTCGATTGGTGATAAGATGGCTGGACGCCACGGCAACAAGGGAGTGGTGGCCACGATTGTTCCGGAGGAGGACATGCCCTTCCTGCACGACGGCACGCCGGTGGAAATCGTCCTCAACCCGTTGGGCGTGCCCTCGCGGATGAACGTCGGCCAGGTTTTGGAAACCCACCTCGGTGTGGCTGCCAAGGCGCTCGGGTTCACTGTGGCGACTCCGATTTTCGACGGCATCAAGGAAGGGCGGATTTGGGAGTTCATGAGCGAAGCCAAAAGGGTCGACGGCGTGAATCTCATCGGCGACAAGGGCACGGTGCGCAAACGCCGGGCCAATGAACCCGAGAGCCGCGGTTTCACCTGGATCGGCGACGGCAAGGACGGCACTGTCGGCGGCAAGTCCACACTGTACGACGGACGCACCGGCGACGCCTTCCACAATCCGGTGGTTGTCGGTTACATTTACATGCTCAAACTCGGTCACTTGGTAGCGGACAAAATCCACGCCCGCGCGGTCGGTCCCTACAGTCTTGTCACCCAGCAGCCACTTGGCGGCAAGGCACAATACGGTGGCCAGCGTTTCGGCGAGATGGAGGTGTGGGCACTGGAAGCCTACGGTGCCGCCTACACCTTGCAGGAGTTGCTGACGGTGAAATCAGATGATGTGATGGGTCGTACCCGCATCTATGAGGCGATTGTGAAGGGCGACAACAACCTGGAGGCCGGCACGCCGGAATCATTCAACGTTCTGATCAAGGAGATGCAATCCCTCGGCCTTGACGTGCGCCCCGGTCGACGCGGTAGCAACCAGGGTTCCGGTGTCACGGGTGGAGTCGATGACTTCTCTCTGGACGATCTCACTCTCTAATCCAAACAATTCGTAATCCAACATCTAACATTATTTTATCTATGAGCGTCGAAAACAACTTACGTGAACTTTTTGGAGTCGAAGAAAAACCCGAGCAGTTTGATCAGATCGCCATCACGGTGGCGGCCCCTGATATCATCAGGAGTTGGTCGAAAGGAGAGGTGAAGAACCCGGAAACGATCAATTATCGGACATTCAAGCCTGAAAAAGGCGGTTTGTTTTGTGAGCGGATTTTCGGTCCCACGCGCGACTGGGAGTGCGCCTGCGGCAAATACAAACGCATCAAACACAAAGGTGTGATCTGCGATCGTTGCGGTGTCGAGGTGACACTGTCGCGCGTCCGCCGCGAACGCATGGGCCACATCGAACTGGCCGTGCCGGTTTCCCATATCTGGTTTTACAAGTGCATGCCGTCACGCATCGGCCTGATGCTCGACATCACAGCCCGGCAGTTGGAGCGGATCATTTATTATGAGGATTTCGTGGTGACCGACGTGGGGACCACCAATTTGATGCTCGGCCAGTTGCTGACCGAGACGGAATTGCGCGAGGCGGAGGACGCATACGGCGAGACGGCGTTCCGGGCCCGCATGGGTGCTGAGGCGATTCAGGATTTGTTGAGCCAGATCGATCTTCCCTCTATGATGGTGGATCTCGCCGGTCAGCTTGCCGCCACACGCTCGAAGCAGAATCGCAAGAAGTTGGCCAAGCGGTTGAAAATCACCCAGGGCTTCCATGGTTCCCGCTCCCGTCCGGAGTGGATGGTGTTGAACGCCCTGCCGGTGATTCCTCCCGACTTGCGGCCTCTGGTTCCACTCGAAGGCGGTCGTTTCGCCACATCCGACCTCAACGATTTGTACCGTCGGGTGATCAATCGCAACAACCGTCTGAAGAACCTGCTGTTGCTGAAAACACCGGATGTGATCATTCGCAATGAGAAGCGCATGTTGCAGGAAGCGGTGGACGCCCTGTTCGACAACGGTCGCCACGGTCGTGCGGTAACAGGCGCGGGCAACCGTCCGCTGAAGTCGCTCTCCGACATGCTCAAAGGAAAAGGCGGACGTTTCCGTCAGAACCTGTTGGGCAAACGCGTTGACTACTCGGGTCGCTCGGTGATCGTGATCGGTCCGGACCTGAAACTGAACCAGTGCGGTCTGCCGAAAAAAATGGCACTTGCCCTGTTCGAACCATTCATCATCCGCCGATTGAAAGAGCTGGGTTACTGCCACACGGTTCGCTCGGCCAAGAAGATGATCGACCGCAAGACCAAGGAGGTTTGGGACATTCTCGCGGATGTCACCAAGGGCCACCCGATTCTGCTCAACCGTGCCCCGACGCTGCACCGCTTGTCCATTCAGGGCTTCGAACCGAAGCTTATCGAGGGCGAGGCGATCCGCGTTCATCCGCTGGTTTGCACGGCGTTCAATGCCGACTTCGACGGTGACCAGATGGCCGTTCACGTGCCGCTTTCAGTGGAAGCGCAGATGGAATGCCGCCAATTGATGCTTGCGCCTAACAACATCTTCTCGCCCGCCAGTGGTCGTCCGATCACGGTTCCTTCGCAGGACATCATTCTGGGGTCCTACTATCTCACCTGGGCGCCGATCCGCACAGAGAAGGACCGTGAGAAAAAAGAACACCTGCCGTTGTTTGACAGCACCGATGAAGTGGAGTTCGCCATTGCCTCGCGCAAGGTCAGTTACCACTCGTGGATCCGCATCCGCAACAAGGATTTCGGCAAGGACACCCACTATGGCATCAAGGAGGCGAAAATCATCGAAACCACACCGGGCCGGGTGCGTTTCAACGAGATTTGGCCGGATGGCATGGGTTTCATCAATCATACGGTTGGGAAGAAACAGATGAGCGACGTGATCTGGCGTTGTTATCAGGTCGCCGGACAGAAGGCCACGGTGGAAACACTCGATGCCTTGAAAAATCTCGGCTTCCGCGAGGCATCGCGCTCGGGTTGCTCGGTCGGTATTGTCGACATGGTGATCCCGGAAGAAAAACCGGCGATCATTGCCAAAGCGTATGAGGAGGTGGCAAAGGTCACCAAGCAGTACCGCAACGGCATCATCACCGATGGCGAGCGCTATCAGAAGGTGATCGACATCTGGACCCAGGCGACCGATCAGATCGCCAACCACCTCTATCGCAAGATCGAGCACAATGAAGGCAAACCCGGCATCAGCCCGCTGTTCATGATGGTGGACTCTGGTGCCCGGGGCAACAAGAGCCAGATCAAACAGCTCGGCGGCATGCGCGGACTGATGGCCAAACCTTCCGGTGAAATTATCGAACGCCCCATCACTGCGAACTTCCGCGAGGGACTTTCGGTGCTCGAGTATTTCATCTCGACCCACGGAGCCCGCAAGGGACTTTCCGACACCGCACTCAAGACTGCCGACTCCGGATACATGACCCGCAAGCTGGTGGACGTCGCCCAGGACGTGATCGTCACCGAAACCGATTGCGGCACGGTGAATGGAATCAGTGTCGCACCGATCTATGATGGCGACGAAGAAGTCGCCACCCTGGCGATGCGCATCTACGGTCGTGTGGCCCTGCAAAAAGTGGTGGATCCGGTCACCGGCGATATCATCGTCAATGCGGATGAGATAATTTCCGAGAAGGCTTCGAAGGCGATTGAAAGCCTGAATTTCGACAAGTTCCGCATTCGTTCCGTGCTCACCTGCGAATCCAAGCGTGGATGCTGCATCAAATGCTACGGACTGAACCTTGCCTCCTGCAAGCCCGCGAAAGTCGGCGAAGCGGTCGGGATCATCGCGGCCCAATCGATCGGCGAACCGGGAACCCAGTTGACGATGCGTACGTTCCACGTCGGCGGTGTGGCGGCCTCGTCCTTCAAGCAGCCGATCATTCATGCCAAGAACACCGGACGTCTTGTTTACAAAGACTTGCGCGTTGTTCACTCGGCCCAGGGCTGGGTGGCCTTGAACAAAAACGGCACGGTTTCCGTTCGCGACAAAGAGGGCCTCGAACTCGAAAGTCATCCGATTGTGATTGGTTCGTTCATTCCGATCAAGGATGGTGAAGACGTGAAAAAAGGCGATACCCTTGCGCATTGGGATCCCTACAACGTGCCGATTCTCACAGAGAAAAGCGGCAAGGTGGAGTTCCGTGACATGATCAAGGGCATCACTGTGCAGACCGAGACCGACAAGGAAACCGGCAAGAAGGGGATGCTGGTCACGGAGCACAAGGAGGACCTGCACCCGCAGGTGATCATCCGCGAGCCGAAGACCGATGAAATTCTCGGCAGCTATTCCATTCCCGTCGGCGCCCGCCTATCGGTGAAGGAAGGTGAGAATGTCGATGCTGGAACAATGCTTGCCAAGACCCCGCGCAAGGCGGCCCGAACCAAGGACATCACCGGTGGTCTTCCCCGCGTGGCGGAGCTTTTCGAAGCCCGTAAACCGAAGGATGCCTGTGTCATTGCCAAGATCGACGGCGTGGTTTCCTTCGGCGCCAATATTCGGGCCAAGAAGCGTGTGATTGTCACCGATCCACAGACAGGAGAGGAAATGGAGCACCTCGTGCAGATGGGCAAACACGTCATCGTCACCGAGGGCGACATGGTGTCCCGTGGCGATCATTTGACCGAAGGCTCGGTTTCCCCCGAAGACTTGCTGGAAGCCTGCGGTGCCCGTGAATTGCAGGAGCACTTGGTCAATGAGGTGCAGTCGGTCTATCGTGTGCAGGGCGTGGAAATCAATGACAAGCACATCGAAGTCATCGTGCGCCAGATGCTGCGCAAGGTGAAGATCACCGATCCCGGTGATGCCGATGACTTCCTCTGGGGCGACCAGGTGGAGAAAACGACGTTCCAACGCATCAACGACGCCATCATTGCCAACGGCGGCAAACCCGCCGAGGGCGAGCCGGTGTTGCTGGGCATTACCAAGGCATCGCTCGAGACGGAATCGTTCATCTCTGCTGCGTCGTTCCAGGACACCACCCGGGTGCTCACGGAGGCATCGACTCTGGGCAAGGTCGACTACCTGAAAGGCTTCAAGGAAAACGTGATCATGGGGCACCTGATCCCCGCCGGCACGGGCTTCACCCGTCACCGCGAACTCGAGGTCGAGTTCACCGTCGAGGAACCGGAGCCCGTGTTTGTTCGACCCACCGACGACGACATGATCGACGAAGACGAAGCCGCGATCACCGCGTGAGTTGAATCGGGCACTGCTGCTTCACAGCGTCCACCCTTGAACGGGGTGGGCGTTTTTTGTTAGAACAGATGGCGCATTCACGGGATCCGCTCAGACCAGCATTTCTCCATCGGGACTTTGCTCTTCGTTTTGGACGGAAAGGGTAGCCGGAGATGTATTGATCTGTTTTTCCCAAATGAAGCGGCGGAACAACACCTTGATCGCGGCGGTCAGTGGCACAGCAAGCAACGCTCCGACAAATCCACCGAGTATCACGGTCCAGAATACCATCGAAAAGATCACGGTCATCGGATGCAGTCCCACCGAGTCGCCGACGATTTTGGGCGCGGTTACCAGTGAGTTGATTTGTTGAACCGCCACGAAAATGATCACCACGCCCAAGGTGTATGGCATGGATTCCAGTCCAAAAGGAGTTTCCCCTTTGGCGTGAAACCAGGCGATCACGCAAGCCGGTATCAGGCAGATGATGTTGCCGATGTAGGGGATCACCCCTAGCATCGCCATGAAGACGCCAATCAAAAATCCATAGGGCAGGCCAAAGAGTGTCAGCGCAATGCCCACCAAGATGCCATCGATGAACGCCACCAGCACCTGCCCTCGAAAAAAGGAGATCAGGTAGCCGTTGATTTCCTGCAGGGTTTCGACGAGTTCGCTTTTGAACTTCGATGCCTTCAAGGGGACATAATTATGCCAGTTTTCCTGAATTTCCGCGGAGTCTTTCAAAAAGAAGAACAGATACACCGGAACCATCAGCATGCCGAGAATGAATCCCAACAGCGCGAAGACCTTGGATGTGCCGGTGGTGGTCCACTGCCAGATCCGGTCTTTGTAATTGTAGAGCATTCTGCCGCTGCGGGTGTTCCAGAAAAATTCCATGCATGGTTCGGGAGGCAAGGCCGCAGCTGAATTTCCGATATCGCGACCGCTGTCGTCGACTTCGGTCAGCGCCCAGCCGGTCATCGTTCCTTTTTTCTTTGCCTGCAGATCGCGGATGAAGGCACCCAGTTGGTTGCTCAGCGACGTTGCTTCCCGTCCGGGTTCGCCGGGCAGCGTTGCGCCATCGGCTTGAGTTTGATCCTGAGCCGCGGTGGGTGCCTTGCCGGTGGATAGTTGTTGTGCGATCAGAGCGCGGGCCCGATTCACCCCCGGCAGGATGGTCGCCAAAAGCAGCACTAGCGTGACCATCATGGCGACAAATACGAACACCACCGACTTGAGACGGGAAAGCCCCCATTTTTGCAAGCGCCTTACCAGCGGATCCAGCAAATACGCCACGATTCCCGCAACGAGCACAGGGACGAGCACGGGTTGCAGATAGCCGAAAAGTTTGCCAACCAGCCAGATCAGCCCCACTAACAGGATTCCGAGAACCAGAATGGAGACACCGGTTGCGGCATTCCAAAGCGTGCGGATTTGGAAGATTGTCGGAAAGTTCCTCATGGCGACTTCCCTGTATATCAGAATTTTCGTTCTTGCCACGAGAAAAACAGCGGCATTGTTGATCCAGCGGATTTGCGATTGCTTATCAATCTGCCACGTGCTTGGCTGTGCTTCTGCCATGATAGGAATTGGATATGATGTGCATTGCTTTGCCGACAACCGACCTCTGATTCTCGGCGGGGTGGAAATTCCTCATGAACGGGGATTGGATGGTCACTCGGATGCCGACGTGCTCTGCCATGCCATTGCCGACGCAGTTCTCGGGGCACTTGGTGAACCGGATATCGGACATTTTTTTCCGCCGGGCGACCCCGCCTGCAAGGGCATATCTTCCTTGAAAATTTTGGAAAAATGCCGGGAGCGCTGCGAACAACTCGGTTGCCGTCTGATCAACGTCGATTCGACCATCATCGCCGAAGCTCCGAAAGTATTGCCGTATCGCGATGCCATGAAGGAGGCCATCGCGGGAGCACTCGGTTTGCCTCTCGCCCGCGTAGGTATCAAAGCGACAACCAACGAACGGCTCGGTTTCATCGGTCGCGAAGAGGGGATCGCTGCCATGGCGGTGGCGATGCTGGACTCGCATTGAATCGATAGAGGCAAAGAGGGAAGACGCATCGAGCCAAGCCGCGCCGGTTTGCCGAGAAAAATCATAAAATGTGCAAAAAACATTTTCCTTTTCAGGAGTCAGGGCTATTGTAAGCAGCGAATTACCGAGCAGGGTTTGATCATGCCGATCAGTCCCTCGTCATTGCTGAATGCCATGTCCGACACACCAAACAAGCCCCATGATTCACGCGATCCCAATCGTTCCAACAGTGAGCCGCCGGGTGTCAACTGGCGTTTGTTCGGTTTGCTGTCAATCGCCATTTTGATCCTGGGTCTGGCGTTTTTCCAGGTTGATGGCTTCAGCGGGAAAACGCAGCAACTGAGTTACAACGAGTTTCGCAACAAATATGACCGCGGCCTGGTGATTGTCGACAATCCGAAGAAGCCGTTTGAGGTGGTATCCAAGGACAACCAGTACATCGCCGTGGTCAGCGGGTGGATCAATCCCGTGCCTCAGCCTGACATGAAGGCGGCCGAGCAGCGCACGGTTTTCCAGGTTCCCGTTGACATCACATTGAACCAGGGCGTTCTCAACCGCATTCTTGGGAGTGATTTGAAAATCATCAAAGCCGAGCAGTTGCCGATCATGCCGGAGGGTGGTGAAATGATGACGCTTCAGTCTTTTCGCAAAACCCTCGCCGCAGGAGAGGTCCAGGTGAATGACATGCTCACTCCGCTGCGGGTGGTGATTGGCAAGGACAATTCCGCCGTGATTGAGGGAGTGCGCTTGTGGCGGCCCACGCTGCCACTGCCGACCGCGGATCCCAATAGCAAAAAGCCGTTGGATCTGACAACTCGTTTCGAGGTCAAGGTGGACCCGCTCATGCAAAAGGAGGAACTCGCGGAGTTGCTTGCCTCCGGAGCGCAGCGCACCAGCATCAGCAATACCTTTGCCAGCGTTTTCATCAACCTGCTGCCGATCATCCTCATCGCCGCTTTCCTGGTTTTCTTCCTGCGACAACAGATGAAATCCGCGGGACGTGGCGCGCTGAATTTCGGTCGCAGCAAGGCGCGTTTGCTGACCATGGACCGCAACAAGGTGACATTCAAGGATGTCGCGGGTATCCAGGAGGCCAAGGAAGAGTTGCAGGAAATCGTCGAGTTTCTGCGCGACCCCCGGAAGTTCCAGAAACTGGGCGGCAGCATTCCGAAAGGCGTTTTGATGGTCGGTTTGCCGGGCACCGGAAAAACCCTGCTGGCCCGTGCGATCGCCGGTGAGGCCGATGTGCCGTTTTTCTCGATTTCCGGATCCGACTTCGTGGAAATGTTCGTCGGGGTTGGTGCCAGCCGTGTTCGCGACATGTTCGAGCAGGGCAAAAAAAACGCGCCTTGTTTGATATTCATTGATGAGATCGATGCCGTGGGTCGTCATCGCGGCCAGGGAATGGGTGGTGGCAACGATGAACGCGAACAGACACTCAACCAGATGCTGGTGGAGATGGATGGATTTGATACCCAGGAGGGTGTGATCATCATCGCGGCGACCAACCGTCCCGACGTGCTCGATCCCGCACTATTGCGGCCCGGGCGTTTTGACCGACAGGTCACTGTTTCTCTTCCGGATGTCAATGGGCGCGAGGAAATCCTCCGCGTTCATGCGAAAAAAATCAAGCTGCAGGCCGGGGTCGACATGGCCATCATTGCCAAGGGCACGCCTGGATTTTCCGGCGCCGAACTGGCAAACCTGATTAACGAGGCCGCGCTGTTGGCCGCCCGCCGCAATTTGAATGCGGTGACACTGTCCGAATTGGAGGAAGCCCGCGACAAGGTGCGTTGGGGTCGCGAGCGGCGTAGTCTGGCCATGAGCGACAAGGAGAAAATCGGCACCGCATGGCATGAAGCAGGTCACGCGTACTTGAATGTGGTTCTTAAAAACTGCCATCCTCTTCACAAGGTGACCATCATTCCACGCGGTCCCTATCTGGGAGCCACCATGTATCTTCCCGATGGCGACAAGTATTCCACGCAGAAAAAAGAGGCGCTCGACAGCCTGGTGATGACCATGGGTGGTCGCATCGCCGAGTCCTTTCACAGTGATGACATCTCCAACGGTGCCGCGGGTGACATTCGTCAGGCCACCCATCTCGCCCGCCAGATGGTCTGCGAGTGGGGCATGAGCGACAAGCTTGGCATGATTGGCTACAACGAAACCGATGGCACTTCGTTTCTCGGTCGCGATTTCGGCCGTTCGCGCGATTATTCCGAGGCGACCGCCCAGGCGATCGATGCGGAGATCAAGTTCCTGATTGATGAAGCGTTTGCCAAAGCGCAAAAACTTTTGAATGAGGGACGCGACAAGGTGGAATTGATCGCCATGGCGCTGCTGGAATTTGAAACCCTCGATGCCAGCCACGTGAGGGATTTGGTGGAGTTTGGAGAGATGAAGGATCCTCCTCCCGCCCCCAAACCACCGCCGATTCCCGATGAACTTGCCAAAAAGGAAGCCGCGAAGAATGCCAGCAAGGAAGAGTCCAAAGGGGACGGCACCCTTCCCGGCGAAGTGGTCGGAGCACCCGCATGATCGATCGGTGCGATCCCGTTGCCAAGGCATACTGCATCCATACTCATGAGCAAATCTCGCGCTGAAGGGTTTCGCTGGCTGTGGCATTATTTGTCCCGTCACCGGCGGATTTTCATTCCATCGCTCTTCGCATTGCTTTTCACCGCCGCACTGGCACTGGCGTTTCCCTGGTTTTTGAAGGACCTGATCGGATCTCCTGTCGATGCACTTCGTGAGGGTGTCGATCCTGTTTCGGTTGTCAGCAAGGTGAACAAGGATGTGCTCTACATGCTTTGCGCTCTTGGCTTGCAGTCATTCATCGGCTTCTGGCGCGTGCAGGGATTCATCCGTTCGGGCGAAGCCGCGTTGAACGACCTGCGCAAGGATTTGTTCGATCATCTCACCTCGCTGCCGGTGTCATTTTTTCAAGAACAGGCAACGGGATCGTTGAGCAATCGCATTTCTTCGGACCTTGCGGTGGTGCGGGAAACCCTGATTTCCACGGTGCCGCAGGCGGCACGGCAGACGGTCATTCTGATCGGCGGACTCGTCGCGGTGTTTTATTTCTCGTGGAAACTGTCGTTGATGATGCTCGCCTGCGTTCCCTTCGTGGTCTTTGCCGTTGCTATGATCGGTCGCAGGGTGAAAAGCCACACCATGGCATCCCAGGATGCGCTTGCGAATGCGAGCACGGTTGTTGAGGAGGTATGTCAGGCGATCGCCGATGTGAAGTCATACGGCAACGAAACCTACGAGCAGCACCGCTACGCCAAAAGCCTGAAGAAGTTCTATGATGTCACCGTCAGCGGCGCCCGAATCCGCGGGTTCTTTTTGTCGTTCATCATTTTTGTGATGTTTGGAACGATCGCTGCCGTGGTTTGGTTCGGAGCCCGCATGCTGGCGGGAAATGAGATCACGCAATTGCAATTCACGGCGTTCATTCTGTTCAGCATCTTCGTCGGGGCTTCACTCGGTTCGTTTCCTGAAATCATGACCCAGATATCCGCCATGAACGGTGCCAGTGAACGGTTGCGCGGCGTGCTTGAGGAACCGTCCGAGCGCCAGGGCGGCGATTTGTTGCTACAATTCAAGGGCGAACTCTCGTTGGAAGGGGTGACCTTTCGCTATCCCTCCCGCCCGGAAAAGGAAGTTCTGCGCGGCATCACGTTCAGTGCCCGACCCGGCCAGCGCATGGCGCTTGTCGGCGCATCCGGTGGCGGCAAGAGCACGATCTTTTCGTTATTGTTGGGTTTTTATCCCGCTGAAAAAGGTGAAATTCGTTTTGATGGTCGCGGCATCAACACGCTGGACCTGGTTAAAATGCGCAAGCAAATGGCCTTGGTGCCACAGGAAGTGATGCTGTTCGGCGGCACGATTGCGGAGAACATCGGATATGGCAAACCAGGTGCGGACCAGTTGGCAATCGAAGATGCCGCCCGGGTCGCCAACGCGCACGATTTCATCCTTGCCATGCCCGAGGGATACCAAACCCTCGTCGGCCCGCGCGGAGTCAAACTTTCCGGCGGTCAGCGGCAGCGCGTGGCCATTGCCCGGGCCGTATTGGCCGATCCGCGCATTCTTCTGCTCGATGAAGCGACGAGCGCGCTGGATGCCGAGAGTGAACGATTGGTCAATGAGGCGTTGGACCGCTTGATGCATGGTCGCACTGCGCTGGTGATCGCGCATCGGCTATCCACAGTGCGCAATGCGGACAAGATACTCGTCGTGCACGGCGGGCAAATTGTCGAAAGCGGGACGCATGAGGAATTGATGGCGTTGGCGGGAACCTATCGGATTCTGGTTGAAACCCAGTTGATTTGATCAGATCTTCAGGAATACCTTGCGGCGGTAAAGCCAGAACAGGATGAGCCACAACAGCAGCAGCACGGCGGCACCGTGCAATGTTTGCTCAAAGGCATCGCCGAAAACCCGGAAGGGTGCCCTGCCAAAATGCGTGGTGATCGCTTTTCTAAAAAATCCGGTCTGCGTGTAGACCATCACATACATTGCGATCGAGTTCGTGCCGATCACCACCAGCGGAAGAGCCCACTTTTTCCAGCCTTTGACATCGATCAAGGCATAAAAAGCGGACATCAAAAAGAAACACCAACCACCGCTGAACAGAGTCCACGAGGGGGTCCAGATTTTTTTCACCGAAGGACAGATGCCGGTTTTATCGAGCAATATTCCCGTGGCCATGCAAATAGTGCCGGCGATGATCAACTTGCGCAGAGGTTCGGCATTGCTGTTGCGGTCCCGCAGCCACTGACCGGCGATCAATCCCAGCACCATGGTGCCCAGTGTGGGAATGAAGCTGAGTGTCGAGTAGGCTCCGCTGTTGCCCATGAATTCGTTTTTGCGGGGAAACAGATTCATGAACCATCGGTCAAAAGCCCAGGCCGGATTCTTGTTGAAATTCCAATGCGAGGCAAATCCTGTGAAGTCGTACGACCAGCCTCTGGGAACATGGGCAAGGCCAGCATCCCAGCTCTGTGGCGGAGTGTAGAACACGAAAAACAACCAGTAGCCGACGAGTATCGCCACGAGGGATGCCCAGCGAAGACGGTTGCCCACCAGCCCCAGTGCGAACAAAAACGGATAGCCCAAGCCGATTTGTGAGAGGGTGTCCTCGAATGTCCAGTCGGTCCGGTCATGCCACGTGGATCGCAGAAAGACTCCTAACAAAATCAGAATGAGGGATCGATACATCACATGCAGCCATTGCTTCGCGCACGACTGTCCGCGCGAGGCTCGACTCGCCAGGGAGAATGGCAGGGCCACACCGACCATGAAGCTGAAGGATGGTTGGATGAGGTCGTGCAGGGAGCAACCTGCCCAATCCACATGATCGCAATGAAATGCCAGCCAACGGCAAATCCGGCTGTCGGGGAAATGTTTCACTAGGCTTGTGAGATGCATCATTTCCGCTGCCATGAGAAGCATCGCGAAGCCACGGTAGGCATCCAGTGAGAAGAGTCGCAGGGCGTTTGATTGGGTTGACTTCGCATCCACACCCGTGCTTAGCAGCAGACAAGATGCGGCGCAATGCCCAATTTCAGTTGTGCGTGGCGCGCGATAATCGGAATTTCTTGGTTGACGCTACCAGGGCAGGGGAGACAACATCAAGCACCACTATGCACTATCCATTATTCTACAACGTGTGTGTCCTATCGGTTTGCGTTTCATCGGTTTCAGCGGATGTCGGAGTTGGGGCGAAACCCGCGGAGGGAGCGGAAATGATCATCGACGGTTCGCGGGCGATGCTCGACGCAAAGTGGATTTACTGGGAGGGCCCCGGCTTCAAGTCGGCCATGCCGATCAAGTGGAAAGTCGTGCCGGACGAAGTGGACGGCGGTACCGTGGTCATGTCCGATGACCGGGTGGCGGATGGCGGGAAATATGGTTCGGCGGACATCGTAACAAAAAAAGCCTATCGGGATTTCCGTTTGCACATTGAATTTTTCGTGGCAAAACCCGGAGGAAACAGTGGCGTGTATCTACAGAACCGTTATGAAATCCAGGTGCTGGATGGCGACAAAACCAAACACGGAATGGGCGCGGTGATCAATGAAACCGACTCGCCCTATGCCGCCTACAACGGCGCGGGCAAATGGAATTCCTACGACATTACATTTCGCGCTGCACGCTTCAAGGACGGCCAAATGACCGAAAAACCCATGGTGAGCATGTATTTCAACGGCATCAAGGTGCATACCAACGTGACCATCAACCAAGTCCACGGCGGCCCGAATTCGGGGCTCGACGGTGGAAACGCGGGTGGCAAGGGAATCACCGACGTGCCGGGTGGTCTGAAACTTCAGTGCGAGGGCCACGACGTGCGATATCGCAACACCTGGATCAAGGAGCTTGAATTGGCCAATCCGGACACCGATTTCACGGAAAACAAAGTGAAGTAAGCTGGCGCTCCATGCTCATGGCTTCCACCAGGAGTCGAGCTGGGCGGTCAGTTTTTTCAGTTGTTCCGGATTGTCCTTCGACAAGTCGGTCGATTCCCCCGGGTCTTTTGTTAGATGAAACAACTGCGTTGATTTCGGCTCGTTTTCAGGATGCTGGGGGACGATCAGCTTCCAGCCGTCCGCTACAATCCAGCGCCACATGAGGTTTTTTTCGGGGCCGTCCATCGACACCGCATTGTGGGTGAAGCAGGCACCACTAACAAAATGACGGCCGCGCCGGGCCTCCGGGTTCAAGAGGTCGATGCCGGGAAGTTTTTCCTCCATCTTGAGATTCAGAAATGACAAAACCGTCGGCAAAACATCGACCGTGGAAGCGAGATCGTCGCTCATCTGCGCGGGAATTTTTCCAGGCATGTTGAACATGATCGGAGTGCGCAAACCTGCTTCGTAGGGAGTGTATTTGCATCGGGTGGAGTGGCCTGGATTGTCGAGGTTTTGGATCCAACCATTGTCCGAAATGTAAACGATGAGCGTGTTGTTGCCGAGTTGGCGTTGTTCAAGCGATGTGCGGAGCTGGCCGACTGTTTCATCAAACCATTCAACCATGGCCCAGTAGCGCGCCTGATGAATGGAAGGTGTCAGGGCCTTGTATTTGTCCAGCAGTCGTTGCGGCGGCGTGTGAGGGTCGTGCGGCATCATCGGCGCATACCAGAGGAAAAATGGTTTTTTCTCCTTGATGCTCAGATCCAGGAAGTCATCGATCGGTTGCATGGTTTTGCGACCGATGTCGAGACCGTCGTCGCCATGACGCTCGCCTTTGCTCATGCCGTGGGAGAAACCGCCACGGGTGAAATCGCCCTGCCACCACTTTCCGGTTTGCAGGGAAATGTAGCCGTTTTTCGCGAGGATGCGCGGCAGTGTCATTTGCGCATCCATGAATCGATTCATCGTTTCGCGACCTTGATGATAGGCGTCTGTTCCGTAGAAATTTTTAACCGGCTTGCCATCAGGATAGGGAGGATCGTTGCCGGTGATTTTGTGTTGATGAGGATACTTTCCGGTGAGAAGTGATGCCAGACTCGGACAGCAAAGGCTGGAGGGAACATAACCGTTGCGAAAAGTCATCCCGTCCTTGGCCAGCTTGTCGATGTTCGGGGTCTGAAGTTGTTTGTGTCCGGCGAATGAATAATCGTTCCACGCCTGGTCATCCGAAATGATGAAAACCACGTTGGGTTTAACCTCGACTGCGAGAAGGGCGGGGCAGAATGGAAATAATGTTAGACATGCGGTTAGAATTTTTTTCATGGCAATTGATGGCTCATGATAGGATTATCCTTTCGACAGAACAAGTGAAATGAACAACGGCGCGTTCGGTTTGTCGGGGGGGTCCTGACTGTAATGGGCTTTCAATTCAAGGATTCAACGTGACTTTCATTCGGATGAACCGGGCGGGGAACGAGCCTGGAAGTTCGCAGGAGACAGTGGTGGCATTGTTCAGCGTCGGTGGGGCATCTGCCCAGTGCAGCAAATCGTCCGAGGTTTCAAAGCCATAGACGATTTTCGGATCGTTTGCCGCTTCGCTGCTTTTGACAATGCTAAGCAAGTAGTTTGCTCCGTTCGAAGTGAGAACTGGAGGAGCGGTGAAAATTAAAGGGTCGCCGCCGATGGCGTATTCGAGGCAGTTGTCCAGTCCGTCGCCGTCGGGATCACACAGCGGCGCGGCATCGGGATGACTGCTGCCGCCCCAGTATTGCGATTGAAAGGCCGCATATCCGTTGAGCGCGATGGAGAAGCGGACGTTGTCAAAGTCCAGCACGGTCACCCCTGCTCCGGCTTTGGCGATGCGCAGGGCAAGAGTTTGATGGGGGGTGACGGCAGCGCCGGAAATATAGCGCAGGGTGACATCCGTGAAAGTTCCGGCGCAATCGCCGCCACGGATGCTGTCGAGGTAGGATTTCGAGACGTTCGTAGAGGCAACAACGACACCATCGGCGAGAATGTCGAGTCGGGCACCTCCGAAAGTTGAAGCATTATCGCGAACACCGATTGCGACGGTCATGGTGTGGGCACTGTTGGGTTGCAGATGGGAGCGGGTCGTTTGCAAAATACAATTATAGGCACTTCCGCCGCTGAGGTAGGCGACATGGCGCCCGGCCATGTTTTGCAAGACTCCTCCATTGTTGGTGTCGATGGCCCCCGCATAAGTGCCGATCGTGGGGTTGTGAAAGCCGCTGCCGCGAACTGCGGTTTTTCCGTCTGCGCTGAGTATGCGCCAGCCCAGCACCGAGGCGGAGTCAAAGACCGTCGAAACGTCGACCGTATGCAGTGCGCCATCCGCAAGAGGCGATAAACCAGTGATCGAGGGCATGCGGTTTTCTTCAAAATCCCCATTGCGCGGTGTGGTGGATGTAGTGTCCCGCAGGATGTCGCGCCATTGATCGGAGTGATCGGCGAGACCGGCAGCATTGAAATGCACGGCATCAATGAGTTTGCCGCCGTTGGCATCTTCGAGGTGGAAGGCATCGGTGGTCGGGCCAAAGTAAACCAAGGGGTCTGCGTAGACGACAGCCCGCTGGCCTGCAGCGACGGGTTCTTCCTGCGACAGCAGGGAACTGGGGTGAAATGACGCCTCGGCAACATACCACGGTATGCTCCACCCGGCATCGACCCGGCTTTGGGCGATGATTGTGTTCAGTCGCGATGCATAGGTATCGGCACTGACGCTGTTTACGGAATCGGACTCACCCTGGTGCCAGAGCACGGCGCGAAATCCACCGGGCGGGAACGATTGGATGGCGGCTTTCAAATTCGCGTATTTGTCCAAACCGGGGAGCCATTGGCTGGTCTGGGTGTTTTTCCAACCGGCACAAACGAAGCCAATCGGGATGTTGTCGGCAGCGGCGAGTTTGTCGCCCAGCCGGGACCAAACCGATCCAGCGCTGCTGCCGTCGGTTACGGGCATGGGGTCGTAGCCGTGTCGCCACGTTGAGCCGGACATGTTCGTGCGCACGCAGACCCGGTCGTCGATGGGAGTGTAGACGGGGTTGCCGAAGTTGGTTGCGTTCGACTGGCCTGCGGTCACGTAAATGTCGCCGATGCCGATTTTGGTGACGATCGATTCCTGCTCGGGAATTCCATCCGTTACACAACGCGTTTCAATTTGATACCATCCACCAGCGGGAATGCCCATCAAAGCGCCGCTGAAAATGCCACTGGTGGGACTCGCGGAAAGCGTTTGCCAATCAGTGCCTGTGCCTGAATTTCCGGTTCCCGCCATGACCACCGCGCGCGCTTCGATGTGGTCCGGTGAACCCTCATAAGTGCCTGAGACAGCCACCGATCCGGTATTGGCGGCAGAGCGCTGGAATAGACTGCGCGATTCGGGCTGGCTGACCGATATCGTCCCCGCGTTACAAGTGATCCACGCAAGCAAGGCGTGACACGTCAAGAATCGGCGAGTGATGGATTTTACATTCAAAGATGGCGAAGGAAATGCGCGTTTCGCTGACTCCCGATGAAACGAATCACCAGGTGTAATGCACTTGATAGGTGATGATTTTTTCCTCGTCGGGTTTGATCCTGACCGGGAATTCGATCGTGTGGCTGTCGAGCTTGCGGAAATCGTCCGACTTCTGTTTCAGCTCCCAATTGTCGAAGCGCGACATGTGTTCGACCACGCGGATTTCCACGGCTTCCTTCTTGTGATTGCGCAATTTGATTTCATAGGTTTCGTTGAGCCAGCTGTTGGCGCTTTCGGCTTTGTAGGCTGTTCGACGGCGCTCGCCGACAAGGTCGAAGGAGTTGCCCAGATAAACGCGGATTGTTTCGTCCTTCGCAGTGTGGTCGATGTTGTTTTCACCAGTGAATTGCAGTGAACCGTCGTCATCGCGACTGTAAAAACGCAGTCGTCCTTTCGGCAGGGCCATGCCGAGGTTGTTTTCCTTGCTGTTCTTGAACTCGCGCAGCACCCAGACTTTTTTGTTCGTCTGCACGCCGTATTCACCTTCGCCGCGGAAATAATTCCACGCGCCATAGTTCATGGTCGCGCCATCATAAACGAAAATTTTCGGAGCCTTCACGCTGGTGCCGCGCACGAACTCCACCTGTTTTGTTTCATGATCGCGCAATGTAACCGGTCGACCGATTGTATAGAGGTGGAATTCATCAAAGGCCTTTTCCGATACCGCTTCCGGCATTGAAGCGTCCATCGCCATCGCCTTCATCGCACGACCCATCGCGGCAGGCTGAGGCGTCTGCACTTTGTTGACGTCCCCCGCCATCAATTTGACCTTGGCCTGTTTGAATGCCGTGCCGCTCTGGTTGTTGAAGGTCACCCAGCCGACAATGTCAATGTCGTCGCCTTTTTCCGCGGCGACGATGTTGTAATCCGACTGCCAGGTCAGGCCTCCGGTGACGTAGGCGAGTTCGGCATCGAACTTGGTGGCCTCGGCGGCATTGATCGTCCATGTCAGTGTTGGATTGAGAATCGTGTCATCGCCGAGAGCGGGAAAGACCGGCTCGCCGGGCAGGGAGAATTGCAATTTCTTGTCCACCTCGATGATCGGTTGGGTGGCGCCGCGACCTCCGGAGCCATAACCACTGCGAATGATTTTTCCCTGCACTGTGCGGTCGGGTTTGTTCGCTTCGTGGACAAAGAAGTCAATCGCCTTGCCCTCATTGAGTTGCAGCATCAGCCCCACTGAAACCGGATCGTTGCGATAGGCTTGCTCGAGGATTTGAAAATTGGCTTTGCCTGCCGGGTCGCGCAGGATCACCGAATCGGTTTCCGCCACAGCGGTCATGCCGGAAAAAAGAGCCTCGTTAACTCCGGCTTTGAGGTCGAGCGTCACACTGTCGCGAACGACCGCGAAGTTCTGATTGTAGATGGTAAGGGAGGGTTCTGCGGCAACTGGAAGCAGTGTGACAGCTAGTAATAGGAAATTAGGATTTTTCATGGGCATATAAATTACAACTTTTATTCTACCACGGCATTTTCTATTGCCAAGCGGTAATTTGGAGCTTGCATGTCGCCTTATCCAGCGCAGCTCGACATTGGGTTCCCCCATTCTCAGTAAGGCGAATTGGCTGAATCTTCTTATGCGCTATGCGCCCAAAATATCAGTGGTATGGTCTAAATAAGGATGGGAAGTTTGATCGAACACTGATGTCACGTACCCACTGGGAATAACGATCAGGTATTTGCTTAATTCCCCTTGAGCACTGTATGCAATTCTTGAGGAATAACCCTGAGCAATTATGGGCTATCCCACGTTTGAAATTATCCACGACGACGCAGTTTGGATCAGTAAATCACATACCAATCTTTTCCGATAATACGCTTTTTCTCATCCAGCCAGTTGCAAAAGCTCAGGAAATCAAATCCCGATCATTGGATTGGGCCAAGGTCAAACAGGGCAAGCATCCGAAAAATAACTCTTCGACGGCCCAAATTCGGTTCTCGAACTCACCTAAGAGTATTGTTTCACGCTATAAAAAAAACTTATAAAAAATCTTGCCAAAGCCGGATTGGAGATTAACAATTTTTCGTCTTCTTTTTTACAAAACCCAATAATTGCTGCCGTTTCAATTTTTTTTAAGTGCTCGCCCGTCACTTTCGCGCCTTCATTCTCGTGCTCAGCCTTCAAATTATGTTAGTTGTCAGCCTATAGCCCAGTAGCAATTTCCTAGCAGCCTGTCGGACTTAACACTGCCGGACTTAGATTTCCTGGTGAGGATATTGACGGTTGGTTGCGGTGTGCTTGGGCGGTAGTTTTGTTGCCGGATTTGTTTCCCGTCCCGGTAAAATGAGATTTGGTGGCTTCTTAGGGCCT